>NZ_JBHFCS010000002.1:0-357188 GCF_044143025.1 Pseudomonas sp. TR47 | reverse complement strand
CTACCCTCGAACTACCCAGATTACGCCAAGGCAGGTAGCAGGACGTTGACCATCTTCAAGGTCGATCAGGGCGACTCGGTGATTCTGAAAGCTGAGCCGTCCAGACCCGACGATCAATCGAAGACGGTGCGAATGGTGCCGGTGATGGTTGAGCCGGTAGGAACGACCACGCTGGCCGGCTTTCCAGAAACACTTGGGAAATTACAGGATCAACTCGTTTCGTGGGGGAGCGATCTCTACGGCGCCTTGTATGACACCGTCTACGAGGCAATCGAAGGGGGGATATCGCCCGCGCACGGAAAAGGCGAGGGTATTCTCATCACCGTGTGGATTCCTCGCGTCCGTGAAGGCGGTGCTGAGCGGATCGATGTCGCGGGATACATGCTGAATGCTTCCCTGTTTGACCTTGCGACTGCATTGGACATGCTTGGTATGCCTGATGCAAAAGGGCTGTGTCAGCGGATCACGTTGTTGGGTGGGGCTGCCGGCTCGGCCTGGCGTTCCCTTTCACTGATGCCTGTGGAAATCCGCACAGCACTCACTCCGCAAACCGCACGAGATCTCTCCGGCACCCCAGAAGAGCACAGTGAAATCAAAGGCGTACTCGCCGGAGTGGGCGCTCTGGGTAGCGTGTTGGCTGATTTATGGATACGCCAAGGGTGGGGGCAATGGACTTTCATCGATCCTGACCGATTGCTGCCTCACAACCTTTGTCGGCACATCGCTTTTGATGGATTCGTTGGAATGCCCAAGGTCAAGGTATTGCAGGAAATGGCTTGTGCTACCTATCCCAACTGGACGCCACCTAGCGCTATTGATCTAAGTGTCCTGGACGAGTCCGCAGAGGTCACCTCATCGTTGACCAGCGCCGACCTTGTCGTCGATGTCACTACAACCTTCGGGGTGCCCCGAGAGCTTGCGCGCAGAGATGAAGCTCCGCGTACAGTAAGTCTATTCGTCACTCCTTCTGGTCAGTCTTGTGTGATGATTTTGGAGGACGAGGCGAGACGGCATCGTTGATGGTTTGGAAGGCCAATACTATCGGGCACTTCTTCATCATGAGTGGGGACATACGCACCTGGTCAGTCATCTGGGTGACCGCTGGGTGGGCGGGGGATGTCGAGATATTTCGGTCAGACTGTCGGGCGAATACATCCACTTGCACGCAGGGATTCTGGCTAGACAGCTCCGCAAGTCGGTGGCGAAGCCTCAGGCCAGGATCTGCGTTTGGGAGTGTGATGAGCAGTCGGGAGCGGTAAGAACGCACGAAATTGAAGTTGCCCAGATACATTCAGTGGAGTCTGCTGGATGGACGGTGAAATATGATGAGGCCCTGGTTCAGAAGCTGCTCACCTCTCGCCTTGCGGCGCTGCCGAATGAAACGGGGGGCGCGATTCTCGGCGTCACCGACCTGAAAACGAAGACCATCGTTATCGTGGATGTTTTACCAGCTCCCCCAGACAGTGAGGCGAGCCCGAGCCACTTTATAAGGGGACAGGTAGGCCAGGCTGAGGCCCTGGGCACAGTGCACTCGCGCACTGCTCGGGTGGTTGACTACGTAGGGGAATGGCACTCTCATCCTGATAATTGTCCTGCTCGCCCGAGCCAGCTGGATGAGCATCTGCTGGATACACTTCATCGCAAGATGAGCGCGGAAGGATTGCCAGCGCTCATGGTGATTGCGTCCAAGGGGGAGGTTGCGGTGTTTGTTCGGTAACGAGCGTAGACCACGTCGCTAGGTTGGCAGTGCGGCGCGGTGAATGGGCGGTCTGAGACCGCCCTGCAACGTTTAGATGAGGCCGCTTTTCTTTTGCTCGCGACGATAACGCCGCTTGACCTTATCCATGGGCGGATTCTCAACCACTCGATCGCGCTGATGGAACAACGAAGGGAAGTTTGCTCTGACAAGGTCGGGAGGCGCGACGGCAAATGAGGCCCAGTTCCATTGCCAGGCGATGAACTCCGCTTGGGTCTCGATCACATACAGCGGCATGTCGAAAATTTCTCGGAAATCCATAATAGCCAGCCTGCCGTGGTCGGCACTGGGCATTCGGATTTCTCGGCCATGCTCGTCCCAACCAATGAAGTACGAATCATAGCTGATCGACTTCCCGTCGAAGTGGCTGAGGCGGATGTGCCCAATGTCCTGTTTGGGTACACGGATGCCGCAGATCTTCTTCATCAATCCCGTGTAGTAGTCACCAAGGCGATCGGACGGAGCGGTTTCGACACACTGTGTGAAATGCTTGAAACTCTGATAGCCGAGACGCTTGGCAAGGTAGTTCAAATACTGGGTATGTTTAAGCTTGGGGGCACCGGCAACCTCAGTTTCTTTGAAGGTTTCGATGATAGATTCGGCTGTGAAAGGCATGACATTGACTCCAAAGTCATGGCCGTAAAAGCACCTTGCCAGGGGACAAGTCCTGGATGCTTCGCTGGGCTTGCTGCGAGCCGGGCTGGCCACGGGGAGTAATGTGGTTAGCGTCAAAACACCGATCTTTCCCACGCAGCAGGGCGGTTCACGGCGACCTGGGCTCTAGGCCCTGTCCATAGGATAACTAGGTGCTAACAGAAATTTCAATCGGATACAGCGGAAGCCAAAAATCTACATTGCTGTTTTGTCACTTGCTTACAAAGCAGTAATGAGCCCAATCGTGCATGAGTTGGACGCGTTTCGGCCATAAAGTACCCCGCTGATACGCGGCTTCAACGCTATCAGGGAGCTTATGGGCAAGGGCATGCTCGCATACCTCACGAGGGTGATGCGTTTGCTCCGCTGCCCAGATTCGAAAGGTGGAGCGAAAGCCATGCTGTGTGAGGTGCCCCAACTCCATACGCCTCAGAACGGCAGTGAGTGACATGTCCGATAGCTGTTTTCCTCGCGGGGAGGGGAACACGTATGGACTATCTGCGATGCGAGGCAATGATTTGAGCAGCTGAACTGTTTCGGGCGACAGCGGTACAGAGTGTTCCTTGCCTGCCTTCATTCGTGCTGCCGGTATCGTCCATGTCGACTCTTTAAAATTGATCTCGCTCCACTCTGCGCCACGTACCTCACCTGACCGGCAAGCAGTCAAGATTGAGAACTCCAGTGCTCTGGCCGAGACACCTTTGCGCTTGCTTAACTCCCGCATAAAAGCCGGAGCTTCCGCGTAGGGGAGGGAGGCGTGATGTTCAACCTTCTGGACTTTGCTTCTTGCAGGTAGCTCATGCTCCAAATGGCCTTTCCAGCGAGCTGGGTTTTCACCTTGGCGGTATCCGCGGAAAGTCGCCCAATCGAGAATGTTCTCGATCCGGCCCCTGAGCCTGCTCGCGGTTTCCGCCTTTGTGTACCAGAACTGTGTGGGTTCGCTAGGCGAACCGACCTGTTGCTGTAGGACCTTCAACACCAGGTTCGTGTCGACCGCTCCGATAGCCAGTTCACCGATGATTGGATAGGCATAGGCCTCAAGAGTATTTTCCCACTGCTGGACGTGTTTCGGATTTTTCCAGCCCGCACGGTTGGCTTGGATGTAGGCCAGCGCACACTCTTTGAAGGTCTTATGCCGGGCAGCCTCAAGCTTGGCTGCCTGCTGCTTTGCTTTTTTTGCTTCGAGAGGGTCGATACCCTCAAGCAGGCTTTTTCGATGCTCCAGGCTCTTCGAGCGCGCTTCGCTGAGAGAAACGGTGTGTACAGGGCCAAGTCCCATGTCGCGAGTCTTGCCGTTTCTGGTGTAGCGGAACACCCAGGACTTCCCACCTAGTTTGCTGACCTGCAACCAGAGACCGCCGCCATCCCCGTAATAGCCAGGGTCCTTTGCTTTTTGCACCGCGAGAGCGGAGAGCTTGTTGATGCCACGCGCCATGATTCATACCCATTTTTCTACCCACGTTTTATAGCTGGATTTGAGTAGATGGTGCAAGACGTTGGTGGACGTGATGTGGACTGGAGGCCAGTAAAATCAGAGTCTCCATGGAAGTATGTGGACGTTGGTGGATATTGCTCAGGCGGACTACGCTGCATTCTAACTAATCTTTCTAACTTATTGATTATTATGACTTTATTTTCATCGGTTTGGCTGGGTCGCGTGAGTTCGAATTCCGAATGCTCCGCCATACTCACGAAATTGAATTGGCTCTTCCTGATAAGGCAGTTGTTGTGATCATGGCAAGAAGGAAGTGCACGTAGAATTTGTACTTTCCCGACAACTACTCTGCTGCTGTAAGTTTGGAGTTCTTTCGAAGCCGATCGAGGTAGTCCGCCCAATGCTGCGCTGCTTCTCGTCGCTGCGGTAGCAACTGCGCGCGCGCATACACTGCGCCCAGAGCGCCTGGCATACGGTGAGACAACGACAATTCCAGCACAATCGGATCGATGCCCAAATGCTCGTGAGCGATAGTGCGGTAGGTGGCGCGGAAACCGTGCGCAGTGATGCGGTATTCCGGCCAGATCCGCTGGTAGGCCTTGGCCAGGGATGTGGCGTCAACTGGATAGCCTGGGTAGATCGGCGATACAAAGACCCAGCCATTGCCCGCTTCATCCACCACCCGTCGTTCATGTAGTTCACGCAACAGTACAAGGGCTTGCTCCGGCAGTGGCACGATGTGTTTGCTCTTATCCAGATGGCGTGTTTTCCCTACTACATAGCGCCAGTCGGCGCTGACCAGATCAATGTCTTCCCAACGCATTTTCACCAGCTCGCCGGGGCGAACCGGCAGCATGACCAGCAAGCGCATCGCAGTGCTCACGCTGCTCGGGCTGAGCTCATCCAGACGAAGCAGAAGGTGACCCAAATCGGCTGGTCGTTCGATCGCTGGATTACTGGTCACCACATGGCGAACCTTGAGCTCTTCGGTGTTGCTCAGGGCCACGTTACGCTCCACCCAGCCACGGCCCTCAGCGAAACCGAGCACGGCACGGATGATGGTACGCACGCGCTTGGCCATGGCCAGTGTGCGTGCTCGGCGCAGGGTAGCGATGATCTCGATGATGTGGTCCAGTTTGATCTCGCTGACGGGAATGTTGCCGATCGTGGGCAGGATGTGATTGTTCAAAGCGCCGCGAAAGCCCGCGAGGGATTTGCTCACGAGGTCGTGCGACTTGAAGGCCAGCCACTGTTCGGCGACGTAACTGAATGTGCGTTCCTCATTGAGTAGCTGATCGGCGATTTTCTTGCGTTTGGCCTTCAGCGGGGCGACGTGATGAGCTACGTTCTGGCGCGCGGCTCGGGCCAAGTCGCGGGCGTCTTTCAAGCCAATGTCGGGATAACGGCCGATCGCGTACACGTTCTCCTTGCCGTTCAGGCGATACCTCATCCGCCAGTATTTTGCGGCAGGCTTGTTCGACTTCTGCGAGGCCTGAACATGCAGGTAAAGACCGGGTACCTCGCCGTCGGCGTACTTGCCGGGTTCAGCAATGGCACGCAAGAAGGCATCGCTGAGTTTACGCCGCAATGCAGGCGTGGGGAGGGAAGTCGTCATGTGCGGGTACTTTTTTTCGAAATGGAAAAAGTACCCAAAAATATACCCGCAAGCGCATTGGAAATGAGCGGAATACGACGGACGGCCTTGGACGCATGGTCAGGTTAAGATACTGATTTTATTGGTGTTTGCGGATCTTGATGGAAGTCAGTCACAAGCTATCGGGATCCCCGAAGAACATCTGTATCCGCGACCTTAACCAGCGCTCCGCCGGGTCATTGTCCTGCGCCCCTCGCCAGGCCATGTGCAACTCGAAGCTGCGCACCGCTATCGGCAGGTCTTCAGCCCGCAACCCGCCCGCAGCAGTCAGCGCATCAGCGGTGTAATCGGGCACCGTGGCAACGATGTCGGTCCCCGCCAGCAGGCTGCCCAGGCCGTTGAATTGCGGCACGGCCAGGACCACATGGCGCTTGCGGCCGATCTCTTCCAGCGCTTCGTCGATGAAACCGGACAAGTCACCAGCGAACGACACCAGTGCATGCGGCCGTGCGCAGAAGTCGTCGAGGGTGATGCTGCCGGGCACGCTGTCGGCGCGCAGCAGCTTGGGCATGCTGCGGCGCAGCACCTTGCGCTTGGCGTTGGCGGGCAGTTCGCTGGTGTAGCTCACCCCCACCGAGATTTCGCCGGAGGCCAGCAGGGTAGGCATCAGCAGGTAATTGACCCGGCGCACTACCAGCACGATGCCGGGCGCCTCGGCGCGGATGCGCTTGAGCAGCTGCGGCAGCAGGGCGAATTCGGCGTCGTCCGACAGGCCGATGCGGAACACCGCGTTGCTGGTGGCCGGGTCGAACTCGGCGGCGCGGCTGACCGCGGTGGAGATGGAATCCAGCGCCGGCGACAGCAGGGCGAATATTTCATGTGCCCGCGCTGACGGCTCCATGCTGCGGCCCGTGCGCACGAACAGCGGGTCGTCGAACAGGTTACGCAGGCGCGACAGCGCCGCGCTGATCGCCGGCTGGCCGAGGAACAGCTTCTCGGCGGCACGGGTCACGCTACGCTCATGCATCAGGGTTTCGAACACGATCAGCAGGTTGAGGTCTACGCGACGCAGGTCGTTTCGATTCATCGGTGCGCTTCGCCTAAAGTGGGGCAGGGGTGAATCTTAAGGCCAAAGGCTGTTAACCTGCACCGATTTGTGGGGCCGATGCACAGAAATGTGAGGTGCCCAATCGATGACAGGCATGTCGACTATTAATAGCCACTGATGGTCTAACGGCAAAAGCCCGGATAAAGTCCGTGGTAATACGAGATTCACAAAGGCGAGGTATGCGATGTCCCGCATGATCCGGTTCCACAAGTTCGGCGCTGCCGAAGTGCTCCGCTGCGAGGAGCAGGCCGAACCGTCAGCTGCTGTCGGCGAGGTGCAGATCCGCGTCGAGGCCATTGGCGTGAGCTGGTACGACGTGCTTTGGCGGCAGAACCTGGCGCCGTCCCAGGCCCGCCTGCCAGCGGGTATCGGCCACGAGATGGCCGGCGTGGTGACTGCGGTGGGTGAGGGTGTCGATGACATTGCAGTGGGCGACCGGGTGGCCAGCTTCCCGGCGACCAGCGCCAATGATCACCCGGTATACGGGGATGTGATCGTCCTGCCGCGCACGGCGATTACCCGTTACCCGGACATCCTCACCCCGATCGAAGCCAGCGTGCATTACACGCCGCTGCTGATCGCCTACTTCGCTTACGTCGACCTGGCCAGGGCCAAGGCCGGGCAGACCGCGCTGGTCACCGATGCCAGCCATTGCGCAGGGCCCGCCTTCGTGCAGTTGGGCAAGGCCTTGGGGCTCAAGGTGTTCGCTGCCACCAAGGAGCCGGAGCAGCGCGACTACCTGCTGGGCCTGGGGGCTGACAAGGTGATCGTCACCGAAGAGCAGGACTTGCTCCTGCAGGTGGGTAAGTACACTGACGGGCGCGGTGTGGACATGGTCCTCGACGGCATGGGTGGCCCGCAGATGTCACTGCTCGGCGATGTACTCGCGCCACGTGGCAGCCTGGTGCTTTATGGCCTGCAGGGTGGTAACCAGACACCATTCCCGGCCTGTGCGGCGTTCCAGAAGAACATCCAGTTCTACGTTCACTGCATCGGTAACTTCACCGGCAAGCCGGAACTGGGCATTAGCCAGGACCAGGTTGCGCTGCAGCGTGCCCTGCGTGATATCAACCAGTTCACGGCAGACCAGTTGCTGACACCGCAGATCATCAAGGTGTATCCGTTTGATCAGGTGGTTGAAGCGCACCGGTATATGGATGAGTGTCCTTGTGGCGGCAGAGTGGTGCTGGACTTGGCGGCGGGCTGATATACGCTGGATCTAAAGGGAACCCGGGCTTGGCTCGGGTTTTTTTTCGAGTGTTCACAGCTTGATGGTGCGCCTCCCTCGCGGCGCTCGATATCCGCACGCCATAAAATTCAAAGCGTGCACTTACCAATACTTTACCTCCTCGACAATCCGTGAATAGTCTCATGTTAGGATTTTTCCTACGGTTAACTAGTATCCGTCCTACATAAAAAATATTGCCACCTCGCGTGCATGCAAATGCCTTGAAAAGTCTTTCTCTTTGAAAACTTCCCCGTGTCGAGCGCACAGTGAGTTGCCATTCGGCTGAATGGTTTTTTTACCGGCGTCTGTATCTGTTAATCGTTGAGCAACGCTTGATAATGGCGTAATGATGCTTTACGCAAGGAGCGTGCAATGGAGAAGATCAACCCTGGCTTTTGGTGTTTTGGCGCGGCGGAGGGCTCACGCAGGGGTTCATTTCTCTCAATGGCATGGCGACAGTAATTCGTCACTTCAATTTCTCTTAAAGTTTTGTAGGAAATTTCTTCAGGCTTGATTCGCCGCCTATTGATTCATGAAAAAGTGCATTGTTGGCGGTGGAAAGAATGAAGTAGTGAGGTGACATGTGAGCAATATCCACGACCAAGCTATGCACCATATTTACCAACAGGTGCTGGATCGCGTGTTGGGCCATATGTCCCAGGTCCAGCGCGCCTCTTTGCAGCTGTTGGTCCAGCGTTTGCTGGTAGCCGCAGGTGGCCCGGAATATATCGGTACGTTCAGGTTGCTCGTGCTGCTAGGCGCAGACTGCCATAGCGCCCGGCTGCTGGCGGTCTTGCGTGCGGCCCAGTTGAGTATTGCCCAGCGTGCACCTGTCACCTTTCAGTTGCAGGTGGTGGCGGTGTGCTTACCCGCGGCCAGCAACGCGCTTCTTGAGCAACATGAGCGTGTGTTCAGTACCTTGTTTCTGCATGACGATCCACGGGTGCAGCTCCAGATGCTCGAAGCCGGGCAGGTGGTTTCGTTCAGCCGAAGGCCCTATCTGGCGGTCGAACCCTGGGCGCTGGCGCGCGACGCCTTGCTTGTGTTCGGCCATCTTGTCGATGCGCGGCCCGAAGCACTTTTGGGCAGTCGCATGCACCTGGAACTGGGTGCAGCCTTGTGTCTGGCGCTCGACGGCCATCCGGCAGTCGATGCAATGGTCACCGCCATGCCTGCGCGACAACGGCTGCGTTACCTGGCGTGGGCCCGCAGGGGGCTGCGCCAGGCCGGTGACGGGGGGAGGGCGAACCTGCATCAGTGCATGGCGACGCTTGCCGAGCGGTTGAGTCAGTTGCACAACACTGCCGGCACTTCACTTGGCGAGCCGGAAAAACCGGTTACCGAGCGTCACTCGGACCTTCCGGTCAGGCTGATTACCCTCGACGACCTGTTGCCCCAGCTACTGAGTGAAGGTGAGCTGGACTTGATGATGGAGTGCCACTTCGAGCCTGTGCAGAAGGCCATGCCACTGGCCAGTTTTCTCGACCCGCTGGCGTTGGCTCAGTTGCATGAACTACGGTCGCGCTGCAATGCTCCTGTTGAGTCAGGCCCGGCGCCGCGTCTGCATTGCGAAAGGGCGCTAGCACAGGCATCGCAGCAAAGCCGTTTTGCCAAGGCCTATGGCCTTGAGCACACTCAGCTCGTTTGCATGTTCCACAGCCCATTCGCCAACAAGGGGCGCAGGTTGGAGCGCTTTCTGCAATGCTGCCACGCCGATATGCTGGTGGCACTGCCTTATCTGCATCGCGTCATGCAGGGAAAACCTTGTCCCGATCCCGTCAAGGATTGGTTGGTAAACATCAGTGGTTTGTCCCTTGCTCAATTGCGAGCTATTTACGAAGGGCGTTTGCATCACAGCGCCTGGCCCTTGCTGGCAAACCTGGCACGGCGTGATGTGCATCTGGCGCTACTGGCCTGCCGGCCCGCTGCTGGTTTGACTGCCTGCGGGGGCTTACCTGATGGGGCGTGAATTCGCTTACCAGTCGGTGTATCGATATCTGCAAGCGCTTATCGATGAGGCCGCGCGGGGAGGGGAGCGCCGTTTGCCCTCACTGCGTGCCCTGTCGCGGCACCTGCGCGTTTCACTGGCCACTGTACAAACAGCCTACGGGTTGTTGGAACATGAAGGGCGGGTGCTGTCGGTGCCTAAATCCGGGTACTTTGTGCCGGCCGGCGCCATCACCGGCGTGACGGCCACTGCAGAGTCGGACCAGGCCATGCTGGCGCATCCGGCGATGGAGCGTGCGTTGTTCGCTCACGAAAGACGGCTGGCGCGACAGCGTGCACGTTCATTGCCCGGTACCCAGAGCTCGGGAGAAGTTCGCCTGCGGCATGTATTGGCCGAACGTTACACTCGATCGTCCCGGCAATCCTGGCGTGCTGAAGATGTGCACCTGGGGCCCGACATGCAGGCTTTGCTGGAAACGCTGCTCGAAGCATTGGCGTTGCAGGGCAGCACGGTGCTGGTCGCATCGCCGTGCTGCTGGCGTTTGCTGAGGGTTTTGCAGCGCTTTGGCTTGCATGTGCTGGAGATGCCCGTTAACGACCACGGCAGCCCTGACCTCGGCAGCCTGGCTCGCCTGTTGGGGCGTGAGTCGGTGCGCATGATGGTGATGCCGTCATGCCTTGGCATGCCTACGGGACGGTTGATGTCGCAACAGGACCAGCGGCAGATTGCCCATTTGCTGGCCTCGCATCCTGTCTGGCTGCTGGAAAACGATCTGGACAGCGAGCACTGTTTCGACACCCCTCCGGGGGCACGTTTGCGTGACTGGGTCGACCAGCGGTGGCTGTTGGTGCTGGGGTCGCTGCAAGCGTTGGTCGGTGCCGAGGCCCCCTATGCGTATGTGCTGGGCCTGCATGGCACCCTTGCCGAAGGGTTTGCCCGACGAGGCTACCAGCTACCTCCTGTGCGTCAGCATGCCTTGGCGCAGATGCTCAGCAACGGCGAGGTCGACGGGCAATTGAACCGGCGTCGGCTGGAGCTGCGCAAGCGTATGGAGCATTTATGCCATCAACTCAATGTGTGCCTGGGCGGGAAGCTGGTTTTTGACATGCCTGACGGGGGGTATGTCCTGTGGGTGCGCATGCTTGAGCCAATCGCCTTGGATCGGGTTTCGCCAGCTTTGTCTGGTCCGGCCTTGCAAGTACTGGCAGGTGCGCGGTTCAGCGTGCAGGGGCGTTATCAGCACTACCTGGCGCTCACCTGGTCAGGCGACCGACCAGAAGCGCTGAGCGAGGCGCTCTACCGGTTGAAACAGGTGCTGGCGCCGCGTCGAGGACGGCAGGCTGGCAGCAAAAGCTGATCGCCAGCCCTGGCGTGTCACGTATCATGGCGCCCTGTTCATTCATATTCAGGAGCATCTGCATGGGCACCCCACATTTTCGCCAACCTGTTCCCCAGGATGCCGAACGCTGCTACGAGATTGAAATTGGCGCGTACGAGGGGGATGAAGCCGCGACCCTTGAAAAGATCCGCACCCGTATCGCGCAGTACCCAGAGGGTTTCCTCCTGCTTGAGGTCGACGGCAAGGTCGTGGGGTTCATCAACAGTGGCTGTGCCCACGAGGTGGTGATTTCCGATGAGGCCTTCAAGGAGCTGGTAGGCCATGACCCGGCGGCCGCGAATGTGGTGATCATGTCCGTCGTGGTGGACCCGGCTTGTCAGGGCAAGGGTTACGCGAAATTGCTGATGAATACGTTCGTGCAGCGGATGGCTGCGCTCGAGAAGCGCACCATCCACCTGATGTGCAAGCAGCAGCACGTCGAGTTGTACCGCAAGATGGGCTACCAGTACGTGAAGCCATCGCCCTCGGACCACGGCGGCATGGCCTGGCATGAGATGGTCATGGCGCTCTGACGTGGCTCAAGCGCCATTGGTCGGTTGTTTGCCAGCCTGACCCACGGGGCTTGCCAGCAGGCGTTATCTGTATGTATAAACAGTGTCCGTTCCTGCTGCCCGACCCCGCCCTGTGATCGCCCATTCCGTCGACGACCCGCTCTACTACCTGCATAACTTCCGCCAGGTACTGCTGTGGGTCGAACACCGCTATGCCGACCTGCTCGATACCCAGGAGCTGGCTTTCATCCATGCTTTTGCCAGGCTCGAAGAGCCAGCCCAGGCGCTGCTGGTGCGCATGGTTATGCGCAAGGGCGAGCTGTTTCGCAGTGACCGGCTGGACTATGCCGAGATCGGCGATACGCGTGCGGCCTTGCAGCCACTGCAGGCGTTGGGCTGGGTGCGTGAACCCGAGCAGTTGAGCCTGGAACAGTTGTTCGCCCTGCTGCGCAAGGAGGAGCTGGCCAGCGGTTTTGCAGGCCTTCTGAGCCGACCGCGTGCGGCCAAAAGCGATCTGCTCGCGCAACTTCAAGCCTTGGAGCTGGCGCCCAGGTCACTGTCCGATTGGTTCGCCAGTGCCCCTGTGCGCATCGTGCAGTGGTGCCTGCAGCCGCTGTGCGATCGCATGCGTCTGCTGTTCTTTGGCAACCTGTACCAGGACTGGTCCGATTTTGTTCTTGCCGACCTGGGCGTGCTGCGTTTCGAGCAAGTGCCATTCAGCCCCGCCTCGCGTGCCTTGCAGCAGCGCAGCGACGTTGATCTGGCCATGGCTTTGCACCAGTGCGCCGAGCGTCTGGAGTTGGCTGAGGCGCCTGCGTCGATCCTTCAGGCGTTGGCGGGCTGGCGCAGCGACAACCCCTGGCTGGCCCGGCGTCACGCGCGCTTGCTGTTTGCCCTGGGCCAGCAGTGCGAGCGCCTTGGCGACTGGGACCTGGCATTGACGGTGTATGCCCAGAGCAGCCATGCGCAAGCGCGCATCCGCCAGGTGCGGGTGCTGGAGCGCAGCGAGCGCTGGCAAGAGGCGCATGCCCTGGCCCTGCACCTGGCCCAAACGCCTGCCAATGCCCTGGAAGTGCAGGCGCTTGAGCGCATGGTGCCGCGCCTGGTGCGCAAACTGGGCGGGCCGGCGCAGCGCCGGCGGCGTGCCACGCCCGCGCAGGTGATCGAGCTCGAGCTGCCTCGCGAGCAGGCCGCGTTGGGTGTCGAGGAGGCTGTTCGGCAGCACCTGGCGCAAGCAGGCGGGCAGGTTCACTACGTCGAGAACACGCTGCTCACCAGCCTGTTCGGGCTGTTGTGCTGGGACGCGATCTTCGCCCCGATTCCCGGCGCGTTCTTCAACCCCTTCCAGGCTGCACCGCAAGACCTGCACGACTGCGACTTCCAGCAGCGGCGCGCCGTACAGTTCGACGCCTGCCTGGGCCGGCTCGACGACGGCTCGCATCAGCAGGCCATCCTCGACTGCTATGCCGCCAAGCAAGGGCTGCAATCGCCGTTCGTGTTCTGGCAGATGCTCAACCATGCCTTGCTCGTGCAGGCATTGGCCTGCCTGCCCGCAGCCCACCTCAAGCAGTGTTTCCTGCGCCTGCTGCAAGACATACGCAACAACCGCACCGGCATGCCTGACCTGATCCAGTTCTGGCCGGAGCAGGGGCGTTACCGCATGGTCGAGGTCAAAGGCCCGGGCGACCGCCTGCAGGACAACCAGTTGCGGTGGCTGGAATTCTGCGCCGAGCAGGGCTTGCCGGTGGCTGTCTGTCATGTGCGCTGGAGCGAGGGCGAGTGAGCTACCGCGTGGCGGTGCGCGCTTTGTGTGAGTTCACTGCCAAGGCCGGTGACCTCGACCTGCGCTTCACGCCGTCGCCCACTGCCCAGGAGGGCATCGAGGGCCATCGCCGGGTAGTGGCCAGGCGGGCCGCCGGGTACCAGGCGGAGGTCGCACTCGAAGGCGCTTATCAGGGCTTGCAGGTGCGCGGCCGCGCCGACGGTTATGACCCCGCCGCAAACCGTCTTGAAGAGATCAAGACCTACCGTGGTGACCTGGCTCGCCAACCTGCCAATCATCGCCAACTGCACTGGGCGCAGGCCAAGGTCTATGCCTGGCTGCTGTGCCAGGCGCGGCAGTTGCCCGCCATCGAGGTGGCGCTGGTTTACCTGAACGTGGACAACGACGGCCAGACCTTGATCAGCGAGCATTACAGCGCCGTCGAGCTGCAAGCTTTTTTCGAAACCCAATGCCTGTGTTTTCTGGCCTGGGCCCAAGGGCAAACGCAGCGCCTGGCCGAGCGTGACCGCGGGCTGCAGAGCCTGGGCTTTCCTTACCCGCAGTTTCGCCAAGGCCAGCGGCAACTGGCCGAAACCCTGTACAAGGCGGTCAGCACCGGGCGCTGCCTGATGGCTCAGGCCAGCACCGGTATCGGCAAGACCCTCGGCACGCTGTTCCCGTTGCTCAAGGCCATGGTGCCGCAACAACTCGACAAAGTGTTTTTCCTGACCGCCAAGACCCCAGGCCGTGCACTGGCGCTGGATGCCCTGCAGCAGATCACCCGGGCCACGGCGCAACCCGCGCTGCGCACCCTGGAGCTGATTGCCCGCGACAAGGCCTGCGAGCACCCCGACAAAGCCTGCCATGGCGACGCCTGCCCATTGGCCCAAGGCTTCTACGACCGCCTGCCGGCGGCGCGTGAGGCTGCGGCCCGGTAGCCGTTGCTGGACCGCGCGAACCTGCGCGAGGTGGCCCTGCAACACCAGGTCTGCCCGTACTACCTGGGGCAGGAAATGGCGCGCTGGGTCGATGTACTGGTGGCCGACTACAACTATTACTTCGACGCTCATGCCCTGCTGTTCGGCCTGACACAGGCCAACCAATGGCGCGTTGCGGTGCTGGTCGACGAGGCTCATAACCTGGTGGAGCGTGGCCGCGGCATGTACAGCGCCAGCCTCGACCAGGGGCAATTGCTGGCGCTGCGCCAGCGCAAACCGCCAGGGCTGGCCAGCGCGCTGGACCGGCTGAACCGCCAATGGAATGCCCTGTACAAGGCGCAGCGAGCGCCTTATCTGGCCACCGGGCAACTGCCGGAGGCCTTTCTACGTGCGCTGCAGCACTGCATCGGGCTGATCCAGGAGCGCTTGAACGAGTCGCCCGTCGAAGTGGATACACACATCCTGCAGTTCTATTTTCAGGCGCTGCAGTTCAACCGGGTTGCCGAGCTGTTCGATGAGCATTTCCTGTTCGATGTGAGCCTGCGCGAAGGCCCGCGCCAGCGTCGCCTGGCCACCTTGTGCCTGCGTAACGTAACGCCCGCCAAACTGCTCGGCCCGCGCATGCAGGCAGCGCGCAGCGTGACGTTGTTCTCGGCCACGCTCAGCCCCCGGCATTTCTACACCGACCTGCTCGGCATGCCACCGGATACAGCGTGGCTTGAAGTGGCGGCGCCGTTTCGCGCCGAACAACTCGAAGTGCGCATCGCCAGCCAGGTGTCTACCCGTTATCACGAACGTCAGGCCTCGTTGGCACCGATCGTTGCGCTGATCGCCGAGCAGTACCAGCGCCAACCCGGCAACTACCTGGCCTTCTTCAGCAGTTTCGAATACTTGCAGCAGGTGCATGCGCTGCTGGCTGAGCAGTACCCGGCGATCTCGGCCTGGGCTCAGGCACCAGGCATGGACGAAACAGCACGCCAGGATTTTCTTGCGCGCTTTGCCGCAGACGGCCAGGGCGTCGGGTTTGCCGTGCTGGGCGGTGCCTTTGGCGAAGGTGTCGACCTGCCGGGCAACCGGCTGATCGGTGCATTCGTCGCCACCCTCGGGTTACCCCAGGTCAACCCGGTCAACGAACAGTTCAAACAGCGGCTGGGCCGCCAGTTCGGCGCTGGTTTCGACTACGTCTACCTGTACCCCGGTGTACGCAAGGTGATCCAGGCTGCAGGCCGGGTGATTCGCGGCGATCAGGACCGCGGCGTGCTGGTGTTGATCGATCAGCGCTTCGCCGAGCCGCATGTGCAGCAGATGTTCCCCAGCTGGTGGCAGATAGCCCGCGAATAATCCTCGGCAAGGCCTTCGCACCTCGTTGCAACTCCCAGTACACTGCGTGTTCCAACTCCAACATCCGTTGAACTCGAGGTTTCTGCATGACGCTCAGTCCTTTGGCAGGCAAGCCGGCTCCGGCCAGCGTGCTGGTCGATATTCCCCGCCTGCTCACCGCTTACTACACCGGCCGCCCCGACGCTGCCGTAGCGGCCCAGCGCGTGGCCTTCGGCACCTCGGGCCACCGGGGCAGTTCGTTCGACCTGAGTTTCAACGAAGACCACGTGCTGGCGATCACCCAGGCCATCTGCCTGTACCGCCAGGAACAGGGCATCGACGGCCCGTTGTTCATCGGTGCCGATACCCACGCGCTGTCCGCGCCGGCAGCCGCCAGTGCCCTGGAAGTGCTGGCCGCCAATGGCGTGCAGGTAATGCTGTCCAAGGACGATGAATACACCCCGACGCCTGCGGTGTCCCACGCCATCCTGTGCTACAACCGTGGCCGCGATGGCGGGCTGGCCGATGGCATCGTCATCACCCCCTCGCACAACCCGCCGCAGAGCGGTGGCTTCAAATACAACCCGCCCAACGGTGGCCCGGCTGACAGCGATGTGACCAAGTGGGTCGAGGCCAAGGCCAACGAACTGCTGGCCGCAGGCCTTGCCGGCGTCAAGCGCTTGGACCATGCGCAGGCCCTCCAGGCCCCGACCACCCAGCGCCACGACTATGTCAGCCACTACGTTGCCGACCTGGAAAACGTCATCGACTTCGACGTCATCCGCAGCGCCAACCTGCGCCTGGGCGTTGACCCGCTGGGTGGGGCAGGGGTGCGTTACTGGTCGGCGATCGCCGAGCACTACAAGCTGAACCTGGAAGTGGTCAACACCGAGGTCGACCCGACCTTCCGCTTCATGACCGTCGACTGGGACGGCCAGATCCGCATGGACCCTTCGTCGCCATACGCCATGCAAGGCCTTATCGGCCTGCGCGAGCGCTTCGATGTGGCGTTTGCCTGCGACCCGGACCACGACCGCCATGGGATCGTCACCGCCGATGGCCTGTTGCAGCCAAACAACTACCTGGCCGTGGCCATCGACTACCTGTACCGCCACCGTCCGCAGTGGCGCAGTGACGCTGCCGTGGGCAAGACGGTGGTGTCCAGCGGCCTGATCGACCGTGTTACCGCGCGTCTGGGCCGTGAGTTGTATGAAGTGCCGGTGGGCTTCAAGTACTTTGCCCAGGGGCTGTTCGACGGCTCGTTGGGCTTTGGCGGCGAAGAAAGCGCCGGCGCCTCGTTCCTGCGCAAGGACGGTACGGTCTGGGCTACCGACAAGGATGGCTTGATTCCGGCGCTGCTGGCCGCCGAGATGACTGCACGCACCGGCCGTAATCCAAGCCAGGCCTATGCCGACCTCACGGCGGCGCTGGGCAAGCCGTTCGCTACCCGTGTGGAAGCGAAGGCCGATGCGCGGCAGAAGGCATTGCTGAGCAAGTTGGCGCCGGAGCAGGTCAAGTCGACCGAGCTGGCTGGAGAGCCCATCGAGCGGATCCTTAGCCACGCACCCGGCAATGGCCAAGCCATCGGTGGCCTGAAGGTGATGACCGCCAACGGTTGGTTTGCCGCGCGGCCTTCGGGCACCGAGGACATCTACAAGATCTACGCCGAGAGCTTTATCGACGAGGCGCACCTGCAACGCCTGGTGGCAGAGGCGCAGGTACTGGTGGATGCCGCGATTGCCTGATTGACCTGTGAAGCAGGGCCGCAGCGCGGCCCTGCTTGTTCAAGCCACATCGACCAGCACGATCTCACTGTCCTCGATTGCGGTCACCCGCAGCACGTCTTCCTGCTCGATCGCCACGCCATCGCGGCCTTTGGCCCGCAGCCCATTGACCTCGACCAGGCCCTTGGCCGGCACCAGATACCCTCGACGCCCTGCATCGAAGCGGTACTCGGCCGTTTCGCCTGCCCGCAGGGTTGCCGCTACCAGGCGCGCATCGGTGCGGATCTGCAAGCTTTCTTCATCGCCCGCCCGGCCGCTGGCCAGGGTCACGAAGCCTTCACCACGCTCGCCTTTGGGGAACGGCCTGATCCCCCATGACGGCGCATCGCCAACGCGTTCCGGCACGATCCAGATCTGGAAAATACGGGTATCGATGTCTTCCAGGTTGTACTCGCTGTGCACGATGCCGGTACCGGCACTCATGACCTGTACATCGCCGGCCTCGGTGCGGCCTTTGTTGCCCAGGCTGTCCTGGTGAGTGATAGCGCCTTCACGCACATAGGTGATGATTTCCATGTCGCGGTGTGGATGCGGTGGGAACCCGCTGCCGGCGGCGATCAGGTCATCGTTCCATACCC
This sequence comes from Pseudomonas sp. TR47, assembly GCF_044143025.1. Taxonomy (NCBI): domain Bacteria; kingdom Pseudomonadati; phylum Pseudomonadota; class Gammaproteobacteria; order Pseudomonadales; family Pseudomonadaceae; genus Pseudomonas; species Pseudomonas sp. TR47. The sequence goes on along the minus strand of NZ_JBHFCS010000002.1, from coordinate 339,193 downwards.
GCAGGTTGCCCCAGTGCATACGCGCCGGGTCATGGTATTCGGCAAACGAGAAATGATGATGGGCATCGAGCCAGCCGTGATTGGCGTGGCCAAGGCCTTCGAAAGGTCGCAGTTGCAGCATGATCGTGCTCCTTGAATGGGTGGAATGGCCTTATGATGCTTCAAAGAAAGATCGAAAATAAGCGTAAATATCGGCTAATTATAATCGTTTAATTAGATTGTTTTGGGCGATGTGAAGTGTGCGATTCATCGCCTAATCTACTGATCTGCAAGCATTCGCTGGCGATTTTTTGCCGATGCGGCGAACATGCACGCTGATTCGATTTTCAACGGAGTGACCGTGGCCCACGAGCAACCCCAGGCCCCTGCCGAACTGACCCCGCCCGCGCAATTGCCCTGGCTTCGCCGCCTGGCTGCACGGCTTTTGGGCCGTGGGCTGAGCCGCTTGCAGGCGCAACACCGCGACTCCTGGTTCCTGGGCCATGCCACCGGCCAGCGCAGCGGCCACGCTGATGGCATGCGCGAAGGTTTCGAGCGTGGACGGGTGGAAGGCTACGAGGCGGGTCGCCAGGTACTGGTGATTCGCGATTCACGCCCTGATGCCGCCGCCGTACCCGGTCAGGATGACCGGTTGTTCGACGACTGGCGCCTACCACTGACCACTGAGCTCAAGAAGCGCTTCAAGGCCGATGTAGCCCAGCGCCTGCCCGCCGAGGCGCAGCCCAGTGCCGCCCAGTGGAAGCTGATATTCAGTGACACGCCGTCCACTTGCGTGGTGGCCGGGGCCGGGGCTGGCAAGTCCACTTCGCTGGTGCTGCGCATCCTGCTGTTGCGCCATTACCTTGGCTATGAGCTGGACGCGATGACGGTGGTCACCTTCACCCGTGAGTCACGCAAGGACTTCATCAAGCGCCTGGTGCAGGTGTTCTCGCTCTGGCAGCTCGACCTGCCACCGGCGCGTGCGCGCGAGCTGGTACGTACCTTTCACTCGCGCATTCTGCCGCTGGTCCGCAGCCTGCCGGGTTTCGGCCAGGTGCGAGCATTCGAGACCCTGGGCAACGACATGCCAGAGGGGCGTGAGGCGGACGCCGAGAGCAACCCGTTTGACCTGCGCCTGAACGACGCCCAGCGCCAGCAGCTCAACCTTTGCTATCGCGACCTGCTCGCCGAAAACCCGCGCTTTGCCGAAATCATCGCGACCCTGCGACGTGAAGCCCTGCAGCTCAAACCGCTGGACCCGGACCACCCCGATGTGCAGAAGCGCGTGCAGGTGACGCAACTGGCTGCCCAGCGCGACGAAGAGCTGTGCGACGTGATCGAGGACCTGTGGTTCGCGGCGGGCGTTTGGCCGATCAAAGGCATTGAGCCGTGCCGTGAAACGGTCGACATCCGGGGCAGCCGCTTCCATGTGCATGGCCGTCTGGAAGGCCTGGATGCCTGGGTTGTGCTCGGTTTCGACCCGTCGGAAAGCGCACAGTACCAGCGCCCGGGGGCCAAGCTTGCGGTGCGCGCCGAATGGGCGGTCAAGCGCACGTTGCTGCAGGCGTTCTGCGACAGGCCGCTGATCTGGCTGGACAACTATGCCATGGCCCGGCGCCTGGCCGCCTCGCTGGCAGGCGACGCGGTCGCGGGCCCTGGGTTCGAATACAAGGTCAAGGGCGAGTTGGCCCCGGCACCGTTGCTCGATGCTTTCGTCGGTGCCGCCAACTTCATCGAAAACCTGGGCCTTGAGGTCAACAGCGCCGTGGCGGCGATGAGTTTCCCGTCCGGCGACAGCGATGCCTTGTTCTTCGAGGCCCTGGCACTGTACTGGAAAGCCCTCGAGGCGCACCTGCTCAACCAGTCTCCGCCGGTGATGAGCTACAACCGCATGTTCGCCCTGTTCGGTGAGAACAACCCGGAGAACCTGCAATTGCTGCCAGACCCGATGCTCAGGCCGTTGGCGCATCTGATGATCGACGAATTCCAGGATGTATCGCCGCAGATCGTCAGCTGGCTGCGCGCCAGCCTCGCGGAGATCCGCCGCCGCGGACCGGCCATGCACACCGGCCGTAACGCCCAGTACTCTTCGCTGCTGTGTGTGGGTGACGATTGGCAGTCGATCTATGGCTGGCGTGGCAGTTCGCCCAAGTACTTCATGGAGTTCACCAAGACCTTCCCTTCGCCGGCCAATACCCGGGTGATGCTGGTCGACAATTACCGTTGTCAGCAACTGGTCATCGATGCTGCCGAGCATCTGGTCAAGGGCGCGCCATCGATCACTGGCAAGAAGGCCCGGGCCGCGGGCCCTGCTGCCGAGTTGCCGGTGTCGGCAGTCAAGGTGTGCGAACGTGACGAAGCGGTGCTTGGCCAGACGCTGATCGAGCATTACCAGCGTGGCGAATCGGTGATGATGCTGTACCGCAAGGGCGCCGATAAAGCCTTGATGAGCGAGCATCTGGCCGGCGTGCTGCAAGGCGAAGCGGCATTGCCGCCCGAACAAAGGCGTCTGCGTCAGCTGACGTACCACAGCGCCAAGGGGCTGCAGGCCGATGCAGTGTTCATGCTCGGCGACTGCCAGTACCTGACCAGCTCGCCGTACAAGAACCAGGTGTATCGCCAGGCCGGCCTTGGCCGTGCCGGTGATGCCCAGCCGTTCGATACAGCGCAGAAGGAAGAGGTACAGCGCCTGGCCTACGTGGCGGTCACTCGCGCCGCCAGACACTGCTATTGGCATGTCGAGGCAGCCAGCGGCGAAGCGGCCGCTGCGCCACGGGCTTCGAGCCAGGTGGATGGCCGGCAGGCCTTCTTCGAAGACTTGCGCGGCCAATGATCGCGGCTTAGCCAGCGAGGGTTTCGGCCTGCCGGGTGAGGCTGAGCAGCAGGCCGTGCTCGACCTTTTGCTGCTCCTCGTTCAAGGCGCGCATGGCGTGGTCGAACTGGCCGTCATTGAGCGGCACACGCCGCAGCAGTCCGTTTTCGTCCAGCGGGTTCTGCGGCAGCACAGGCAACAGGGCTTCAAGTACCGAACTGTCCAGGCGGGCTACCGGTTCATGGCTGCCGTCCAGGCAATGGAACAGGTAGTCATGGCCCACTCGCCAGAAATCGGTGAGCAGGTTGAATGCTTCGGCATTGTGACGCTTGAGGTAGTGCACCCAGCCGGCCTGCCCAAGTATCCACGCCTGCCGAGTATCGGTTCTGGCATCCTGGGCAAGCACTGCGCTGTGTACCTTCTCGATGATGGTGCTGTTGATCCTGGCCGTGTCCCGGTAGAGCATGCCGCGGCTGGGTTCAGGGAAGTCCAGCCGGGTTGCAAGGGACTGGCGCAAGGCGAGGCGGACTTCGATATCGTCGACCAGCCCGGTTTCCAGTTCGACGTCAGGAAACGCGGCCGGATCATCCAGTGAGTCGTACTGTGGCAGATCCGCATCGAACATACCCTCTTGCAGCGCCTGCTTGCGTAATGTCCTTCTCAGGCTGATGCGATCGGCCAGTTCGTTGACGATGTCCCGGCGATAAAGCTTGCGGTATAGCGCGAGCAGGGTCTTGGCCTGCTCGCCGGTATGGCCTGCGGCTTCGTGCGCCAGCACTTCGATCTCCAATGCGCTGAAGGCGTCGGCACCTGCGTCACCGCAGGTTGGCGGATACGCATGCGCCACGTCGGCAAGGCGTTCGCGCAGTGCCGTGTCCTGGCCGGCTTTCTCCAGCAGGGCCCAGACTCGGCGGCCCAGGCTGTCTGGCTCATGCCGCGCCTCGGCTGACTGTACCAGGCGTTCGAGAATCCCCAGCAATTCACCGTTTTCCCCCTGGTCGAACAGATCGGTCCAGAGCTGGTCCTGGTGGGTGGAGGCGGTACTGCGCCACAGTGTCTGCCATTCAGGCATATCGGGTGCGTGTTCAAAGACCTGGACGCCGCTGGCGCGCAGTTGCGCACGGGTTTGCGCTTCAAGCGTGTTGTAGTTGAGGTGCCAGCGCCGCTCGGGTACTCGCGCAGCGACGTCCCGGGCGAACGGGGTGCGCAGGATGTCCGCGAGATTGGGCAGGGTGCGAATGCGGTTGAATGACAGGTCCAGGTGACGCAGTTGGTACTGATGCTGGCTCATCAGCCGCGTCAACCCCTCGGGCCATTGCCGCAGGTCGCAGTTGTTCAGGTTCAGGGTGCGCAGGCGGCCCATGTAGCTGACGTCGGGAGCATGGCCCAGTCTGTTGAAATCCAGCAGCAGTTCCTGGGGATGGATCATGGCCTGGAAGGCCGAGGCCAGGGTTTGGTCGAGGGTAATGGCATTGCTGCCCAGGTTCAGTACATCCAGCCGTAGGCCAGCCAGCAAGGCGAGGCTGGCAGCGTCCAGCTGCAGCCGGTTTCTGCGCAGGTTGAGGTTGCGCAGGCCGGGCATGGCCGCCAGGGCCTCATGAGCCAGGGGCGAGAGGGCCGGCAAAGCATTGCCGTTCAGCTTGAGCGTTTGTAGTCCAGGTGCCGATTTCAGTGCCTGGAACAAGGCCTCGGCGTCCATGTCCGGGTTGCCGGCCACCTCGAGTGTGCGCAGGCCAGGAAAGCATGACAGAAAATCCCCTTCCAGGCGCTCGAGCCTGAGCCCTTCCAGTGTAAGGGTGCGAATATGCGGCAAGCGTGCCGTGAGCGTTGGCAGCGTGCGTAACTGCATGCGGTCCAGCGTCAGCGTCTCGCGGGCAGCGCCACCTTCGCGGCCCCAGGCGGCCAGCATCCGCTCGGCAACGTGTGAGCGATCGAACCGCTCGTCCAGCTCATTCGCGCCGCCAACCCACCTGTGCAGGTCCTGGCGCAAGGTGCGTTGCTCGGCTTCCAGTCGGCTGATCTGAATACCCAGGTTGCCCGCCTGGGCCAGTTCGGATTGCAACGTGCCGAGTTCTCTGTGGTCGAGCTCTGGGTAGAGCGCGCGCAGGCGCTGCGTCGCGCGCCCGGTACCGCGGCCACTGAGCGGGTAGCCGATACGGCCGGCGGCAAGGCGCAAAGGTGAACGGTAGCCAGGTTCGATGGGCTGCTGGCCAATCAGCGCGGCGCAGTTTTCGCGGTCGGCGAGCGCAACCTCAAACAGTTGCGCGGCGCTTGCCTGCGGATGCTGGCCCAGCAGGCCTTCGGTCAATTGCTGGCTGTCGCTATTGGCCAGATGCGGACGGTAAAGACCAATGATCGCGCGGTCCAGCCGTGTGCGCGCTTGCAACTGGCGCGCTTCTTCGGCTATCCGTAACGGCACACGTCCAGTTGCCAGGCGTGCGCGTTCGGTATGGCTGGCCGCCTGGATGACCTCTTCCAAGGCACCAGGTGGTACACCGGGGAACTGCCTGCGCAATGGCTGTGTCGCGTCACTTGCAGGCTGGGCATGGTTGCGCAGCATACTGTGGTATATCGCCTCGCGCTGGCTCTGCAGCTGTTCACCCAGCCTGGTGTTCAGGGCCGATGCCCACAGGTCGGAAGGCAGGTCGCCGAGCATGGCTCGCACGTGTCGCTCGTCCAGCAGCGTTACGACTGCATGGCCTAGTTGACCATTCTCCAGATCCGAGCGGGTCATGCTGATTTCAATCTCGCCTGGGGTGTCGAGCGCCCCATACCGCACCGCATCGCCCCACGGTTCGGGGCCGATGAATACCTTGAGCACGTGATCCTGCGGCCAACCTGGCAGGCGCACCAGTTCCGGTAGCGCATAGTTCTTGTAGGCCGCCATTGAGAGGCCGTGCCGCACACGGTGGATCAGGTTCTGCACCTCGTTGTCCAGGCGTATGCGCAGCAGCATGTCCTCCAGCAGAGCCGGCGGGCGCAGCCCTTTGGCATGCATGCGGCGCAGCACACTGGCATCTGTACCCGTACTGCGCATCGCCGTGATCAGCTCGCTGCTGTCCAGCCCCTGGCTTGAGTGGCCAAGCCGCTGCAGCAACTGCGTATCGTCCCACTGCAAAGGCTGCTCATGGGCCAGTTGCCAGCGCCCGTCACCCTGATGGTGTAACAGGGGCGCGTAGGCTGCTGGGGCGCTGGGATGGCGGATGCGCCATTGCTGGTCAGGATCCTGGAACGTTTCATAGGGCGTGCCTTCCAGCACGAGGTAGCGTTTGCCCTCAAGCTCGTAATGCCCCAGTGCATCGGGCTGGCCTTCTGTTGGCAGGGTGACCGGACTGGCATAGGGGCCCATGTCCGGATGCCACAGTTGCAGGCGGTCTTCATGCCATACCGCTTGCATGGCATCGACGAAACCTGACGCTTTGATGACCTTGGCTGCGCCGGCAAAACCGGCGATCGCGGCAGCATTGATTACCAGTGATTCAACCTGGGCCAGTGCTTGTGCAGTGTCACCTTCTTCCCAGGCCTCAAAGCCGGTAAACACCGAATCCATCAGTTGATAAGCGAAAACGCCGGTCATGACCGCGTTCAGGCCGGGCACGAAGAAGGCGGCGATGTTCAGCACGTTCATGCCCATATCTAGCCAGTACCGCAGGTGCTTCTGATGAACCTCGGCGTCGACATCGGCTGTGGGGACTGCCAGGACCCTGGCGTCGGCCTTGAGGCGGGCAAGGTGGGCGCGGTAAAGGGTTGGCCACAACTCGGTTCTTGTTTGCGATGGCAAGACGTGGAAGCTCGGCGACTTGCGTGGCCGTTGCCTGCCTTGCTCATCGATCTCGAACAGTGCGTCCCGTAGCTTGCCCGCCAGCACGGGCTGGTCGCGTTTATAGGCAAGCCCGATAACGGTTTCGCGAAACGTGCTGTGCAGCAGCCGCTGTCGGAAATGCTTGGCAGCAGCCTGACGGGAGGGGTATTCGCGCACAGGGTGTTCTTCGTCGCCCGGGAGGTGGACGATGCAGGGGGTGATTGCATCCGGTATATCGGCGCCGATGAACAGCATCTCGTGCAACGGGATGTCGAACAGGCTCAAACGCCAGCTATGCAGGCGATGGCCGTCGTAGGCGGGCTGAGGTACGTCATTGCACAGGTCGTTGATCGCGGCGAGGCCTTTTGCGCTCAGCAGGCCCTTGAGCGAGGCGATGTACGCCTGAACGCGCAGTTCCTCTTGGCTGGCCCGCATCGACAGCTGACTGATTTGCGCCTTGTGCGGGCCTTCATAGATGGCCTGCAGGTGATCCTGATATTGCTGGCCAAGGTCCAGTGTGCGGCAATGCCGCACGAATTGCGCCAGGGACAAGCCGGCCAAGGGCGTGTCGTCGCCGGGCGCGCAGGTCAGCCCGCTGTAAGGCCCGACTTGTTCGATGCCTTCGAAGTTGTGCAGGGCGGCTTCAAGCAAGCTGCGCGACTGACGAGGGCCTACGGGGCGGGTCACAAAGGTCTCTTCCTGCAGCTGCGCACCCAGCGGTACTTCCGGGCTGCCGGTGCCCGGCCCGTAGTTGATGACCGTCTCGAAAGGCTGGAAGTTGTACTGGGCCTTGTCCACGGCCACTTTCAGACCCAGCCGGCTGCTCAGCAAAGGGCTGCAGAACGTGGTGATGTCCTTGAAACCGACAAGTGCGTTGCTCAGTTGGGTAACGCAGCTGTCACGTCGCCCGATGAGCATGCGCAACTGCTCACGATGCTCTGGCTGCGCGGTCGCATACCAGCTGTAAGGCGCGCCATCTTCATCCACGTAGGGCGCGCGTGCGCGTTGCACGATGCCTCTGGCATGCGTGGGATGCAGGGTGCGGGCCCATTCGGGCAGGGCTTGAGTGATCAGGTCTTGGTGCAGGGCAATCGCATTGTGCATGGGATGAGCCTCGTATGAGTGGAGGCGGTAGTCGACACTGCTGGCGAAGCGGGCGTGCGGTAGATAGTTGCCCGCAAGGGTCGGTCTCGTGCATGCATGGGTCGGTAAGAGGCCAGCAAGGCAGGCCACGCTGCGAGATGGTGGGGTGAAGGCATGGCGCCAGTGTTCAGCGAAGGAGAGTTCGATGCGTTCGCTATGCAGTCCAAAGGATCACCTGCTTGACCTCGACGGTATTGAAATAGCGGTACGCACGTGGGGAGCCGAAGACGGTATACCGGTGCTGGCGTTGCACGGCTGGCTGGACAATGCCGCCTCGTTCGAGCGGCTGGGCCCGTTGCTCGATGGTTGCTTCGTGGTCGCCCCTGACCTGATCGGTCACGGTCGCTCCGATCACCGGCGCCACGACAGCGGCTACTACCTGTGGGAGCATGCCGAGGACATGCTGGCGGTGGTCGAAAGCCTTGGGCTGGTGCGGTTTCATGTGCTAGCCCATGGCATGGGCACCGGCATTGCCTCGCTGCTGGCTGCCATGACCAGCGGCATCGCCAGTATGACCTTCCTCGACGGCATGGGAGCGCCGTTCACGGTTGCCGAGGATGATCGCGTGCAGCACCTGGCCCGTGCCTATCGGCTCAAGCGTATGGTGCAACGCAGCCAGTTGCACGGCTTTGCCGACGTCGCCGGGAGTCGCTTCGACGATCTGGAAACTGCCCTGGAGCAGCGACGCAAGCGTCTCGATGGCGAACTTGCCGACGACGCCGCACGGTTGCTGGCCATGCGTGACCTGCTGCAGTTGGCGCACGGCTACTGCTGGCGCCATGACCCACGGCTGGTGTTGCCCGAGCCGATGCCACTGACCGAGCGCGAGGCGTGTGACCTTCTCCGGGAAATCCGCTGCCCGCTTTACCTCATGCTGGGCAGGCAGGGGGCGTTTGTTGGCGGTGCCTTCGCGCAGCGCGAGGCTGCACTGCCCAGCCATGCCCGGGTCTCCTGGCACCCAGGTGGGCATCACTTCCACTTGGAAGCGCCGGACCGAACAGTGGTCGAGCAGATACTGCGCACCCTGGCCCGCCATGATGCCGGCCTGCTTCAGCGCCTGGTGAACGAGTAGCGGGGCATGCGCTGCTGGGCTATGGTGGCCGGGACCTTTGTGCAATCGCCTCAAGGAGCGCCGGCATGAGACCATTCGCCATCAAGCACATCGACCACCTGGTGCTGCGCGTCAGCGACCTGCAGCGCAGCGTGGCCTTCTACCGTGACCTGCTGGGCTGCACGGTCAGCAGGGAGCGCGAGGACCTGGGGATGGTCCATTTGGCAACCGGTACGGCCATGATCGACCTGGTTACCCTCGATGGCCCGCTTGGGCGCCCCGGTGGTGCTGCACCCGGGGCTCAAGGGCGTAACCTTCACCACTTCTGTCTGCGTATAGAACCGTTCGATGAACAAGCGCTGACCGCCTACCTGCAAGCGGCCGGCGTAGCGGTGGAGCCTGCCCAAGTGCGCTATGGCGCCGAGGGCGAGGGGCTGTCGCTATACTGCTATGACCCCGATGGCAACCAGGTCGAGCTCAAAGGGCCAGTGCCAATGCAGCAGGGCGCATGACCGGGCTGTGAGGAAATGATATCCGCCGATGCTGACAACCTGGCTATCCCGTACCAGCCGATTCTGCCTGGAATATTTTGCTATCACTTTCGCCCTGCTTACCTGCGCTGCAAGCTTGAGAGCAATCAGTCGAAGTAACCACGCAGGGTAAAGGCATACCCGATATCCACGTCCTTGGCCTCACAGCGGCTTGAGCGCTTGGTCAACACGAATTCGAACGCCGGCTCGTACAGCCCCTCACGCACGACCGCGCCGCCCAGTACTTCGACGTCATACCAGCCGTTATCCAGCTCGATGATCGGCCGCCCCGGCACTTGGTAGCGGGCGAGCAGGTCGCCGAGGGTCTTGTTGGTGAAATGCTGGAGGATGCGCCAGGTGTACACCATCACCGCACGGTTCTCGACCTGTAGCACATAACCCTCGCGCCGGTGTTTCAGGCGGCTGCCGGGCTCGAGCAAGGCGGGAGTGTCACCTTCGAGGGTGAAAATGATGTGGTAGGGCAGGTTGTCGATGCCGGCCAAGGGTATGACGATGCCTTCGCGCACGGCCCTGTCGCCGCTGTCGGTGTGGGTGAATTCGCTGGCCAGGTCATCGGGCAAGTCATTGTCGTGCTTGAAGCGGTCGAGCAACTGAATGTCCCCGACCAGAAAGTAATCGATCAGGTCGTTGAGCACTTCGCTGAATTCGTGGCGCATTGTTTTTCCTTGTTTTAGCGCACCGGGAATAGCGGCAACTTTAGCCAATGGCAGCCTGGCCTGCCATGGGCCAGGGTCAATGTTTCTGAGCGATCTGGATCAGGTTGCCGCAGGTATCGTCGAACACCGCGACGGTGACCGGGCCCAGGTCGGTGGGTTGTTTGGTGAACCTGACCCCTGCCTTGCACAAGCGCGTGTACTCGGCCTGAATGTCGCGCACGCCGAACGACGTCGCCGGGATACCGTCCTGGCGAAGCGCTGCCTTGTAGGTCTTGGCCGCTGGGTGGGCATCGGGTTCCAGTACCAGCTGAACACCGTTGGGCTCGTTGGGAGACGTGAGGGTCAGCCAGCGGTACTGGCCCATGGGGATGTCGTCCTTGGGCTCGAAACCCAGTACGTAGTGGTAGAAAGCCAAGGCCTTGGCCTGGTCGTCGACGAGGATGCTGGTGACAACGATTTTCATAGGCTCACACCGTTCCTGCGGCTGTTTACCTTCCAGTAAAGACGTTTTGCAGCCGGGCGTGGCAAAGCAAGAATATGTTCAAGCCATAGGCAAATCCTTCATCACCGCGCCGCCCGCCACTGCAACGGCACGGTAAAGTGGCAGGATAATTCAAAAGGGCGCCCCAACCGGCGCCAGAGAGGTGCCTGTGGCTTCCTATACCTTGCGACAACTCAAATACTTCGTCACCACCGTCGAGGCCGGCAGCGTCGCTGAGGCATCGCGCCAGTTGTACATCGCGCAGCCGTCCATTTCCACAGCGATCAAGAGCCTGGAAGAGAGCTTTGGCGTGCAGTTGTTCATCCGCCACCATGCCCAAGGTGTTTCGCTCACCCCCAGCGGCAAACGCTTCTACGCCAAGACCAAATCGTTGTTGCAGATGGCCCACGAGTTCGAGCAGAACGCGCTGGCCGACAACGATACCGTGGCCGGCCAGATCGATATTGGCTGCTTCGAAACCGTGGCCCCGTTGTACCTGCCACGCCTGATTGCCGGTTTTCGCGAACGCTACCCGGGCGTAGACATCCGTTTGCGCGACGGCGAGCAGCAGGAGCTTATCCAGGGCCTGACGGCGGGTACGTTCGACCTGGCGTTTCTCTACGATCATGACCTGGATGGCACCATCGAGGCTGAGCCGCTGATGCCTCCTCAAAAGCCCTACGTGTTGCTTCCTGAAAAGCACCGCTTTGCCGGCCAGTCGCAGGTGTCACTGCGTGACTTGTGCCCGGAGCCGATGATCCTTCTGGATGTGGCGCCGAGCCGTACCTACTTCGTCAGCCTGTTCAACGAGATGGGTCTTACGCCGAACATTGTCTTCAGTTCGCCGTCGATCGAGATGGTGCGCGGGATGGTGGGGCAGGGGTTCGGCTTTTCACTGCTGGTGACCCGGCCGCATTCAGAATGCACGTATGACGGGCAGAAGCTGGTGACGGTGGACATTGCCGAGCCGGTGGCGTTGTCGGGGTTGGCTGCGGCGCGTTTGAAGCGGGTGCAGTTGACCAAGCCGGCGCAGCTTTTCGTGGAGTTTTGCCGGGAAGAACTGGGCAGGATGTAGATGACCGGGGCGCAGCGCGCCCCAGCACCTCACTCAATCAAGCGTGATCCGGCACCACCGCAATCACATCGATTTCCATCAGCCATTCAGGCTGGGCCAGGCCCGCCACTACCAGCCCGGTGGAAATCGGGAACACGCCCTTGAGCCACTTGCCCACTTCTTTGTACACCGGCTCACGGAAGCGCGGGTCGGTGATGTAGGTGGTGGTCTTGACGATATGCGACAGGTCGGAGCCTGCTTCTTCAAGCAGTTGCTTGACGTTCTTCATCGCTTGCTCAGCCTGCGCCCGAGGGTCGCCCAGGCCCACCAGGCGGCCCTCGAAATCGGTGCCGACCTGGCCGCGCACATAGATGGTGTTGCCGGCGCGCACGGCTTGGCACAGGTCGTTGTCCAGGGTCTGGTTAGGGTAGGTGACCTTGGTGTTGAACATGCGGATGCGGGTATGGGTAGGCATCAGTGGGCTCCGAGGGTGCTGACGTTGCTGATCGAGGTAGTTTGCTGCTCATCCGCTTCACGCTGTTCGCGGTCGCGGTAGGCCAGGTAAGTGCGCTGGGTGGCGATGTGGCCAGCGACGTGCTTGGCGTCGTGCCAAACGCCCCAGATGAACGAGGAGCCGCGGCGCGACAGCCAGGGCAGGCCGAGGAAGTACACACCCGGTTCGCGGGACACGCCGCGCTGGTGCTGGGGCTTGCCATTGGCATCGAAGGTGTCGACCTGCAGCCAGCTGAAGTCCACGCCGTAGCCGGTGGCCCAGATGATGCTGGTGACATTGGCCTTGGCCAGGTCCAATTCCAGTAGCGGGTTGCTGACGCAAGCCGGGTCCGGCAGGCGCTTGCGTGCTTCGGGCTCTTGCGGCAGGTCCAGGCCGTTGCGTTCGACATAGGCATCGGCAGCGTCCAGCAAGGCCAGGTAGTTTTCGTCGCCGCGGCGGATGTTGTCGGCCAGGTTGTCCTGGAAGCGTGCAACACCGTTGTCGAACGATTGGGTCAGGCCGACCAGGGTCATGCCCTGATGGGCGAGGGCGCGGAAGTCTACGGTGTGGCCGCCCCGGGCACCGCTGACGGCGATGGTCACGTGCTCGCGGCCAGGTTTGGCGATCTCGGCATCCCATTCGCCCAGCACGCCCAGCCACCAGCAGAAGTCGCGGTTGCGATAAGCCCGTGGCGGACGATCGTGGGCGCCGACCGACAGGTACACCTGGCGCCCGGCGCGCATCAGCTCTTCGGCGATCTGCACGCCGGAAGAGCCGGCACCTACCACCAGCACTGCGCCCTCAGGCAGTTGCCCGGGGTTGAAATAGGCGGCGGAGTGGATCTGGTGCAGGTGCTCGTCCTTGGGCGCGATGGCCGGGATGACCGGGCGCTGGAACGGGCCGGTGGCGGCCACCACACGGTTGGCCCGGATCACCCCCTCGTTGGTTTCGATGGTGAAGCCGGGGCGGTCGGCATTGCGCACCACCTTCTTCACCTCGATGCCGGTGCGCACCGGCAGGTTGTACTTGCGTACGTATTGCTCGAAGTAGTCGGCAACCTGGTCCTTGCCGGCGAAGGCGTCGGCGTCGAGGTTGAATTCAAGGCCGGGGAAGCGGTCATGCCAGGCCGGGCCATTGGCGACCAGCGAATCCCAGCGGCCAGTGCGCCAGGCCTCGGCGATACGCTTGCGCTCCAGCACCAGATGCGGCACGCCGAGCTTGCTCAAATGTTCGCTCATGGCCACGCCGGCCTGGCCGGCGCCGACGACGAGGGTGTCGATTTCGATTGTATTCAGTGTCATGTCCGAGCCCTTGTTCAGGCGGTTTTTGTCAGGTCGGTTTGGAGGACCGCCGTTACCTGGGGCCAGACTAGGGATGCACGGAAAATCGCGAAATTAGTATTTAACGAGTACTTGCCGATAAAACGGCGAAGGCCTTGCTGCACAAGGGCTACAGGAAGGGTGGCAGGGGTTTCGGGCTGTTTTGCGTGGCTGTGCGCGGCCTTAGTTTTTTCCTGCTCAAGGCACAGGAAAAAGGTGGTTTCGCTCACTAAAAGGTTCTGCCCAGAATGCCTGCAATCGCCCAGAACAACAGGAGCCTTTTCATGACCTTCTCCATCATCGGACGCTGCCAGGAAACCGGCCAGGTCGGTATCGCCATCAGTTCGTCGAGCATCGCCGTAGGGGCGCGTTGCCCTTGGGTACGTGCAGGCGTCGGCGCCGTTGCCACCCAGAACATCACCTTGCCGGCGCTTGGCCCACAGATCCTCGATGCCTTGGAGCAGGGCCAGCTGCCGCCTGCGGCAGCGCTGGACCGGGTGCTCAGCGCCAATGGCTGGAGCGAGTACCGCCAGGTCACGGTGATCGACAGTAACGGCCAGGTGGCGTTGTTCACCGGCAAGCAGGCGTTGGGTGTGCACAACGCCGTGGCCGGTGAGCAATGCGCGGCGGCCGGCAACCTGTTGTCTTCGGTACAGGTCATCGAAGCCATGGTGCAAGCCTTCGAACAGGCCGGCGGGCACCTGGCTGATCGCCTGCTGGCGGCCATGCATGCGGCAATGGCTGCAGGTGGCGAGGCAGGCCCGGTGCACTCGGCGGCGCTGAAGATCGCGGGCGAGCTGACCTGGCCGCTGGTGGACCTGCGCGTGGACTGGGCCGATGAAAACCCGATCGGCGTGCTCGATGGTCTGTGGCAGGCGTACCGCCCGCAGATGCAGGACTACGTTACCCGCGCGCTGAACCCGACGACTGCACCGAGCTATGGGGTGCCGGGTGATGAGTGAGTTCACCAGCCGCGCCCTGTTGGCCCGGCTGATCGGCTATGCCACGGTCAGCCGCGACTCCAACCTGCAGCTGATCGGCTTCATCCGCGACTATCTGGCCGAACAGGGCGTGGACAGCGAACTGTTCCATAACCCTGAAGGCACCAAGGCCAACCTGTTCGCTACCATCGGCCCCGCTGATGTTGGCGGTGTGGTGCTGTCCGGGCATACCGATGTGGTGCCGGTGGATGGCCAGGCCTGGACGGTCGAACCGTTTGCCTTGAGTGAACGCGATGGGCGCCTGTATGGCCGTGGTACGGCGGACATGAAAGGTTTCATTGCCTCGGTGTTGGCGGCAGTACCCGCATTTCTTGCGCAGCCGCTGCGCATGCCGGTGCATTTGGCGTTTTCCTATGACGAGGAAGTGGGTTGCCTGGGGGTGCGCTCGATGCTCGCCGCGCTCGAACAGCGGCCTGACAAGCCGCGGCTTTGCCTGATTGGCGAGCCTACCGAGCTACAACCGGTGCTCGGCCACAAAGGCAAGCTGGCCATGCGTTGCCAGGTGCACGGCGCGGCGTGCCATTCGGCCTATGCGCCGTATGGTGTGAATGCCATCGAATATGCCGCCAGGCTGATCGGCAAACTGGGCGAGATTGGTGACGCGCTGGCGCTGCCCGAACAGCACGACGAGCGCTTTGACCCGCCGTTCTCGACGGTACAGACAGGCACCATCAAGGGCGGCAGGGCGCTGAATATCGTGCCCGAAGAATGTGCATTCGACTTTGAGGTGCGCGCTTTGCCAGGCTTTGAAGCGCAGACGGTGGCCGATCAGTTGCAGGCCTATGCCGAGGCCGAATTGTTGCCGCGCATGCGCAGCGTGAACGCGGCCAGTGCCATTCATCTGGCACCTTTGAGTGCATATCCTGGGTTGGCCACACCTGCCGACAGCGAGGCGGCGCGGTTGGTGGCATTACTCAGCGGGTCGGATGAATTCGGTACGGTGGCGTTCGGCACCGAAGGCGGGTTGTTCGATCAGGCAGGCATCCCCACCGTGGTGTGTGGCCCGGGGAGCATGGAGCAAGGGCACAAGCCGGATGAGTTTGTCAGTGTCGAGCAGTTGCAGGGGTGTGATGCGATGCTGTCGAGGCTGGTGGATTACCTCAGGCAGGATTGAAAAGGGGCCGCACAGCGGCCCCGGGGGATCAGAAGGTCGCTTTGACCTGTAGCCCCACCACCAGCGCATTGTCGATGTCCTGGCCGGAGAAGGCACCAGGCTCGATGATGTACTGCACATCCGGGCGCAGGTTCAGCCATGGCGTTGCCTGGTAGCCGTAGCTCAGTTCGATCAATTGCTCGGCGCTGTCGATGTCCGGGAACTGCTGCCCGGCATCGAACGCGGCATCTTCCAGCACGTCACGGCTGCGCGGGTTCGGCACGGCGCGGCCATAACCCAGCGCCACGGTGTCACGCGGGCGGCCTTCGAACGGCTTGTACAGCACCACTCCGGCGCCATACCACTTGGTGAACGGCGAGGCTGCTTTGCTCGACGCCGAGTACTGGCCGAAAGCATGCAGGCTGCGGCCCGGCAACCCGGCATCGTTCCACACCGCCTGGTCGATCAGCAGGTAATGGCCGCCACGGCCGGACACTTCGTCGTCACTGCCAATGCGTTTGACGTCGGAGCTGTCGTAGTAGTAGCCCAGCTTGTATTCACCCGGCAATTCACCCTGCAGCTTGTAGATCAGCTCGACCGGCACCACGGTGCCTGTGGTGTGCTTGGGCCCCAGGTGCCAGGCGCGGCTGGAGTTGCCGTTGCTTTCGGGGTCGACGTTGAACGCCGCCACGCGCAACTGCCAAGATGGCGACAGGTCGTACTTCACGCGCACGCCCAGGTGGGCGTTGGGGTAGTTGGCCCAACCGCTGCCACCCGACATGTTCAGCGGGTGACCGCAGAAGCCGGCGTTCATGAAGTTGCACAGGATGCCGCTGTCCAGGCCGCCGAGGTCGTTGCCCATGGCCATGTAGCCGAGCTTGACGTTGAGCGCCGGCGTGAACAGGGTGCGCTCGTAGCTCAGTTCGGTCAGGCGGGTGTACAGGCCGCCGTAGTTTTCCTGGATCGGCAGGCGGTTGCCCACCAGGTCTTCCGAGGCGCTGTTGCCGCGACGGTCGTTGATGGTCAGCTGGACCTTGCCGCCGTTATCCAGGCCATACAGTTTCGACAGGTCGAACTGCACGCCGAACTTGAGGTTCTGCGAATAGCGCGCCGAGCGGTGCAGGCCACCGTGGGCGTTGTACGCGGTCTCACCGCTGTAGTCGCCGGTGACCTTGATGCCGTCTTCTTCAAGCTGGTGGCGCAGGCCGCCCCAGTCACCGGTCATGGTGCTGCGGGTCATGAGGTCGCCGTCGGCCAGGGCGGTGGTGCTGGCCAGGGCCAGCAGAAGGGGGGAGGTGATGCGAATAGCGGATGGCATTGCGGGGTCTCGAATTGATCTTTCAGGGCCTCATCGCCAGCAAGCCGGCCCCCACAAGGTCTTTCAACGAACCTGTGGGGGCCGGCTTGCCGGCGATGAAAGCGACGCGGTTTACGGCAGTGCGTAAGAAATCACGTAGTCGCCACGGTCAGTCGACTGGCGGGCGCCGCCGGCAGTGACTACCACGTACTGCTTGCCAGTCTTGGGCGAGACATAGGTCATCGGGCCACCCTGGCTGCCGACTGGCAGGCGGGCTTTCCAGATCTCGTTACCGTTGCTGCTGTCATAAGCGCGCAGGTAGAAGTCCTGGGTGCCGGCGATGAACACCAGGCCGCCTTGGGTCGACAGCGTGCCGCCCAGGGTTGGCAGGCCGATCTTGATCGGCAGGTGCATGCGGATACCCAGCGGGCCGGTATCTTCGACGGTGCCGACCGGTACCTGCCAGGCCACCTGGCGGGTCTTCATGTCGATGGCGGTCAGGGTGCCGAACGGTGGTGCCTGGCAAGGGATGCCGGCGACCGACAGGAAGCGGTTCTTGTTCACCGCATAAGGGGTGCCTTTGAGCGGTACGGCGCCCATGCCGGTGTTCAGCGCTTCACCACCGCCAGCGGCCTGGCCTTTGTTCTGCGACGGGATCATCTGGATCCACAGGCCCAGGCGCATATCGTTGACGAAGATGAAACCATGGACCGGGTCGGTGGAAATGCTGCCCCAGTTCATGCCACCCAGCGAACCGGGGAAGCTCAGCGACAGGTCGGTGCCCGGTGCGGTGTACAGGCCGTCGTAGCGCATCTTCTTGAAGTCGATACGGCACAGCAGTTGGTCATATGGCGTGGCGCCCCACATGTCCGACTCGGTCAGTGTCTGTGCGCCGATCTGTGGCATGCCCACCGATTTAGGCTGGGTCGGGGAGTACGGCTCGTTCGGGATGTTGCTTGGCTTGACCGGAACTTCGTCAACCTGGGTAAGCGGCTTGCCGGTGGCGCGGTCGAGCACGTAGATCTGCCCGGCCTTGGTGCCGATCACCACCGCAGGTACCGACTTGCCGTCGTCCTTGGTGAAATCGATCAGGCTTGGCTGCATCGGCAGGTCGAAGTCCCACAGGTCGTTGTGCACGGTCTGGAACACCCACTTCTCGTTGCCGGTGGTGGCGTCCAGGGCCAGCACCGAAGCGCCGTAGGTGTGGTCCAGCTTGCTGCGCTCGACACCGTAGATGTCGGTGGACGAGGAGCCCATCGGCAGGAACACGGTGTTCATCGCCGGGTCGTAGGACATCGGCGCCCAGCTGTTCGGGGTGCTGCGCACATAGGTGCTGCCGTCGGCCGGAGCGTTGCGGTCTTGCGGGTTGCCCGGGTCGAACGCCCAGCGCATGGCACCGGTGAACACGTCGAAGCCACGGATCACGCCGCCTGGCATGTCGGTCTGAACGTTGTCGGCGACACGGCCGCCTACCACCACGGTGGTACCGGCCATCAGCGGTGCGGACGACAGCTGGTAGTAGGAGTTTGGCACGTCACCCAGGCCGGCCATCAGGTTGACCTGGCCATTGTTGCCGAAGCCTTGGCAGAACTCACCGGTGTCGGCGTCGACTGCGATCAGCCGGCCGTCGATGGTGTTGGTCAGCAGGCGACGCTGGCAGTTGGCGCCAGCCGGTACGCTACCGACGGTTACCGGCGAGCTGTTTGGCTGAGTTGGCTGGGCCACTGGCGCGGTAGCGTCGAAGTAGGCCATGCCACGGCAACGCTGCCACACTTTGGACTGGGCGTTGATCTCGTTTTTCCACAGCTCTTTGCCGGTGTCGGCATCGAGGGCGATCAGGTTGTTGTGCGGGGTGCAGATGAACACCTTGTTGCCAACCTGCAACGGGGTCAGCTGGTCTTCGGCACCGTTGCCATCGCTGACGGCGACGTCACCGGTACGGTAGGTCCAGGCGACCTTGAGCTTGTCGACGTTGTCGCGGTTGATCTGGTCCAGTGCAGCGAAGCGGCTGCCACCTTCGGTATTGCCATAGTGGGCCCAGTCCTTCTGCTCCTTGCCGGCCTCGACCGGGGTCATGCCCGGGCCTTTGCCGGTAGGCGCGACGCTTGGATGGGCAACGAACATGTTGCCCGCAGCGATCACCAGCACCACGGCTAGCACGCCGGCGATGCCGTAGGCACCACGGCCAGTGCTACCGCCATTGGCACGTACCAGCTGCGGGTAGACGAGCGCCACCACCATGCCGATAGCACCGAACATGAACAGGCGCGAGAACAGCGGCCAGAACACCAGGCCGGCATCGATCAGTGCCCACAGTGCGGTGCCGATCAGGAATGCAGCGTACAGCCAGGCACCGGCTTTCTTGCGTCGGGCAATGAGTACGCCGGCGATGGCCATGGCCAGGCCGCCGATCAGGAAGTACCAGGAGCCGCCAAGGCCCGCGAGCTTGACGCCGCCGGCAGCCAGGAGGAGGCCGAGCAGGGCGATGATCACGCCCAAGCCGACCAGGATGATGTTTGTGGCGCCAGAGGCGCGCGGTGTTTCGTTCATGCCAGGGATCTCAGCAGGTGGAATGTGCGCAGTTTAAGCCCTTAGCAAGCTAATTAACAAGTTGGTACATAATGTTCTGAGTCTGATTGTCGCAGGCTTGAACTTGCTGGGTTGTCGCGAAAAGTCTAGATCAGGCAGCGAAAAGTGCATAAAACGTTGTTGCAGCCGGCAGTCAAAAACATCCGCGCCCCGATAACGTGCGAAGCACAAAAAAAGGAACCGCAACGCCAGGGAGAGAAGCGCTGCGGTTCAAGGGGGAGCTGCTTAGCGCTGGGTGGCGGTGGCCGTGTTGCCGTTGCCCATCTGGGTGATGGTGGCGGCCTGGTTGGCCCCGCTCTGGTCGACGAACGCCATGTTGCCGGCGCCGCCCTGGGTCACGTAGGCGACGTTGGCGGTATCGGCCTGCTTGATGGTGGCGCTGTTGCCACTGCCGTACAGCTGGGTGGTGAAGCTCTGGTTGGCGTAGCCGGACTGGTCCAGGGTGATGGTGTTGCCGGTGCCGGTGGTGTCGCCGGTGGCATAGTTGTCGATGCCGCGCTGGTCAGCGATCAGGATGTTGTCGGTGCCGTTCTGCTCGAAGTACAGCTCGTTGTTGCTGTCGGCCTGCTTGGTTTCCATCGAGTTGTTGGTGCCTTTCTGGCCCAGGGTGGCCAGTTGCAAGGTACCGTTCTGGGTCAGGTTGACGCTGTTTTCCGTGCCTCTCTGGTTGATTACGGCGGTTTGGTCGCTGCCGAACTGCCCGCCAAGTTTCTCGCCTTTCCAGTTGCTGGCCATGACCTTGTTACCGGTACCTTGAGTGGTCACGGTCAGGCTCTGGTTGTCGCCGGTCTGGTAGGTGAAGTGCAGGTTGCTGGTGCCGGTCTGGGAGATGCTGGTGGTCGAGTTGGTGGTCTCGAACTGATCGGACCAGCTGGCGTTGGACTTGCCTTGTTGATACAGGCTGGCAGTGTTGTCCTGGCCCAGGCTCTGGTCGATGTAGCCTTCGTTGAGCTGGCCATTCTGGTTGACGGTGGCCTGGCTGCCGACTTGAGTGTCCTGCCAGACTTCCACCGAGTTGCCCGTGCCGTTCTGATCGATGCCTATGAGGCCGCCGGTGCCGTCGCGCTGGTCGCCATAGGCCCAGTTCTGCTTGCCTTGCTGGTAGATCTCGATATTGCCGTCGTTGTGCGTCAGGTGTTCGGCAGCGGCATAGTTGTCCTGGCCGTCCTGGTTCACCAGGCTCTTGTTGTTGCTGCCCCCGAACAGCTGTTCGACGAAGGCTTCGTTGCGCTGGCCGCTCTGCTGGGTGGTGGCCTGGCTGCCCAGCTGGGTATCCTGCCACACGGTCGAGCGGTTCTCGGCGCCTTGTTGCATCTGCAGCGCCTGGTTGTTTTCACCCAACGACTGGCTGGCGAAGGCGTCGTTGTAGGTGCCTTCGGCTTGCTGGGTGATCTGGCTGCCATTTTCGACCAACTGCTCGGCGTAGCCGGCGTTGTACGAGCCACTGGCGGTCTGGTCGATGTAGCTGGTGCTGGTGTCCTGCACCGCCAGGTGGTTGTGGCCCTTGCCGGTCTGGTTCTGGGTGGCGGCGGCGAAGGGCGCGACGGTCTGGCTGACTTCGGCGATGTTCTGGTTGCCGGTCTGCGACTGGGTCGAGGTGCTGTCGTCCGCCATGACCTGGCCGGCCACGGCCAGGAGGATAGCGGCACTTAGGGGAGCGAGCTTGAACATGGTGGTGCCTCCAGGTCTATCGGTATTGAGTGATCTGAACATGCTGGCCATTGCCGGCCTGGGTCACGGAACTGTTCAGGCCCGAGCCGGCCTGCACGATGCTGGCGCTGTTGTCGTTGCCGATCTGCTCGATGCTGGCGTTGTTGCTGGTGCCGCTCTGGCGGATCGACGCGCTGTTGCCATTTCCCTGTTGGCTGATGCTGGCCATCAGGTCACTACCTTCTTGCAGGATGTACGCTTCCTGTGCGCCCCCGGCCTGGACGATGCGGCCCAGCAGGGCCTGGCCGTTCTGGTCGAGGGCGGCGCGGTTGCCCGAACCCAGTTGCTCGATCACCGCCACCTGGCCGGCACCTGCCGGTAACAGGCGGATGATCACCGGGTCACCGAGGTCGCTGCCGGCGGCAAGGTCGGCGTTGTCCATCAGGTCGTCGGCCTGAGCCTGGCCAGCCAGGGCCAGGCTCAGCAGCAGTGGGTGAAGGCGTTTCATGACGTTCTCCTGGCCTTAGCGCACAACGACGTTGATGGTGCGTGTGGTGCCTTGGCTGCTGGTTACGGTTGCCGTAGGCGCGGCAGTCGGGATCATCGTGGTGCTGTTGCCCACTGCCAGGCGCCAGCGTCCGGTTATCGGTACCGTGACGGTGCCGAGGGTCTGCTCACCCGTGGTGGTGGTCACGCGCACGGTAACGGTGTTGCCGGTGGTGACCGACGAGGTGCCGCTGATGTCCCAGTTGAAACGGTTATTGGAGCGCGCCGTGACCGTTGCCGCGGTGACCGCAAAGGTTTCTGCGGCCGGGCGTGGCGACACGTTGACGGTGACGGTGCCGGGGTTGGAAAGCGAACCGAGCGAGTCACGCACCTGGAAGGTGAAGGTGGTGCTGAACGCTGTGGTGACCGTCGCCGGTGGCGTGTAGGTCACCGTGCTGCCGTCGGTGCTGACCGTACCGCGGCCGGCAGCGGGTTGCGTGACGTTGTCGACCACCAGTGGTGCGTTGCCTTCCGGGTCGGCGGCGCCTGCCAGTACGTTGATGCTCAGGGGTACGCCCAGTGTCGCGACGGTCTGGGCAGCCACGGTTGGCGGCTGGTTCGGCGCAACGTTCACGGTCACGGTGGCCGGTGTGGACTTCAGGCCCTTGGCGTCCACCGCCTGATAGCTGAAGGTGGCGACCAGGGGTTGTGTGGCGCCGGCGGGCGGGGTGTAGGTGACCGACGTGGTGCCGTTTAGCACAACACCGCCAAGGCCGGTACCCGGTTGGGTCAGGTCGCTGATGGTCAGCGGTACGTCACCGTCCGGATCGCTGTCGTTCTGCAACAGGTTGAGGGTCAGCGGTACACCGACGCTGGTACTGCCGGAATCGGCCTGGGCCAGCGGCGCCTGGTTTTCGGCTTCGATCGGTGCGTTGCCGACCACGATCACCGGCTCCTCATCGCTGCCGCCATGGGCGGACTTGATGGTGACAGTGGCTGGCGGCTGGCTGAGGTCGTTGACGGTCAGGCTCTGCAGGGTGCCGGATTTGGACAGGCGGCCGTAGCCTTGGGCAACCAGGTCGGGGACTACCACCTCGTCGCTGGAGCGTGCTTCGATCACCAGGCGCTTGTTGGTCCAGTCGTAGCGGGCAGTGTCCACTTTCACCACATCTGTCAGCTTGCTCGACAGTGAAGTAGGGCGGGTGCCGCCGGTAGCCGTGCTGCCGGTGACCACCACTACCGGCGGCGGCGCGGTCTGGCTCAACTGCTGGGTGAAGAACAGCCCGTTGTTATCCGCAAGCAGGCTGAACTGGCAGGGCGAGGGTGGAGTCCCGACCAGGGCCAGGCCATTGCGCATGCATACATCAGCATCGTTCGGCGCCTTGGCGAAGACTTCGACCCGGGTGCCGGCGCCGTTGCGCGAGTAGGTGGCGCGCTCCAGGGTTACCGGCGTTTGCGCACGCTGGTCAAGCACCTTGCCCGACACCGTGAACACATTGGTCTGGATGGCCCCGGCTGGCCCTTCGATGCGCACGAAGTTGGTATTGAACGGGCTACCGGTCACCGCTTCGGTGAGGTTCGGGTCGCCGATGAAGGTTTCGCTGGCTCCCGTGTCCGGGTTGACTTCGGTATAGGGGCCGCCGACCCCGCGCAGCCACGGCCCGATGTTGCCGTTGAGCGCTCCGCTGAAGTCGCCCGGGGCGCCGATGCCGATGTCGCGGGTGATGTTGATCGCCCGCCGACCGGCTGCGGTCACGTTGACCGTTTCTACACCGTAAGGGTGGGTGATGACATAGGTGCCGGTCGTCGGTACCGAGGCGCGGATACGGATGCGGGCAAAGCTTTGCTGGTCACCGTCTACCGGGTTTTCCGCGGCGAAAGCGGCTTCTATGCCTGCTACGTAGACTTCCAGTTCATAACCACTGTTGCCCACCTGCGGGATCGAGGTTTCAGCCAGGAACCAGAACATCTCTGGCGGCCAGTTGTCTGGGAACACCAACGGTAAGGCGTCGTCATAGACACCCGGCTCAGGCAGCAGGGTGCACATGTAAGCCGGTGCGCCCGGCGCACCAGGGAACCGGGTGCTGGTAGCGCGCGACTGGCACAGCTCCAGGGACAGGTTGTCGGTGTCCTTGTACCACATCGGGTATCCACCGGTGGCAAAGGTGTAGGGGCCCGGATCGACCTCCGACAGTGCGGCCCAGGCCGCGCTGGTCACAGTGAGGGAGAAACCGGCGGCCAACAGCGCACGGCGTTGCCAAGTGTTCATGCTGCCTCCTTGAAGGCGGAGCCTTTGTCTGTTCATGGCACCAGCACCACGTCTTCGCTGTCGCTACCGCCATTGGCACTGGTGACCTGCACCTTGGCCGGCGGGATGGGTGACAGGGAGGTGCTCAACGTCTTCACTGCACCGCCGCCAGCCAGGTCACCGATCAGCGCGCCGTTGCCGGTGTGGACGGTGAGGACCGGTGGGCTGGTCTCGTCACTGGTACTTGCCACCAGGGTCAACTGGCCGCTGGCCAGGCTGAATTCGGCACGGGTGATGGTCACCAGGTCGGTCAACGGCAGGTTGACGGTGGCCAGGCTGCTGGTGGGGATCGCCACACTGTTGTCAGCGGTCAATGTCAACGAGGCCGGCAACAGCGGGTTGAGGACTGACTGGGCATACCAGGCGCCGGTACTGTTGGCTTCGGTCAGGCTCAGGTTTGGCGTCTGGCTGGTCAGGGTGACGGTGGCCGGAGGCGGCGGGGCCATCACGAAGACGTCCTGCTGGGCACGCAGGTCGCCGTCCTCGGTGTGCCGCGAATAGGTACTGCGCAGTGGCATCAACGGGGTTGGCCGGGCAACGTCGGAGAGCTTGCCGGAGATCGAGAACAGCTCGGTGCGCAGGTCGATGCCACCGGGGCCCTCGATACGCACGTAGTTGGTGTTGTACGGGCTGCCGGTGACAGGCTCTTCCAGGTTCGGGTCGCCGATGAAGCGCTCGCTGCCCTCGGTGTAGGGGCCGTTGACGCTGCGCAGGAACGGCCCCACGTCACCTTTGAGCGCGCCGCTGAAGTCACCGGCGCCGGCGATGCCGATGTCGCGGGTCATGTTGATCGCCCGATCACCGGCGGCGGGCACGTCGAACACGTCGACGCCGTAGGGGTGCGTGACGATGTAGGTGCCGGCGGTCGGCACATCGACGCGGATACGGACCCGGGCGAAGCTGACCTGATCGCCTTCGACGGGCTCCTCAGCGGCGAACGCCGCTTCGATGGCCGTGCCGTAACTCAGGTCGATGCCGCGGGCGGCATCGACGATGGCG
This sequence comes from Pseudomonas sp. TR47, assembly GCF_044143025.1. Taxonomy (NCBI): domain Bacteria; kingdom Pseudomonadati; phylum Pseudomonadota; class Gammaproteobacteria; order Pseudomonadales; family Pseudomonadaceae; genus Pseudomonas; species Pseudomonas sp. TR47. The sequence goes on along the minus strand of NZ_JBHFCS010000002.1, from coordinate 314,429 downwards.
GCGTCGGCGGTGAACCAGAAGGCTTCGTCAGGGAAGTTGCTGGGGAAAACGATGGGTTGTGTGTCGTCGAATACGCCAGGCGTGGGCAGCAGCGTACACATGTACGCCGGTGCCCCCGGGGCGCCAGCAACACGTGAGCTGACGGTTTTGGTCAGGCACAGGTCAAGGGTTCGCCCGTGCGTGTCCTGGTACCAGGCGGCGAAGTTGCCATTGGCGGGGTCATAGGGACCGGTGTCGACGGCATACAGCGCTGCCTGGGCCGGGAGCTGGAGCATGCTGGCGAAAATCGCCACGGCCAGCGGTGTGGGTATCGGTCGGTGCATGAGTCATTCCTCCTGCAAACGGGCCCATGGACTTGGGGCGTCTGGGAGGACATCGGCAACTGTCGTGCCAAGTGCGTGAGAGTGGGCTGCAGCGCAAGTAACACAAGGGGTCTAGTGCAGCGCGAGGCGCCTGGAGGTGCGAGGTGGGTTGGGTGCTGTTCCCCAGGGTTGGGGGCGACGGGGCTGCTTGGCCTGGAAGATTTGGGTTGAATGAGGCGTGTATGCAGTGTAGAGAGCAATCAGGTCGCTTGCGCATCGCCGGCTCAAGCGGCCTGACTTAGTCCTGCAGTAGATCTGGGCTGTTGAAATTGCTCAAGCGTGGGTCACCTTCGGGGCATTCCAGGGCCTGGACCGGCGCCTGCAACAGGGCCTTCTGCAAGCTCCGCTCCCCAGCCGCCCAGGCCTGCTCCAGCAGCGGCAGCAGCCTGCGCGGCAGCACGCTGAACATCGGCTGCCAATACCCACCCTGACGCACCATGGCCGCACTGTCATTGGCCACTGCCAACTGCAGCAAATCCTCGATCAACCCTCGCTCAATCAGTGGCGCATCACAAGCCAGCACCACTACCCATTCATGCCTCGCCGCTGCCAGCCCGGCGATCACCCCGGCCATTGGCCCAGGGAAGTCTGCCACGGCGTCGCACACCAGTTGATCGGCAAACGGCCGATAAAGGTCCTGGTTGCGATTGCAGGAGATCACCACATCGTCACTCAGTGCCCGCACCACTTGCTGTACATGCGCCACAAGCGGTTCGTCTCGCCATCGCACCAGCCCTTTGTCACGACCGCCCATGCGCTGGCCGCGACCGCCGGCGAGGATCAGGATAGATAGGAGAGGCATCGGTACCGCTCGATAAGCTGTGTATAGCTTCTGCACCTCGGGATCATCCAGGCTTTCGTACCTGATGTTTTCCGTGTCCAGGCCATCAAGTCCTTTGATTGTGCCAAGGATTTCTGGCCACTGGCTTCTGTCTGAAACCTCTATCACGAAGGGTTTCAAGCAATGGTCGAGATGGCCTTTGGACGGTTGGTTGATCTCAGCGCTCAAGGCGGCCAGGTATTGCTCTTTGGTCGTTCGAGACCAATCAATGGCGAACCCGGCCCTGTGGCAAAGCTCCATGAACACCAGCAGGATGGCCCGACCATTACCATCCAGAAAAGGGTGGGCATCGGCGAGCAAGCCAAGCACTTCCCCGGGTTGCTGTCTGAACCGCTCGCTATCCTGACCGAGTCTCAAGGCGTGGGAGGCCCAATGCCTGATCTGATCAGGAGGGCAAAACGCTGTGTGGCGTGGGTCGGAATCGGTTCCCTTGAATACCGCGAGCCTGGGCGCAACTTCGGCGCGGTCCCTGCCGGCCCACGGATAGAAGTCGCAGAACAGCAGTGCATGCAGTTCAAGCAGGGTTTCATAGGTAATGCGCGTGGGCGCAGCGAGCAGGGCAATGGCCTCCTCGAGGCTAGCCTCGAAGGCCAGATGCTCCATTTTCTTGATTTGTTCGGGGTCTTTGAACTTGAAAGCATTACGCAGGTAGCCTGCGGATTCATAGTCATCAAAGGGGTCGAAAATCATGCGCTGAGGTTACGTCCGCTGCCAGAACACGATTGTTCGCGCAGGTAACCGGCTTCCAGCTGCAGAATCTGCTGTTTGGTCAAAATGCCTTGCTTCTTGAGGGAGACGAGCATTCTTTCGATGGTATCGAGCGCAACGACATCGCCAGAGAGCCGGGTAACCGTGCTAGCCAAGTCGCTGAAGCGATCCTTGTCGCCAGTCACGCCATGCTGCTTTGCGAGTTCCTGGATTTGGCTTCTGATACTGATATCGTGAGCTTGTTTCATTTCAGGTCCTCCACCGATGCAAGCGATGCAAGCAATATTAACATAGCGACTTTCAAGCGCATGGGGTGCTTCATTGCAGCGTGCCGTTTAACACCGACGGGTCTGCGAGCCGCGGATAGTACTAGGTCTGGCCTGACATTGTTGCCAGTCCTGCAGGCCAGACCTCGCGGGGTTTTATCACACGACTACATGTTTAGCGTCGACCGCGTCCCGCTTGTGACGGCGCTGCGCCAAACGCATCACCACCACAAAAAATACCGGCACGAACACCACCGCCAATGTAGCGCTGAGCATCCCGCCGATCACCCCGGTGCCGATCGCCTGCTGGCTCGCCGAGCTGGCGCCGGTGGCGATGGCCAGTGGCACCACGCCGAGGATGAATGCCAGCGAGGTCATCACGATCGGCCGCAGGCGCAGGCGGGCGGCCTGCACGGCGGCGTCGACGGCATCCACGCCCTGGTCCACCAGGCTTTTGGCGAATTCGATGATGAGGATGGCGTTCTTCGCCGACAAGCCGATCAGGGTGATCAGGCCGACCTTGAAGAACACATCGTTGGGCATGCCGCGCAGGGTCACTGCCAGCACTGCGCCAAGCACGCCGAGCGGTACCACCAGCAGCACTGCAGTGGGGATCGACCAGCTTTCGTACAGCGCCGCCAGGCACAGGAACACTACCAGCAGAGACAGCGCCATCAACAGCGGTGCCTGGCTGCCGGACAGGCGTTCCTGCAGCGACAGGCCGGTCCATTCCAGGCCGGCCCCGGCCGGCAATTGCGCGACCAGACGCTCGACTTCGGCCATGGCCTCGCCCGAGCTATAGCCGGCCGCCGGCTCACCAGAAATCGACACGGCCGGGTAGCCGTTGTAGCGGGTCAGTTGCACCGGGCCACTGACCCATTTGGCCTGTACGAAGGCGCCTAATGGCACCATCTTGCCGCTGCTGTTGCGCACGTGGATCTTCAGCAGGTCCTCGACCTGGCTGCGCTGGTCGCCTTCGGCCTGCACCACCACCCGCTGCATGCGGCCCTGGTTGGGGAAGTCGTTGACGTAGTTGGAGCCCACGGCGGTGTCCAGCACCGCGCCAATGTCGGTGAACGATATGCCCAATGCATTGGCTTGGCGGCGGTCGATTTCCAGCTGTACCTGCGGGCTTTCGGCCAGCGAAGCTTCGCGCACGTTCACCAAGACCTTGCTTTTCCCGGCGCCGGCCAGCAGTTCGTCACGCGCCGCCATCAGCGCGGCATGGCCCATGCCACCGCGGTCCTGCAGGCGGAACTCGAAACCGGTGGACTCCCCCAGCCCGTCGATGGGCGGCGGCAGCACAGAGAACGCTACCGCATCGCGGATCCGGGAAAATGCGGCGCTGGCGCGGTCGGCAATCGACTGGGCGCTGTCGTCGGCGCCACGCTCGGACCAGTCCTTCAGGGTGGTGAAGGTCAGCGCCGCATTCTGCCCGCTGCCGGAGAAGCTGAAACCGAGGATCACCGTGGTGTTGCCCACCCCGGGCTCCTGGGCATTGTGCGCCTCGATCTGTGCTGCTACCTGCTCGGTACGCATGCGGCTGGCACCTGGTGGCAGCTGGATGTCGGTGATGGTGTAGCCCTGGTCTTCAGTGGGCAGGAACGCCGTGGGCAACTGGCTGAAGCCGTAGCCGAGCACCGCCAGCAGCACGCCATACACCAGCAGGTAGCGGCCGCTGCGCTTGAGGGCCTGCACCACCCAGCGCTCATAGCCGTTGCTCATGCGTTCGAAACTGCGGTTGAACCAGCCGAAGAAACCCTTGCGTTCGTGGTGTTCGCCCTTGGCCAGCGGCTTGAGCAGGGTGGCGCACAGGGCAGGGGTCAGGCTCAGGGCCAGAAACGCCGAGAACAGGATCGAAACCGCCATAGACAGCGAGAACTGCTGGTAGATCACCCCGACAGAGCCTTTCATGAAGGCCATGGGCAGGAACACCGCCACCAGCACCAGGGTGATACCGATGATGGCGCCGCTGATCTGGCCCATCGCCTTGCGCGTTGCTTCCTTCGGCGGCAAGCCTTCCTCGGCCATGATCCGCTCGACGTTCTCCACCACCACGATGGCATCGTCGACCAGGATGCCGATGGCCAGGACCATGCCGAACAGTGTCAGCACGTTGACCGAGAAGCCCAGCGCCAGCATCACGGCGAAGGTACCCATCAGCGCCACCGGCACCACCAGGGTCGGGATCAGCGTATAGCGCAGGTTCTGCAGGAACAGGAACATCACGGCGAACACCAGCAGCATGGCTTCGAACAGGGTGCTGATGACCTGCTGGATGGAGACCTTGACGAACGGTGATGTGTCATAGGGGATGTCGTACTTGACTCCCTCCGGGAAATAAACCGACAGCTCCTGCATCTTCGCCCGTACCAGGGTGGCGGTTTCCATGGCGTTGGCGCCCGGCGCCAGCTGCACGCTGAAGGCGCTGGCCGGCTTGCCGTTCAGGCGTGTGCCGTACTGGTATTCCTGGGCGCCGATCTCGACCCGCGCCACATCGCCGATGGTCACCGTCGAGCCGTCGGGGTTGGCCCGCAGCACAATGGCGGCAAATTCTTCCGGGGTGCTCAGCTGGCCCTTGACCACCACATTGGCGGTGATTTCCTGGGTGCTGCGGGCAGGCAGGTCGCCAATGCTGCCGGGCGCCACCTGGGCGTTCTGTGCGGCGATGGCGTTGGCCACATCGTTGGGCGTGAGGCTGAAACCGATCAGCTTGCCCGGGTCGATCCAGATCCGCATGGCACGCTCGGAACCGTACAGCTGGGCTTTGCCGACGCCCTTGAGGCGGCGGATTTCGTTCATCACGTTGCGGGCAAGGATGTCCGACAGGGCGGTTTCATCGAGGCTGCCGTCTTCAGAGGTCAGGGTGCCGAGCAGCAGAAAACCGGTGGACACTTTTTCCACTTGCAGGCCCTGCTGGGTCACCGGGCGCGGCAAGCGCGACTCGACCACCTTGAGGCGGTTCTGCACGTCGACCTGGGCCAGGTCCGGGTGGGTCCCCGGCTCGAAGGTGGCGGTAATGGTGGCGCTGCCCAGGCTGCTCTGCGACTCGAAGTACAGCAGGTTGTCGGCGCCGTTGAGCTCCTGCTCGATCAGGCTGACCACGCTCTCGTCCATGGTGGCTGCGGACGCCCCCGGGTACACGGCATAGATTTCCACCTGCGGCGGGGCTACGTTGGGGTACTGGGCCACCGGCAGTTGCGGGATGGCCAGGGCGCCGGCCAGCAGGATGAACAGCGCGACCACCCAGGCGAATACCGGGCGGTCGATGAAGAATTGCGGCATGGGTCAGGCCCTCACTGGCCGTTGTGCTGGGCGATGGGTTGGCTGCCCTGGGCAGTGTCGACCTGGACCTGGTCACCGGCCTTGACGTGTTGCAGGCCCTCGATGACCACACGCTCGCCGGCGGCCAGGCCTTCACTGACGATCCAGCGGTCGCTTTGGGCGTTGCCCAGTACCACCTGGCGCTCGCTGATGCGTGCCTGCGCGTCGACCACCAGCACTTTCGGCACCCCGGCGCTGTCACGCAGGATGGCGCGCTGCGGCACGCTGATGCCTTTGGGCTGTACGGCCTGCTCCAGGCGCACGCGCACGTAGCTGCCGGGCAGCAGGTCCAGGTCAGGGTTGGGGAACTCGCTGCGCAGGGTGATCTGGTTGGTGCTTGGGTCCACGCTGATGTCCGAGAACAGCAGTTTGCCGGGCAACGGGTAGGCACTGCCGTCATCCTGGATCAACGTGGCGCTTGCCTCCCCATTGCCTGCCTGCTGCAACTCGCCAGCACGCAGCGCACGGCGCAGGGTGTTGAGCTCGCGGGTCGACTGGGTGACGTCGGCGTGGATCGGGTCCAGCTGCTGGATGGTCGCCAGTGGCGTGGTCTCGTTCTGCCCCACCAGCGCGCCTTCGGTGACCAGGGCGCGGCCGATGCGCCCGGAGATCGGTGCGGTAACCGTGGCGTAGCCCAGGTTCAGGCGCGCCCGTTCAAGCGCTGCCTTGGCAGCGGCCACTTCGGCGTCGGCCTGAAGGAACGCCGCGCGGGCATTGTCGTACTCCTGGCGGCTGACGGCCTTGTCGTCGACCAGTTCGCGGTAGCGCTGCTCCTGCAAGCGGGCCTGGTACAGGTTGGCCTGGGCCTTGGCCAGTGTGGCGCGGGCGCTATCGTGGTCGGCCTTGAACGGTGCCGGGTCGATCAGGAACAGCACGTCGCCTTGCTTGACGTCGCTGCCTTCGCGGTAGACCCGCTTGAGCACCACGCCCGCCACCCGCGCGCGCACCTCTGCGGTACGCGGGGCGAGAAGGCGCCCGCTGAGTTCCGTGCTGATGGCCAGGGGCTGGAGCTGCAGGGTTTCTACCCGGACCTGGGGTACGGGGGGCTTGGCGTCCTGCTCTTCGGTGTCGTTGCAGCCGGCTACGGACAGTGCCAGAAGCGCCACGAGCGCCACGGGGCGCAGGCGATGGATAAGGATGATAGGCATACGGATCTTCCGATGATGACCGGCCGTATGCTAAGGCAGGCAGGGCACGGGTGCCTGTTAATACCTGTAGGACGTGTGTGAAAAAGTGTGAAGAAAAATCCTGCACAGGTGGGGATTCTATATTCTTGCCGCTACATGCCTGTATTGGCCTCCCTCAGCTCGTACCAAGCCCTATGCCAAACATTCTTCTGGTAGAAGACGACAGCGCCCTGTCTGAATTGATTGCCAGCTATCTGCAACGCAACGACTTCCATGTGCGGGTGATCGCCCGGGGCGACCATGTGCTGGACGCGTTCCGGCAAGACAAACCCGACCTGGTCATCCTTGACCTGATGCTACCGGGTATCGACGGCCTGCAGGTGTGCCGCCTGCTGCGCCAGGAATCCCAAAGCCTGCCGATCCTGATGCTGACGGCCCGCGACGACAGCCACGACCAGGTACTGGGACTGGAGATGGGCGCCGACGACTACGTCACCAAGCCGTGTGAGCCGCGGGTGCTGCTGGCGCGGGTGCGAACCTTGCTGCGCCGCAGCAGCGTCCATGAGCCGCGGCTGGACAGTGAGCAGATCCTGATCGGTGGCTTGCGCATCGACCTGGCCGAGCGCCTGGTCTGTTGGCGCGGCGAAGAGGTGGAACTGTCCAGCGGTGAATACAACCTGCTGGTGGTGCTGGCGCGCAACGCCGGGGAAGTGCTGAGCCGTGACCGCATCCTTCAGCAACTGCGCGGTATCGAGTTCAACGGCACCGACCGCTCGGTGGATGTGGCTATTTCCAAGCTGCGGCGCAAATTCGATGACAGTGCCGGCGAAGCGCGCAAGATCAAGACCGTGTGGGGCAAGGGTTACCTGTTCAGCCGCGTCGAATGGGAGTGCTGAAGCGATATGCTGAAGATTCTGGTGCGCCTTTACCTGGTGATCATCGTCGCCTACGCCGGTGCGCTGCTGTTGATTCCTGACGCCATCGTCGGCCTGTTCCATGACCGCTTCGTGGCCTACAACCTGGACCAGGCCAAAGGCGTGCAGTCACTGATCGTGCGCCAGTTCCGCCAGGCCCCGCGCGAGCAATGGCCTGCGGTGGAACAGGAGCTGGCCGAGGCGTTCGCGCCGCTGCAGGTGACCCTGTTGCGTACCGATCAGGCCAGCTTGAGCGCGCCGGAGCAGGCGCGTCTGGCGCATGGCCTGTACGCAGTGCGCATCGGCGAGTGGGGCTATTACGAAACGGTGCTGGCGCCGCTGGAAGAGGGCTGGCTGGTGAGCCTGCACTCGCCACCGGACCCGCTGGACATCAACGTGCTGTCCTGGGGCGTGACTGTGCTGATCGGCGCCGCCATGCTTGGCTGCCTGCTGTTGTGGGTGTGGCCGCACTGGCGCGACCTTGAGCGGCTCAAGGAAACGGCCAGGCGTCTGGGCCAGGGGCAGATGGCCGAGCGTACGCACATTTCCCCGCATTCGAACATCGGTGAACTGGCCGGTGTATTCGACACCATGGCCGGCGACCTGGAGCGCCACGTCAATCAGCAGCGTGAGCTGCTCAACGCCGTGTCCCATGAGTTGCGCACGCCGCTCACTCGCCTGGACTTCGGCCTGGTGCTGTTGTTCGACGAAGTGCCGCCCACCAGCCGCAAGCGCCTGCTGGAACTGGTCGGGCACGTGCGCGAGCTGGACGAACTGGTGCTCGAACTGCTGTCCTACAGCCGGCTGTACAACGCCGACCAAGCCCGTGAGCGGGTCGAGGTGTCGTTGCTTGAGCTGGTCGACAGTGTGCTCGGCGGCTTTGCCGAAGAGCTCGACAGCCGTGGCATTGAGTGGGAGGTACGCGCCGAAGGTTCTCTGCCGCGCTTCGTGCTTGACCCGCGCCTGACGGCCCGCGCGGTGCAGAACCTGGTGCGCAATGGCATGCGCTATTGCGATCAGAGCCTGCTGCTGCGTTTGCGTCTGGAAGAGAGCGGTGCTTGCCTGTTGACGGTAGAGGATGACGGTATCGGCATTCCGGTCGAAGAGCGTGAGCGCATCTTCCAGCCGTTCTACCGCTTGGACCGCAGCCGTGATCGCAATACCGGCGGGTTCGGCCTGGGGTTGGCGATCAGCCGGCGAGCCATCGAGGGGCAGGGTGGCTCGCTGACGGTGGCGCAGTCAGCCCTGGGTGGTGCACAGTTCATGATTCGCTTGCCAGCAGGTTAGTCCATGGCACCGGCTTCGCCGGCGATGAGGCCGGTGCAGACAGTATCAATTCTGCGTCAGAACACCCCGCGCCCAGGGCCGGTAGCGCAGGGCAAACACCGCCTCGGCATGGCATCCGCCGGTCAGCTTCGGTTGCGCAGCCTGCGCCTTGAAAGCCTGCCCCGGCCCACTCACCTGGCGAAATGCTTCACGCACCACGCCCACGCGGCAAGGCAAGGCCTGTTCATAGCTTTGGCGCACCAGCGCCGGCAGCCGCCCGGTGCCAGCGCCGTCCTGCCACCAGACGCTCACGCCCAGGCCTGCGAGCTGGTCCAGCCAGGCGCCGTTGACCCGCGGCGCCAGCTTGCCGGCACTGAAGGCACTGATGTGTAGCGGTTTGTCCAACTGCCGGCTGAACGCCTGCAACTGGCTGTACAGCGCCTGACGACGGGCCGTGTCGCGAAAGTGCAGGTCGTCCAGCTCCATCGGCAGGTACCAGCCAGCCACCTCTATTTGCCAGTGCTGGCGCACCTGCCGGTACTGGCTCAGGGACCTGCCCAGCTGGGCTTTCCAGTAGCTGCTCAGCCCATCACCGTCGAGTGCTTCGATGCGCTGATAATAGGCCGGGTCCATGTACAGCCCGAGCACCAGCTGCAGGCCTTGGGCATGCGCCTCGCGCAAGCTGTTGGCCAGCCAGCCTTGGGCACCCCCGAAATCGCTGTCGCCATAGGCGCTCCACTGCACGATCACGGTCTTGCCGCCCTGGGCCACGGTGGCACGCCACAGTTGCTGCCATTGGGCGGGGCTGACGCTGGCGTCGCGGTTCAGCGGTTGATAGAACAGGTGCTGGTCGGCCACGGCCGGCAGGCTCAACGCAAACAGGCAGATGGCCAGAAAGGTACGCATCAGAAGTTCATCTCCGCGCCGACCAGCACACCATTGGCGCGCTGGTAAAGGTTGCCACCCAACGACTGCTGATACTCGGCGCGTACTTTCAGCGAGCCGCGGTAGGCGTTGTAGCGGTCATCGTCGAACCACCATTGCCAGCGCACGCCCACGCCGGCGCGGGCATCCTGGCGCCAGTCGTTGCTGGGGTCCTGGCTGGAAAACTCGAGGAAGCCATAGGGCATCAGGGTTTGCGGCGAAGTGCCGGGCAATTTCCAGGCATGGCCCTGCTGGTAACGGGACAGCCAGGCATGGTCGCCGGCACGGGTCCACCAGGCCGCGTCGAGGTAGAGGAAGCGCTCGTTCCAGTCGTCCTCGTCTACCCGCCAGTCGTTGCGCCAGTCGCCTTGGTCGAGAAACGAGGCAGTGGCGCGCAGCAGCAGGTCGTTGCTCGACTCGGCGTTGTGGCGCAGGTCACCCCAGTTTCCACCGACCTTGGCCGGGCTGAGCAGCTCACCCAGGCTCAGGCCGCTGTAGTGCTCGGTGTCGATCTGCCGTTGGTGGTAGAGCTCGGCGTACAGGTTGAGGTTGGCCTGGCCTATCGGTTTGTAACGCAGGCCGACACCGGTGCCCATGCTTTGCGCGTAGTCGCTACGGCTTTGCCCGCCGAACAGCACGCGGCCGTACACCGACAGCGTGCTGCCATTGCGGCTGGGCTCTTCGCCCAAGGCATGGTCCCACATGGCCAGTTGCACGTTCTGCGACTGTGCCCGGCGCGAGCTGCCGCTGCGCACGCCGTCGTCGAGGAACCTGTCGTTGGTCGAGATGCCGGCTGGCGACCAGGTGCTGGCCAGTGTCACGGTGTCACGCCGCGCCAAGGTTTCGTGGGCGCGCCGCTGGCGGTATTTACGGGCATCGAGGCTGCCGTATTCATCATCGCCGTCGACAAGGTCCTGCTCCACATCGATCACCCGGCGCAGCTCGCGGCGCGCCGAGGCACTGTTTTCGGTTTCGTCGTAGCGCACGGCCAGGGTTTCGCCGAGGCGGTAGTCCTCGGGGAAATCGCGGGTGGCGCGCTGCAGATACGGGATCGCCTGGCGGCGGTCGGTCTTGTCTGGCGAGCTGGCCAGGCGCATGCCGTAGTCGGCGCGATAGCGTGGCTGGTCGGGGGCCAGGCGCACCGCTTCGGCCAGCCAGGCAGTGCTCTGGGCGCTGTCGCCGGCCTGTTGTGCGGTGTTGGCGGCTGCGTAGTAGTGGTCGGCGCGCGGGTTGTGTGCCAGTGCCTGGCGCTGAAAGCCAAGGGCGGCCTGCAGGTCACCCTGGCGCTGGGCGATGGCGGCGCCCAGTGCCCAGTCATCAGCGCGGGTGTGCGCAGCGGCGTCCCAGTAGCGGCGGGCGGCTTGCGGGTCGCCCGCGTTCAGCGCGCCGGCGGCGGCGGTCAGGCGGGCGTTGTCGTTCCAGGCGCTGTCCGGCAGGCTGCGCCAGATTGACAGGGCTGCTGTGGAGTCGCCGGCAGCCTCCAGGGCATAGGCCAGTGGCAGGCGGTTGCCACTGTCGCCCAGGCGCTCGGCGGCCTGGTAATAGACCACCGCTTCACCCGGCTGTTCAGGCATGGCGCAGCGCCCCAGTGCACGGTATTGCCCGGCTTCGCTGGGGCTTGCCGGTACGGCCTGGCGCACGGTGTCGCATTGCCCGGCCTCGGCCAAGCGGCCGAGCAGTTGGGCACGGCTATTGGCATCCACCTGGGGGATCAGGCTGAGCATTCTGCGGCTGTCCAGCTGGCCGTCCTGGCGAGCATAAAGATTGCCCAGGCGCTGCAGCAGTGAGGGTGTCAGCCGTCCCTGGCGCCGGTCGTAGGCCTGTTCCAACAAGGCTCGGGCGCGCTCGTCGTGGCCTTGGCGCACCAGCAGGAAGGTCGCTTGCTCAAGCGCGGCCAGCTCGCCCGTGCGCCGGTAACGTTGCTCCCACTCGGCGGCGGTGCGCGGTTGTGGCGGCGCTGCCGGGTCGCCGTAAAGGCGCTGCTTGAGTATTGCGTAGGCGCGTGGCTCGGCGCCTGCAGAGCAGTCCTTTAACTGTTCTCGGGCAATGTTCGGGTCGTGCCGTGAAAGCCAGTCGACCGTTTCCAGGCAGGGCCGCTGCAGCTCGTTGCTCAGGCGCCTGAGCAGCGGCGCATCGTTGCCTTCGCGGGCCAGCTCCCAGAGCTGCTGGCGCTGTTCGGGCTGTTGCAACTGCTCGGTGGGCAGCATTTGCAGCCAGCGCTGGGCCTGCTTGCTGTAGCCCATTGCGATGGCGCGGTTGGCCATGGCCAGCCGGGTCTGGGTGGCCATCTCGGGGGAAGGCGCGCTTTGCAGCAATCGGGTCAGGCCTTTTTCATCGACCTGCTGGACGTAGGCGTTGGCCAGGCGCTGCCAGGCATCCACCGGCAATTGCCCCTTGTCGGCCAGAGGCTGCAGCTGATCGATGGTGGCGTTCCAGTTGCGCAGTTGCTCGGCGAAATTGGCCCTGGCCAGGCGCAGCACCTGGCCATCGCCGCGTGGTGGCAATTGGTTCAGCCAGTCCAGGGCCCTGCCGGCGCCGCCGAATTTGGCCAGGCTCAGGCTGTAGGCCTGCCACAGGCGTAACCGGTGTGCGCCGTCAGCTGTGGCCAACCAGCCCTCCACCTGGCTGGCCGCGGGTGGGTCCTGCTCGATCCAGATCAGGCGCAGTTCAAGCAGGGCGTCGGCATGCTCCGTGCCGCTGCCAAGCTGCTCGGCCAGTGCTTCTGCTTCCTTGTAGCGGCGCTGGTGGGCCAGGGCCTCGACCAGCAGCGCGCGCGCTTCGTCGTTGTTCGGCACCCGCCCGAGTACATGGCGGGTCAGGCGCTCGACTTCGGCCCAATTGTCCTTTTTTGCTTCGCGGTAACCGCGCTCCATGAACGGGTAGCTGGTGAACCGCTGGAAATCGGTCATGGGCGCGGCCAGGGCAGGCAGGGCGGTGGTGCACAACAACAGGCCGGTGAGTGTGAGGGTAACGCGCGGCTTCATGCCACCTCCCTGATCAGGTCAAAGGCGGCCTGCTGTTCGCTGGCCTGTTCTTCGAGCGCCTGTTGCAACACGAGCTCGGTGATGATGCCGCGCGCGATCAGGTGTTCGCCAAGGCTCTGCCGCTCGGGATCAAAATCGATCAGGGCCTGGTTGAACAGGGTCACCGGTACCATGCCGCGCACCTGCAGCAACGCACCGAGCATGACCTGGTGGATACTCACCTGCTCGATCAGTTCGGCGTTGTCCTGGTGCCGTTCGAGCACGTCGAGCATCTGCCGGGTCTGGTCTGTCTGCCAGGGGCTGGGGTAGTGGTAGCGCAGGCCCAGGGTTACCCGGCCTTGGGGGGCCAGGCGGCAGCTGACCGGGCGTTTGAGCTGGCGGCTGATCACCCCCAGCGAGACCTGGCTGACCGGGCTCTCGCTGGCCAGCACCAGCGTATTGCCGTCTTCGGCCACCGGCAGCACGCCGTAGTGCGTAGCCAGCCGGCGCGGCAGCAGGGCGATCAGTTGCGGGTCGAGTTTGAACGGGTTGAGCGGTGCCCATGGCAGGTCGAGTTGCTCGGCCAGGGTCTGCACCAGCTGTTCGCTGGTCAGCCAGCCACGCAGCAGCAGCTCGCGGCCCAGGCGCCGCCGCACCGGGCTGGTGATGGCCTGCTCGAGCTGCGCTTCGCTGATGTAGCCTTTGGCGACAAGGCGGTGGCCCAGCGGAGTGCGGGCCGGTGAGGCGATGGCGGGGAACTCGTGGGTGGTCTTGTCCCAGGCCACCCGGCGTGAATCGCCCATCTCCATCACTTGGCGCAGGGCGCGCAGGTTGGCAAAGAAGTTGACGAAGTTGCTCCACATCATCCGGGGGGCCGACAGCAGCCCCTCGCCGATGCCGTAATAGCGGGTGACGAACCAGCCGCGCTGGAACAGGCGGTTGATCAGCATCAGGCCGTTTAGCCAGAGCAGTGTGGTCAGCAGCTGGCTGTCGCTGAGGATCGACATGAAGCGCCAGGACTGCGGCGCAATCACCGTAACCAGCCACATGGCCAGCAGCACCAGCAGCAACAGGTTGACCAAAAAACCCAGCAGGTAGGCGAACAGGCCCCGGCGGTCCCGCCAGAGGAAGTAGTTGAGCGCACCTGTTCGGCTCCAGCCCAGGTTGCTGGTGCCCTGGAACACGATGCCGACGATCCACCGGGACTTTTGCCTGATGGCATGCTGCCAGTCACGCGGGAAGTGCTCGCGCACGCAGATCACCTGGGCGAACTCGCGGCTCATGCCGGGGCGCCACTCGTGCTTGAGGGCCAGTGCAGGGTCGGTGACCGAGTAGCGGGCAAAAATGCACTTCATGCCCTTTTGCTTCAGGCGAAAGCCGATGTCGTAATCCTCGGTCAGGCTCTGCACGTCGAAGGCGATGCCGTCACCGTCTTCGAGCAGGGCGCTGATGGCGCGGCGGCTGAAACAGGTGCCGACACCGGCACTGGGCACTTGGCCGGTCAGCGCTTCGCGGACGATGACGTCCTTGCCGTGGTTCTCGGCGAACTCGTCCACGTAGTGCCCGGCGGTGAAGCCTTTCCACTCCGGCGCATAGGGGTACACCGGGATCTGGATCATGTCCTTGGCGGGCAGCAGGTAGTTGAACAGCCTCAGCTCCATGGGCGAGATAACGTCCTCGGCGTCATGCAGGATGAAGCCTGCGAACTCGATACGTGCGTCGTCCTGGAAGCGCAGGATGGCATCGATGATGTTGTTCAGGCAGTCAGCCTTGCTGGTGGGGCCGGGGCGGGCGCAGACCACCTTGTGCACGTTGGGGTAGTGCAGGCACACGGCATCGACGTCGGCCTGGGTTTGCGGGTCGTTGGGGTAGGTGCCGACAAAGATCTGGTAGTTTTCGTAGTCGATGGTCGAGGCCGCCAGGCGCGCCATTTCACCCACCACGCCCACTTCGTTCCAGGCCGGGACCATGATCGCCAGGGGTTTTTCCGGCACCTCGAACAGGCGCTTCTCGTCGGCCCTGGCGTACTTGTCATAGATGCGCAAATGACGGAACAGCTTGCGGCACCAGTAGCACAGGTCGATGAACAGGTCGTCCAGGCCGAGCAGGAACATCAGTGCGGCGAGGATGATCGCCAGGATCTTGAGGCCAAACAGTACGTAAGTAACGAAATCGATGAAAGCCAGGCTCATGCGTCATCCCGTTTGGTTACGCTTTCCTCGAACCAGCGGCTCAGGCGCTCGGCGATGATTTCGCTGGCGTGGCCGTCACCAAAGGGGGTGAATACGCGGGCCATGCGCGCGTAGGCCTGGCCATCGTCCAGCAATTGGCTGGTTTCCTTGACGATGCGCTCGGTCTGCGTGCCGACCAGCTTCACCGTGCCGCCTTCGAGCACCGACGGCCGTTCGGTGACCTTGCGCAGCACCAGCACCGGCTTGCCCAGTGCCGGGGCTTCTTCCTGGATGCCACCGGAGTCGGTGAGGATGATGTGGGCGCGGTTCATCAGCCATACGAAGTGCTGATAGTCCTGCGGGGCTACGAGGTGGATGTTGTCACGCCCCGAGAGCAGGCCGTAGACCGCTTTCTGCACTTGCGGGTTGAGGTGAACGGGGTAGACGAACTGCACATCGGGGTAGCGCAGTGCCAGTTCGGCCAGGGCCAGGCAGATACGTTCGAAACCGGCGCCGAAGTTTTCCCGACGATGGCCGGTGATCAGCACCATGCGCTGATCGTCGTGCAGTTTGTGCAGGGGGGAGTCGGCGGCGGGCTGCCACGCGGTTTCCATCAGGTATTCGCGCATCCACAGCAGGGCGTCGATGACGGTGTTGCCGGTGACCTCGATCTGTTCCAGCGGCACGCCTTCGCGCAGCAGGTTGTCGCGGGCCTTGGTGGTGGGGGCAAAGTGCAGGTCGGCGATCACCCCGGTCAGGCGCCGGTTGGCTTCCTCAGGCCAGGGTTGCTGCAGGTTGCCGGTGCGCAGCCCGGCCTCGACGTGGCCGATGGGGATGTGCCGGTGGAAGGCGGCAAGGCCGGCGATGACTCTGGTGGTGGTGTCGCCGTGGACCAGCACGATCTCTGGCCTGACCCGTTCATAGGCCTTGTCGATCGAGTCCAGCAGGTCACGGGCAAGGCCGTTCAGGGTCTGATTCTGGGTCATTACCTTCAGGTCCTGATCGACGCTCAGGCCAAAGGCGGTCAGCACTTGTTCAAGCATCTCGCGGTGCTGGCCGGTGGAACAGATGTGCAGGTCGATATCGGGCCACTCACGCAGGACCCTGGCCAGTGGGGCCATCTTGATCGCTTCTGGGCGGGTACCGAATACCATCATGACGGTGTTGGCCATCGTGTTGTTCCTCGTACGATTCCCTGGACGAAGGTGTACGACCTCGCGCCACTTGCAATGGGTAGATACAAGCAGTCAGGTGCCGGGTTGTCCAATGCACGGTTGTGCGTGGCCGGGCCAGGTATTCAGGCTTTTGCTTGCCAGCGGCTTCTAGTAACGTGGTAGGCCTTTTCGACAGGGAGCTGAAGATGCAAGGCAAGGCACGCAAGATCGTCCAGGCCATCCTCTACGAAGCCATCGCCGTGGCCTGTGTGGCGCCGGCACTGGAACTGGCGTTCGGTGCCGGCATGGCCCAGTCGACCGTGCTGTCAGCGTTGATGTCGGGCATTGCGATGAGCTGGAACATGGGCTTCAACTGGGCTTTCGAGCGCTGGGAGGCGCGCCAGCACCAGCGTGAACGTACCTTCATGCGCCGGCTGCTGCATGCCTTGGGCTTCGAAGGCGGGCTGGTGGTGATCCTGCTGCCGCTGGTGGCGTACTGGCTGGATGTCAGCCTGTGGGCAGCGTTGCTCACCAACATGGCGTTGTTCGTGTTCTTCTTCGTCTATGCCTTCGTGTTCCAGTGGGGTTTCGACAAGGTGTTCGATGTGCCGCTCTCGGCACAGCAAGCCAAGTGTTGACACGCCAAGGTACAGCGGGATAAGTTCCCTCCCCATGAACACTTTCCCGCATGTGAACGCCATTATTATTACCGCCATTATCAGTTTGGCGGGCTAGCGCGTACGTGCACCGAACCCGCCCTGGAGGCGGGTTTCTACTCTTCGACTCCTGGGCAACGTGAAAACAGCCAAGGAGTTGCACCCGATGACCAGCCTCAACGTCAGCCCCCGTACCCCGCTTACCCCTCAGCAGCTGCTGTCGGAGCAGGTGCGGCGCATCTTGTCTGCGCCGGTGTACGACCTGGCCATCGAGACCCCACTGCAAGCGGCGCCGGCGTTGTCCGCCAGCCTGGGCAACCAGGTATTGCTCAAGCGCGAAGACCTGCAGCCCACGTTCTCGTTCAAGATCCGCGGTGCCTACACCCGGCTGGCGCGCCTGACCCCCGCTCAGCGCGAGCGTGGGGTGATCACCGCATCGGCAGGCAACCACGCCCAGGGTGTGGCGCTGGCGGCCTCCCATCTGGGCATCAAGGCGACCATCGTCATGCCGACCACCACGCCTTCGCTGAAAATCGAAGGTGTACGTTCGCGGGGTGGGCATGTGGTGCTGCACGGTGAAAGCTTCCCCCACGCCCTGGCCCATGCACTGACCCTGGCCGACAGCGAAGGCGCTACCTTCGTGCCACCTTACGATGACCCCGACGTGATCGCCGGGCAGGGCACGGTCGGCATGGAGATCCTCCGCCAGCAGCCGGGTGCGCTGGATGCCATCTTCGTGCCGGTCGGGGGCGGTGGCCTGGTGGCAGGGATCGCCGCGTACGTGAAGTACCTGCGCCCCGAGGTCAAGGTGATCGGTGTCGAGCCGGAAGACTCCAATTGCCTGCAGGCCGCCATGGTTGCGGGGGAGCGGGTTATCCTGCCGCAGGTAGGTACCTTCGCCGATGGCGTGGCGGTCGCCCAGGTCGGTGCGCACTGTTTTGAACTGTGCCGGCATTTCGTCGATGAGGTGGTGACCGTCAGCAGCGATGAGCTGTGTGCGGCAATCAAGGACATCTATGACGATACCCGTTCGATCACCGAGCCGTCCGGCGCGCTGGCGGTCGCTGGCATCAAGAAGTACGTGGCCCGCGAAGGCGCACGGGGGCAGACGCTGGTGGCGATCGACTCCGGTGCCAACGTCAACTTCGACCGCCTGCGCCATGTGGCCGAACGTGCCGAGCTGGGTGAGCAGCGCGAGGCGATCATTGCCGTGACCATCCCCGAGCAGCCAGGCAGCTTCCGGGCCTTCTGCCAGGCGCTGGGCAAGCGCCAGATCACCGAGTTCAACTATCGCTACTACCCCGGCAAGGAAGCGCGCCTGTTTGTCGGGGTGCAAACGCACCCGCTGCACGACCCCCGGGAGAAACTGCTGGCACACCTCGCCGAGCAGGGTTACAGCGTGCTCGACCTGACCGACAACGAGCTGGCCAAGCTGCATGTGCGCCATACCGTGGGTGGCCATGCGGCGCCGGGAGCCGATGAGCGGGTGCTGCGCTTCGAGTTCCCGGAGCGTCCAGGAGCGTTGTTGGGCTTCCTGGAGCGGCTGGGCAAGCGCTGGAACATCAGCCTGTTCCATTACCGCAACCACGGCGCGGCCGAAGCCCGGGTGTTTGCCGCGCTGGAGGTGCCCGAGGATGAGCAGGCAGGGCTGCCGCTGGCGCTGGATGAGATGGGCTATCGGTACTGGGATGAGACCGAGAATCCTGCTTACAAGCTGTTTCTTGGGTGATCGGGCGCTGTTGCGATCGAGCGCCGCGCGGGCCGCGCTCGATCGCAACAGCCCAGCAACATCCTGGCCATAGGCCGGCCCGCCTCGACTGCTAGCTCAGCGCTCGCGCATGAAGAACCCGGCCACAAACTTGCGGAATGTCTCCAGGCTCTTGAAATCGGCGTACCGCTTGAAATTCTCGGCATCCGGTTCCGGCCCGACCGGCTGCTCCAGCAGCGATACCGACAGCACGCGGTCCTGGTCGGAGGTCAGCACCAGCTCATCCATCACCTGGCCACCGATCACGGGCCTTCGCATCTGCACCTTGACCCCCTTGCTGGCCATCCAGTCGATCAACGACACCAAGGCCTTGAGCGGTTCACGTTCCTCGTCGCGGTAAACCGGGAACAGGTGAGCGCGCGACAACACTGGCACGCTGGCCACGTGGATCAGCTCGTAGAAGTGACTGCCTGCGCTGGTGGGCGAGTACAGGATCAGCGCCAGCAGCGGCCCAGACACCCGGCTGCCACCCCAGTACAGGTGATGCCCCTGGAAGTCGAAGCCATCCTCACTGCGGTTGTTGAACAGCTTGCGCCCCTTGATCTGCTCGACGCAGTCCAGCAACAGGCCATGGCGGCGATGGTTGCCGAATACGGTAGCTTCGCGCAGGCGGGCCTTGAGCATCATCATGTGCTTCATGTCCAGCCGGGTTTCAAGGTAGTTGCTGGCGGGCACGCGTTCGAGCAGGGGGTAACGGCTGGCGACACTGCGCAATTCGGCAAACTGCGCGGTGAGGTCCTTTTTCAGGTGCGTGGCATACAGGTTCAGGCCGCTGGTTTCGATCCAGGTCAGCAGCAGCGAGAGCAGGCGCTGCTGCTCTCGGCGTTCGCTGCCGTCCTGGGCAGCGCCACTGTTTTCGCTGGCCTTGCGAAAGTCACCGAGCAGGCGCAGTGGCGTGTCAGGGGCCAGCCAGGCGGCGGGCGGGGCGGGGTCCGCCTCGCGTTCGGCGGCCTCGCGCTCATCTTTGCTGAACGGGCAGCCGGGTGCATGCTCGGCGGTGCCGGGGTTGTTCTTGAGAAACAGCGTGCCGGTGCTGCCATTGAGGGTGACGTTGAGCACCGGCAGGGCGTCCTTGCGGCAATCGCAGGCCAGCCACTGGTTGGCGCTGCGCACCTTCATCAGTAGCTGGTTGGCCTGTAACAGGCCGGGGCCAATGAGAGTGCCTGTGGCGAATGCCTGCAGCAGTTCCTCTTCGGCCTGGGTCAGGCTACGTACCTGCGCGGCGGTTTTGTCGATGATTCGCATGAAGCAGCTCCAAGCTACGAGCCACAAGCTTCAGGCAAAGTCGCGCCGCTTTCAACCAGTCGCTTGGTTGCCTGCGAACAGTTTGGCGGCGCGGGCGCGGATTTCGTCGGGGCTGAGGTCTTCTTTGTGGGTAGAGACGAACCACATGTTGCCGAACGGGTCTTTCAACGTGCCGCTGCGGTCG
The DNA here is from genome assembly GCF_044143025.1 of Pseudomonas sp. TR47. NCBI lineage: Bacteria > Pseudomonadati > Pseudomonadota > Gammaproteobacteria > Pseudomonadales > Pseudomonadaceae > Pseudomonas > Pseudomonas sp. TR47. Next base: position 294,556 of record NZ_JBHFCS010000002.1, on the reverse strand, counting down.
CCGTAGAACTGGTCCTTTACCTCATGCAACGGGGTGGCCCCGGCGGCAATGGCCTGGGCGTAGACCTTGTCACAGTCCTCCACGTATAGGTGCAGGCCAATGGCGACACCGCTGAGTGACTGGCTGGAGGTCAGGCCGCCCGCCATGTCGCACGGGTCGGCGAGCATCAGCGACGAATCGCCGATCTTCAGCTCGGCGTGCCCTACGCGGCCGTCCGGGCCTTCGAGGCGGAACATTTCGACCGCGCCGAAGGCTTGCTTGTAGAAGTCGATGGCCTTGGCGGCATCCTTGATGCCCAAATACGGGGTAATGCTGTGCTGGCCTTCGGGAATGGGGCGGGCTGCCATGTTCGACACTCCTCTGAAATGAATGCGAAAGGGGCAGGTTGCGCCCCTGTTGCATAAAGTCGGTCAGGCAGCTCGAAAATCGACAGCTCAGGTAGATCGTTTGTCTATAAGCAGGGCCCGTTCAGAAGATGTAATCGGTGGTGAGGAACGTCGACTGCCGATTACGGATGATCTCGCTGATCAGTTCCTTGTTGGCTTCCTGGAAGCGGGTCGCGACCAAGGTGCGTATCGAGAAAACGCGCAGGGCGTCATGCACCGACAAGGTACCCTCGGCGCTGTTCTTGCGACCATTGAAGGGGTAGGTGTCCGGCCCGCGCTGGCACTGGGCATTGAGGTTGATACGGCCCACCTGGTTGGCAAAGATGTCGACCAGGCTGCCGATGGTCTTGGGGTCGTTGCCGAACAGGCTCAACTGCTGGCCGAAGTCGGAATCGAGCACGTAGTCGATCACCGTCTGCAGGTCGCGGTAGGGCACCACCGGTACCACGGGGCCGAATTGCTCTTCGTGGTACACCCGCATGTCACCGGTTACCGGGTAGAGCAGGGCAGGGTAGAAGAACGAACCGCGACTGTTCCCGCCACCCTCGTTGACCACCCGCGCGCCTTTGGCCGTGGCATCGGCCACCAGGGCGTCGAGGTAATCGACCTTGCCCGGCTCCGGCAGCGGCGTCAGGGCCACATCCGGCTCCCAGGGCATGCCAGGCTTGAGCGCGGCGAGCTTGCGCTGGAACTTGTCGAGAAACGGTTCGACCACGTCTTCATGGACGAACAGGATTTTCAGTGCGGTGCAACGCTGGCCGTTGAACGACAGCGCGCCGGTGACCGCTTCTTCGACCGCATTGTCCAGGTCTACCTGGGGCAGCACGATGCCGGGGTTTTTGGCATCGAGCCCTAGCGCGGCGCGCAGGCGGTGCGGGCGCGGGTGGAGCTTTTTCAGGTCGCTGGCGGCCTTGTGCGTGCCAATGAAGGCGAACACGTCGACCTTGCCGCTGGCCATCAAGGCACTGACCGTTTCGCGGCCGCGGCCATAAATGACGTTGATCACCCCCGGCGGGAAGCTGTCACGGAACGCCTCGAGCAGCGGGCGAATCAACAGCACGCCGAATTTGGCCGGTTTGAACACCACGGTGTTGCCCATGATCAGCGCGGGGATCAACGTGGTGAAGGTTTCATTGAGCGGGTAGTTGTAAGGCCCCATGCACAAGGCCACGCCAAGCGGTGCGCGGCGGATCTGGCCGAGGGTGCCCTGTTCGAGTTCGAAGCGGCTGGAGCGGCGGTCGAGGTCTTTCAGGGCGTTGATGGTGTCGACGATATAGTCGCAGGTGCGATCGAACTCCTTCTCGGAGTCCTTGAGGTTTTTGCCGATCTCCCACATCAGCAGCTTTACCACGGCCTGGCGCTGTTCGCGCATGCGCGCAAGGAAGGTTTCGACATGCTGGATGCGTTCGGCGACACGCATGTTCGGCCAAGCGCCGCGGCCTTTGTCATAAGCCTGCACGGCGGCGTCCAGTGCCGTCAGTGCCGTATCAGCATCGAGCAGCGGGGCGCTGCCGAGGATGACCTGTCGCTCGCCGTCACCTTCCTTTAGCCAAACCGGGCTGCGCACGGTGGCCAGCGGGCCGTCCCAGCGCCTCAGTTCGCCATTGACGAGGTAATCGCGTTGCTCCAGGGGTTCACCCAGCTGCCAAGGGGTGGGGACATCCCCGGCAGCAGGGAACAGCGAATCGAGCAGGTGGTCCATGTGTACTGCACCTCACAAGTCTGGGTAGGTGAATCGCTTCAGCTTCGAGGATGCACCCGGCGAAAGAAAAATACCAGTCTGGCTCAATATTGCCCGCAGTGCGCCGATACATAAGCAATCGAGCGCATACGAAGGCCTATGACCCCGTCCAATACCCCACTACCTGATGAACCGCCGCCCACCGGCCAGCTGCGCCGCTCCCTTGGCAGCCTGATGCCGGTGGGCTTTGCCTTGGCCGGGATCGCCCTGTCGGTGCTGCTGGGCCATCTGGACGTGCAGCGCCAGCCTGACGGCCTGATGGCCAGCCCTCTGGTCTCGCCGCTGCTCTGGTTCGCCCTGGCCTGTACAGGCTTGACCAGCCTGTTCCTGGCCCTGATCAACCGTAAGCAACGCCAGCTGCAGCAACGCAATCGAGAACTGCGCAGCTCCCAGGCGCAACTTGAGCGGCTGGCCCACTACGACACCATCACCGGCTTGCCCAACCGCGTGTTGTTCCAGCAGCAACTGGCCGATGCCATTCTCAAGGGCGATGGTCTGGCTGTGTTGATGCTGGACATCGATGGCTTCAAGCAGGTGAACGACAGCCTCGGCCATGCCATGGGCGACCTGTTGCTGCAGCAAGCCACCGCGCGTTTTTTGCAGGAGCTGGACGCGCCTGACCGGGTGTGCCGCCTTGGCGGCGACGAGTTCGTTTTCATGTTGCGCGGCACCCAGGGCCAGGTGAGCCACCAGGTGGCTCACCTGCTGCGCTGCCTGCAACGCCCGTTCGATCTCAATGGCAGTACCGCACTGGTGACCGGCAGTATCGGCCTGGCCAGGTGCCCGCAGCACGGCGAGGATGTCGGCAGCCTGCTGCGTCACGCCGATACGGCGATGTATGCAGCCAAGGAAAGCGGGCGCAACGCCTGGCGCCCCTACCACACCGACATGACTGCCCGCCTGCAGCAGCGCCTGGAGCTTGAGCGCAACCTGCGCCGTGCCTTGCAGGCGAACGAGTTCGAGCTGTGGTATCAACCCAAGGTCGACCTGTTCAGCGGCTGCCTGCAGGGTGTCGAAGCATTGCTGCGCTGGCGGGACCCTGTTCATGGCCTGGTGTCACCGGCCGAGTTCATCCCGCTGGCAGAGCGCACGGGCCTGATCATTCCGCTGGGTGAGCGCGTGTTGGCGCTGGCATGCGCGCAGATGGCCGCCTGGCGCGACGAGGACCGCGTACCCGGGCCAATGGCGATCAACGTGGCGGCGCTGCAGATCGAGCGCAGCGACTATGTCTCCAGCCTGGCCCAGGCGCTGGAGTGTCATGGCCTGGCGCCGAGCCTGCTGGAAGTGGAAATCACCGAAAGTCTGCTGATGGAAAGCCAGCAACAGGCCTGTGAGGTACTGGCCCAATTACAGGCCATGGGCGTGACCACGGCGGTGGACGACTTCGGCACGGGTTATTCGTCACTGGCTTATTTGCGAGCGCTGCCGATCGATCACCTGAAGATCGACCGTGCGTTCATCAAAGACCTGCCGGACGATGACGATGCAGTGGCCGTGGCCCGGGCCATCATCGACCTGGGCCATGCGTTAGGCTTCCGGATCACTGCCGAGGGCATTGAAACCCAGGAACAGTATGACTTCTTGCGCAACGCCGGTTGCGACCAGGGGCAGGGCTATCTGCTGGCCCGGCCAATGCCGGCGGCGGACCTTGCGCGCTGGCTGGCGACCCGGGCCGAGCGGGGCCGCCAGGGCAGTGCCTGAAGCGGCTCAGAGATCCAGCAGCAAGGTAGCCGGCGAGTCTAGCGCCAGATCGCGAAAAGCGGGGTCTGCGTCCATGCGTTCGAGGCAGCGCCACAGTGCCTCCAGGCCTGCATCGAAGTCATCGAAATCGGCGATGTCCTCGATCAGCTGGCGCAGCTCTCGCCGGTAGTGCAACGGCACGCGCGCCCACAAGCGCAGTCGCTGTGCGCTGGCATTGGCCAACAGCGGCTGGTAGTCGATATCGGATACCAGAAGGTCAGCTCCATGAAGCTGGAAATAATCCTCAATCTGCTCGCGAATGGGCAGCCCTAGCGCCGGGCTTTCCAGGGCCAAGGCATTGGCGCTGGCCGCGGGCAGGGTGAACCCCTGTGGAAGGCGCTGGAACTGGTTCTCGGACAGGTCGATGATCAATACCGACTCCAGTCGTTGAAGGCCTTGTGGGAGTTCGGTCAAGCCGCAGTTGACCATGAACACCGAGCCGAGCCCTGGAAGGTTCTGCAGGTTCGGCGCGTGGAGCAACGGGTTCTCGGAGAGATCCAGCACCCTCAACCCGTCCAGTCGTTCCAGTGCTGCCTGTGAGCGTGCGTCCCAGCTGATGCGGTTATGTTCAAGGTCAAGCCATTGCAGGTTGCCAGGTACCCGAACCTCTGGAACCGCGGCGAAGCGACAACGGCTCAAGGTCAGGCGCTGCAGTTCGGGCAGGCACTGCAGCCATTGTGCGGGCAACTCGCTCAGTGCGCTGTTACCGCTGAGGTCAAGGTCCGCGACGTGGTTAAAACCTGCTGGCAGCGTGAGGGTAGCCAAGTCGCTGTTTTCCAGTTCGAAGTTTTTCAGGTCCAGGGAGTGGATGCGTTGGCCGGTGGACAGCACACGTATCGAATTTTGCTGCCAGGCGTTGAGAATCCTGCGCACGGCGGGCTGGCGCCGGGGAGCGGCCGCTGCCCATCGATCGAGGTCGGTGCGCAACTGGCTCAAGGTGTCTTCACGCATTCGTAATTCTGTCTCTGCAGAGCGCATCGTGTTACGCCAGTCTGCCTGTAAGCGCTCGACCTGCTCTTGGGTGATGCTGGGGTAGAGCCTGCGCAAGCGCGCCGGCACGCTTTGGTTGAAGAACGGTGAGGCGGGTGCCAGTGGAGTGACAGGTGCGCCACCGCGCAACCTGTGACGCGGGGTAGGGCGCTTGGCCTGTGGCCCCCAGAGGCGCATCGGCCACTTGCGCCGCTCGGCAGCGGCCAGGCGCTGCGTGCGCTCGCCCAGCGCGCCAGCACTGCCCCACGCGCGCTTGAGGTTTGGTGGCGCTGCGGCGTACAGCGCCTGGTACGCATCGGCATGCACTGGCCTGGCAACCGGGCGTTCGCCATTGAAGACCTCGTAGCCTTGACCCGACCTGAGCAACAGGCAACGCTCGCTGGCCTGTTCGTCGCCGATGGCCGCCAGCACGGTGCCCTCTGGCGTGGCCTCGCGGATCTCAACGCGCAACTGCTGTGGCCAGCCGGAGTACCGTTGCATGCAGGCGAGCAGCAAGCGTTCGCTGTCGCGGTTGGCCAGGCGCGGCTGATACAGGCCTTCCAGGGCACGGACCAATGGCAGATCCCGGGTGATCTGTTCGGCTTCCAGGTGCAGCCAGGCCGGTAACGCTCCTTGCGCTTGCCAATTGGCCAACGCCTCCGGTGAGAGCCGAGCCAGCAGACGCCTGGCAAGCGGTGGGGTCAATGGCGCGTAGGTATCGCACATCCGCTGCTCGGCGGCGCTTGCCGTACGCCCGTAAATACGCGTCAGTGCTGCGCCGTCCAGCTCGGGCATTTGCTGCGCCAGCGTCAAACGCTCCAGCGTATCGGCAAGCAGTGCAGGGGTGGCTTCACCGGCCAGGTGTACTGCCTGCAAACGTGCCCGGTCCACACCACTGATGACCATGGCCTGTTGCAGTTGCGCATCGTCCAGTGCATCCACAGGCAAGCCCAGGCGGCGCACGCACTGGCTGTCGGACCAGCCCTGAGGTGCCTCGTGTTCCGCGCGCCAGGCGCCTTCGCCGTTGTGTTCCAGCAGCGGCCGGTAGGCCTCGTGGTCACTGGGGTGGACGATCCTCCAGCGTTGGTCGGTGCCGTCCAGGGCAATTTCATAGTGTTGGCCATCCAGGTGGATGAATTGTCTGCCCTGGTGGGTTCGCAACCCTTGCGGGTTGGCTTCAAGTTCTGCTGGTAACTGCACGTTGCTCGCATAGCCCTTAAGGTCTGCACGCCAGAGCCGTCGGCTGCCGTCCCGCAGTTTCACCGGTTCAAGGCTTTCCATCAGCGCGCTGTTGAACAGCCTGGGCAGCACCTTGCCTGCCGCATGCAGACCGCCGATCGCAGCAAGGTTCAGGCCTACCGCCTCAATGTGCTGCAAGGCCAGGTGGCGGTCGCCGATGCTCCAAGCCTGGTAACCGTCGATCACCTCCCCAAGCAACTGGCAGGCGATTACCCCTGTCAACAGGGTGCCAACCCCGGGTATGAAGAAACCTGCAACCATCAGTGCGTCCAGCCCCATGCTTTGCCACTGGGCGATGCGCCGTTGGTGCGCTTGCCTGTCGACCTCTGCGGTAGGCACTGCCACGGCTGCGGCCTCGGCCTTCAGGCGTGCCACATGATCGCCATAGAGGAAAGCCAGCAGTGGCGCCTCGATGGGGGCAAGGGTCAGGTGCAGGTCGGCGCCCTCGCGCATCGACCACCGTTGATCTGCGGGGCTGTTACCTGCGGCGTCGAGGTTCTGGTGCAACAGGTCGAGGAAACGATAGCACTGCAACGATGAGACGTATCGCTGGAAACCCCGTCGGTAATCCGCTTGCAGCAAGTGGGTGGCGAGATGTGCATGTACGCCGGCACGGTCGGGAAACTGCAGCAGGCGCTGCTCATCACCGGGCAGGTACACCAACAAACCCGCCGTGCCGGCGTCGATGATCAGCACTTCGTGCAGTGCGATGCCGAACAGCGATGGCTGCCAGCAGCGTACGGGGGCCTGTGCCAGCAGTTGTTCAATGACATCACGGCCGGCGCCGGTAATGGTGTGGCGCAGCAAGGCCATGTCGGCGGCAAGGCGCAGGCGGTCACGCAGGGTCGTCATGAAGGCCGCGCGTACCGGGCTTGAGGGCGTTTCGAAGATCGCCTGCAGGTGTTCCTGATAACGCTGCCCAATGTCCAGGTCCCGGCAACTGCGGGCGTAGCCGCTGGGAGCAAGCGGCAGCGGGTTGATACGGTATGACTCGGACGGCAGGTCGATATCGACCAGCGTTTCGCTGTCGCCCAATGTGGTCTGGCCGACGACCGTGGTGGCTTCGAACTGCGCATCACCGTCCAGTACCAGGGCGCTGTCGTGGCTGAACGTGGGCTGCTCTTCGAAGTTGTGCAGGGCGGCTTCGAGCAGGCTGGTCGCTTTGTGGCCGGTGACGTAGGTGCCGAAACTGAACCTGTGTTGAATATGGATGAGCTGGGTACTGCGCAGCGGCACCGACAGTTGGTGCTCGGCCTTCAGTCGTTGCTCAAGCAAGGCTTCGGCGAATTCAGCAACGTTCTGCAGGCCCGCCATGGCGCGCGCCAGTTGGTACTGCGAGTCGTCCAGGCGGCGCTGGCTGGCAAGCACTGCTTCGCGCAGATCGGGTGCAGCATTGGCGAACCATGGCGCTTGACCCTCCAGGCCTTGCTCGGGCTGCACGCTCTCGCGCAAGCGCCGCCAGTGCTCAGGTTGCATCGTTCTGGCCCAGGCCGGTAGCTGTTCCTGGATCAGTTGCTGATGAGGGTTGTGAAGGGCGAAATCAGTCATCGTCGGTACCTGCATGAGAGAAAGAGCCGATAGCAGGCGCCGTTTGCATCGTAGCGGTGAGGTAGTTAATTACCCATTGCAACAATCAATGACCCAACGCGTACAGGAAAGAAAATTGACGTCATGAAATGAAGGTAGGCGATTGCAAAACGCCGCTTGCTAATACGCGAGCTTGCATCTTAAATTGTTACTGAATGTTAGGCCGGCAAGGGGCAATGTTGTCGGATTATCAGTCGCTTACGTCATTGTCTTGAGCAATAACCCGCTTCTCTTCCGATAAGGCCGTTTGAATTCAAAGGACGTCGAAGAAGAAATGAAAGCGCACATGATGGCCATAGCTCGAAAACTCATCTCACCTTCGCTGCGTTACGAGATCAGAACCGTATCAAACGTGTTACGCGACATGCTTGGGCGGGCGTGCTTCTGGCATTGGGAGGTCGCCCGGTTCAGGCTGCAGCAGCAAAGCCCCTACGAAATTCTCTACATCGGCAGGAAGCAACAGCGCGAAATGGCCAAGCTGTTGATAGGCGGCAAAGCGCAACAGCAGGCACCAGCACCCGAGGGCCCGGCGGGCAGCGTACCCAGCCGCGTAGTAGTCAGTGAGTTACCCACCCTCGGGGCACTGTCCGTACCGCACTACCTGAGTGCCGTCGTACCGCTTGGGCGCTCGCTGGACGATATCACCGCACGCTATGACAGTGAGTTGCGCCGCAGTATCCGCAAGAACCGACCGCTGTACCAGATGAGGCAAACGCTCTCGGATGACGAAATTGCCATGGCCGACCGTGACCTGCTTCGGCCTTATGCCAGCGCACGGCAAGGCATTCATGCGGCACAGTTTCCCACCGAGGAGGTGTTTCGTTTGGCCAAGGGGGTAGGCCGCCTGGACTTGATCACCTTGGATGGCGAGGTGGTGGCCTGTCACCTTGGTTGTGAGATAACCCGGGCTGGCAAGCGCTACTGGAGCACCTTGCGTTTCGGTTACTGCGAAGCCGTGTTTTCCGATGCCAAGAAACTGCGTGAGGTCAACTCCATCACCACCTACATGGCGTTGGAGTGGGCCTTGGCCAATGGCTACGACTATTACGACATCGGTCTTTGTCTGGCGCGCCCGGATGACGGGTTACTGAAGTGGAAGCGGCGGCGCGGGGGTGATATCGACTCGCTGGGCAACCACGCTTACATGTTCATCCGGCTACCCAAGACGGGAGTGGCCCGGTTTCTTTGGGACACGCCGCTGTTTGCGGTCGAGGGCAACAAGTTGACGCTGCACCTGGGTTTACCGGAAGGGTCCAGTGATGAAGCGCTTGCAAGCCGCTACCACGAAATGGTGTTTGGCGGCCTGCACAAGATATACCTCTATGGAAATAGAAGTTCGGGTGAGTTGTTTTTCGAGAACTTGCGCGAACGGTATGCCAACTTGAAATCACCGCCCACGATGGAAAGGGTGTTGTCCAATTAACTTAGCGTCAGGGCCGGCCTGGATAAGGACGTCGCTTGCGAGCTTTTTGGCGTGCTTATTATAAGGGGGCTTTCCATGGGTAGCGATATATCCAAGTTCAGTTCGACGCTGATCACCAGCGAAACTGTCTGGACACTGGCCGCCTACAAACACATGGCCAGAAAGCGGCTTGCCCGTAAAGCCGATATCGACATAAAAAGTCGGGCGGTTAAAACCTGGGACATCGCGCCCGGCGAAACCACCGTCTCTCCACCGGCGTATTTCTTGCCCAACCAGCTGGAACGCGTGACCGGTTGGGAGGCCAAGCGTTTTTTCCCCCATGTTCACCCCGCGCTCACCATGGAAGGCGGTATCCGTGCGCAGCAAGGCCCGACGCGCGGCTACCTGCTAAAGGATGTCTGGCTGATTGACGGGGCGTTATACAAAGACGACGCCAGCCATTGGCTGTCGTTGAAGCCCAGCACTTTCCCGCGGGTAACGGTGGACTACGAGATAGAGCGGGGTGCTGTGTATTGCACGCAAAACGGCAACACTTGGTTTGGTACCTGGTTGATGGAAGATTGCCCGACCTACGCACTGGCCTGCAACGAGGGCATCCCTGTTACCACGGCACCATCGGCCAGGTTTCCATTGTTTACCCAGGCCCCCGGCTATGAGGCGTGGCTGGACATGCAACCCTTGCGCTTGCGCAGCGCATTTTTCAAGGAGCTGGTGCTGTTCGACGACGTGAGCAACAACCGCAGCCGGCATCAGCGCTACCGTGCCATGGGCGACAAGTTGCTGTCGCATGTGGACCCAGTAACGCACCCTGGCGTGTTCATTCTGCGCGGCTGTGAAGGCCAATTGCGCTTGATGCGCAACGAACTTGAGGTCGCCGAACACTTGCGCAAGTACCGTGGCTTTCGCGTGATCGACCCACTCAGGTGCGATGTGCCGACCATCGTCGCGGCATGCGCGGGGGCCAGGACGGTGATTGGCGTGGAAGGCAGCCAGTTGGTTCACGGTGTCAATGTGCTGCGTTCAGGCGGCTCGCTGCTGGCGCTGCAGCCGCCTAACCGCTTCGTCAGCTACTACAAGTACCTGACGGACCGTGACCATCAGCATTTTGGCTTCGTCGTCGGCACGCCGCAGGGTGATGGCTTCACGATCGATATTGATGAGGTCGAACGTACCCTCGATCTTTTTCCGTCATAAGCGTGACGCTAAGCGCAATGATTCTCAATGTTTCTCGCCTATGAAACACATCGTTCAAGTCGTGCCCCGGTTCGACTACCCGCATGCTGGCCAGGGTGGGGCGCTGATGACAGTTTATTTTTATGGCATATCAATGAGTTGCTTGAAGCGCGAGCGGGTGAGAAGTGCCTGCATCTTCTGCATGTCGATAATTTGACGAGTCGAGGGGCAGTCGATTGAGATTTATTATGGTGTCGGAACGTTGACGTAATGGCATCGTGCCCATAAGCTCCAATCAACAGCGATTCATTCCTCCGCCAAAAACCCATAATAAATTTTCCTCTTCGTAGGAGGGGACCATGCGCTCAACACTGTTCATCAAATCCATCTTTCTGTTGGTGTTATTGAGTGGTGCGGCACGGGCGGCTGATTCTTATATGAGCCAGGCAAATATTGTTCCCTTGGCAACGGCAGGCTGGGTGTTTGCGTTTGCGGTGATCGGCTTTGTCGCAGTTGCCAACAGAAAGAAAATTTGAGGACGCTGTTGTTACCATTACGATCAACTTAACCGTACTGCCAGTGAATTGACGCTAAATAATGGATGTTTGCGTCGAAGACGGGATTAGCCGCTTGTCAATTTTACAGCTGTTGCTATATTCCAGTAGCTGACGCCCCAGACGCAAATTGGCAGTGGCAGGCGAAGCGGCATTGCGGTAAAGGGCCTCCTGGATGCTTGAGGCCGTCGCAGCGCTGTAACGGCTGCGAAGTGGAGCGAGAGGTTTAGTGTCGTTCTCATTCAGTGCTCTTGAACCTGGGCCGCAAGGCCGGAGGGATCCCTCATGGCGCGTTTGCTGATTTCCATCCTTTGCGTATTCGTGACTTGGTCCGGCACCAGCGTGGCCGATCAAGGCAACCCGGCGTACCTGCTCAGCCCCGGTGACAGGGTGCTGATTTCGGTCTGGCAAGAGGACACCCTTCGCCAGGAAACCGTCGTACTTCCCGATGGCAGCATCACCTTCCCGCTGGCAGGTCGAATCGATGTGGCCGGGCTGGACGTCACAGCGGTTGCCGACAAGGTCACTGCCGGCCTCAAACCCTACCTGGCAGATCCTAATGTAAGCGTCGTCGTCACGGGTACGGCGGGCAACCTTGTGTATGTGCAAGGCAAGGTCATCAAGCCAGGCCCGGTGCCCATGGCAGGCCCTACGGCGGTGCTTCAGGCGCTGAGCATGTCGGGTGGAATGGACAAATTCGCCGACGAAAGTGCCATCAAGGTCATCCGCGGCAGCGGCCCTTCACAAAAGGTATTGCCGGTGCGCTACAAGGATCTGGTTTCCGGGCGCGACATGTCCACCAACTTCCAACTTCAGGCTGGCGATACGCTGGTCGTACCTTGACCCTACCAATATATAAGAATCTCTAGTGCCTATTTTCCGACCAACGAATATTGCGACGGCAATCATGATGTTGCCGTTGTCTGGGGTGGTTCACGCCGCCATTTGGCAGTCTTCAGTCGTGGTGCCCACGTCTGTCGAGTACGACAGCAACCCATTGCTCCTGACGTCCGAGGAGAAAGGTGTGACGCGTACCATCATTGCGCCCGACTACAGCCTGATCGGTCAGTTCGACCGCGACCAGTTGCGCCTGGGCCTGGGTGTCAACGTGCTGCGCTCATCCGACCGGTCGATCGTCGATGACCGAGAAGACCCCAAGGTGAGCCTGGGGTGGCAGCGCGAGACCGAGACCGGTGGCTTTGGCTTGCTGGCGCGCTACGAGGAGAGTTCCACGCTGTCCGGTGCTGTGCAGGACACCGGTGTTGTCACCACCGACGGCACGCAGGAGATGTCCACGCTCGAGGCCAACTGGAGCAGCGCGGTGACCGAGCGCAGCACGCTGGCCAACGTCCTGACCTACTCACATGCCCGTTATGACATCAGTTCGTTGACCGGTTACGACGAGCTGTACAACACATCGACATGGACCTACGCCTGGAGCGAGCGCACCGACATCATCACCGGTTTCGACGCCAGGCGTTATGAACCGCAGGACGATACCACCGCGGTGTCCTCCAACAGCTACAGCCCGAATATCGGTGTCAGGCACCGGTTTTCCGAACGGTTTGAAGGCCAGATGCATATCGGCGTGAACAAGACCACGGGTTCTGGCGGCGGGCGCCGCGGTGAAGGTGGCATGTCGCTGTTCTACCGAGGCGATCGTGCCGATGCCACCTTCAGCGCTGAGCGCAGCACCTTTGCCAACGCCGAGGGCGGCTTTGCCGAACTCGATATGGTACGCGGCAGTTGGAGCTACCTGGTCACCGAGGTCGACCGCGTGGGCGTCGATGCGTCCTGGCAGGACAGCAAAGGGGTCTCGCCAAACACGTTACAAACGTATGGCATCTGGGCAAGCCGCGCATTTTCACCGGCCTGGGACCTGCGCTTCTCGTTGATGTACAAGCAGCGCCAGCAAGACGGCTTGCCCGATGCTGACGCGACCATTGCCGGATTGACGCTGACGTACAGATATCCCGACATCTGACTCTCGCACGGGTGGCCACCATGAAAACGGACTACGAGCTTTCCCTTAAAGATTACATCGCCATCATCAAGGACCGCGCCTTGTTGCTGGGGGTGAGCATCGTGGTCGTGATTGCGGCAACCGTCGGGGTCGCCGTCACGGTGCCGCCCCTTTATCAGTCGACCGGCACCATCCTGGTGGAGTCGCAGCAGATTTCGCCAGAGCTGGTCTCGGCCAACAACAACAGTTTTGCCGATGAGCGTATCGAGGTCATTCGTCAGCGCGTCATGACCCGCGAGAACCTGCTGAAGATCATCGACAAGTACAACCTGTTCGCCGACAAGGGCAGGCGGTTCAGTGAGACCGACAAGATCGAGCAGATGCGCAGTGCAATCGTCGTGGCCACGCTCAGTACCTACGTCAAAGGGCGTGGCGAGGCGACGGTCGCGTTCACGGTTTCCTACGAGGACAAGCGCGCTGAAGTTGCCAAGGAAGTGGCCGACGAACTGGTGACGCTGTTTCTCAACGAAAACATGAAACAGCGCACCGAGCGCGCAACCGAGACCACCGAATTCCTTACCCAGGAGGCGAACAAGCTGGGCGCCGAGCTGGCTGCGCTCGAGAACAAGCTGGCGGATTTCAAGCAGGCGCACGCCAATGCCTTGCCTGAGAACCAGCAGTTGCGCATGAGCATGTTGTCGCGTTCGGAGTTGGAGTTCCGCGAGGTCGATCGCGACTACAAGGCCGCCCAGGAAGAGCTGCGTTACCTCGAACTGGAGCTGGCGGCCGCCAATGCGGGGGTGCCCGCGCAGGCGGCTGGCGGCAGGCCTGCCTCGGCGGACCAACCACAGGACCTGGCCAGCCTCAAGGCCGAGTATGCCCGGCTGTTGACCAAATACACCCCGGCGCACCCCGATGTGGTGGCCGTCAAGCGCAAGATCGACTTGCTCAAGGCCTCGGGCGAGAAGGGCATCGCCGCTGCGGCGGCCATGAACCTCGATGCGGCCAGGGTACGTACCAAAATGGCGGCTACGCAGTCGCGCATCGCATCGCTTGCTGAACAGAAACGTCAGCTGACGGCCAAAATGGAAGGCTATGAGGCCGATATCCTCGAAGCTCCGCAAGTGGAGCGCGGCCTGGTAACACTGATGCGTGACCATGACAACGCACGCAAGAAGTATGAAGAAATCCGCGACAAGGAAATGGGCGCGAAGATTACCGAAAGTTTGGAGCAGGAAAACAAGGCTGAGCGCTTTGTGCTGCTGGAGCCACCCTTGATGCCGGAAAAACCGGTCAAGCCCAACCGCAAGAAAATTGTCGCCCTTGGCCTGGTGTTGGCGCCGGCAGTGGGCGGCGCGCTGGTGATGCTGCTGGAAATGCTGAACCAGCGTATACGGGGTGTCGGTGCGCTGGAAAGCGTGCTGGGCAAGCGGGTGCTGGTGGCCGTGCCGTACATTTCCACGCAGGCCGATGTGGCCAGGCGCCGCAAGTGGCGGGTGCTGCTGGTCATCGGCGGGTTGTTGCTGGTTGCTATGCTGATGGTGGTCGTCCATGTGTTCTACATGCCACTGGACCTCTTGCTGTTTAAAGCTATGGCTCGGTTTGAATAGGGAAGCGCAGCGATGGACAGAATTACGCCGGCTATCGGAAAGAACATTCATCAGGTTTCTCCCACTCCCGCTGAAACGCCAAAGGCGGCGCCTGTGTCGGAGCAGCCCGAAGCCTTGGGGCAATTCGATTACGTGCAGACCAAGGTGGTGCCGCTGCGTGCGGAGCATCTGGAACGCAACCGGATCGTCTCCTACAACAAGAACTCGAACATGAGCGGGGCCATCGACCTGCTGCGCACGCAAGTGCTGCAGGCCATGGAAGAAAACGGCTGGCGGACTTTGGCGATCACCTCGCCGACACCCGAGGCGGGCAAGACAGTGCTGGCGGTCAACCTGGCCATGAGCATCGCCCACCACACCACCAAGACCGCGCTGCTGGTCGACTTCGACCTGCGTCGTCCAAGGGTTGGCAGCAGCCTTGGCCTGCCCATGGACAAAGCGCTGAACGAGCTGCTCAAAGGCGAGGCCTGGCTGGAAGAGGTACTGGTCAACCCGACCTTGCCGCGGTTCGTGGTGCTGCCCACGCGTGAACCGATACCGATGTCTACCGAGATGTTGTCATCGCCCAAGGTCAACAGCCTGATCAGCGACCTGCGCGACCGCTACGACTCGCGTATCTGCATTTTCGATCTGCCACCGCTGTTGAGTTCCGACGATGCATTGACCGTCTTGCCGAAGTTCGACTGTGTGCTGCTGGTAGTGGCCAACGGGGTGAACAGCAAGAAGGATATCGAAGACTGCCTGCATCATCTGGCGACGGCGAATTTGATCGGGGCGGTATTGAACAAGGCGGATGAGCAACCGCGGCCTTACTACTGAGCCTTTGATTGCTGATGCAAGGAGCTGGCTAGCCATGCTTGCTCCTTGCTTGCTATTGCGCTCACGTCATTGCCAGGGGTACTGAAGCTCCCAGTCCCAGGCGTGCCGCACAATCTGCTCCAGTGAATCGAACCGTGGCTGCCATCCCAGCACCCCCCTGGCCCGGGCAGCATCGGCAACCAGCCTGGCCGGGTCGCCATCGCGCCGCGCTGCCTCGACTACGTTGATCTGCCGCCCGGTCACGGCGCGTGCGGTATCGATCACTTGCTGCACCGAAAACCCAAGGCCATTGCCCAGGTTGAACGCCGTACTTGCGCCGCCGGCCAACAGGTAGTCCACCGCCAGCGCGTGTGCCGACGCCAGGTCGGCCACATGCACATAATCCCGAATGCAGCTGCCGTCGGGTGTGTCGTAATCATGGCCGAACACGGTGATCGCCTCGCGCCGGCCAGAGGCGGCCTGCAGGATCAACGGGATCAGGTGGGTTTCCGGTTCGTGGCATTCACCCAGCGAACCTTCCGGGTCGGCGCCCGCGGCATTGAAGTAACGCAGGCACACCGACCGCAATCCGTAGGCACGGTCGAAGTCCTGGAGGATCTGCTCCACCATCCACTTGCTGCGCCCGTAGGGATTGATCGGCGCCTTGGGGTGCTGCTCATCGATGGGGATGTACTGTGGGTCGCCGTAAACGGCTGCTGTAGAGGAGAAGACCAAGTGCCTGATCCCGGCTCGCACCATGGCATCGAGCAGGGTCAGCGTGGCGGCGACGTTGTTCTGGTAGTACTTGCACGGGGCGGTGACCGATTCTGCCACCTGGATGAACGAGGCAAAATGGAAAACGGCGTCGAAGTGGCAGTCGTCGAACAGTGCATCTAGCGCGAGCGCATCAGCGATATCCAGCTCGACCCATTCGATATCAGGGCCAGTGGCCACGGTATCCGCTACCACCACTTCATGCCCGGCGGCCAACAGGTGCTTGACCATGTGTGAGCCGATATAGCCTGAACCCCCGACAACCAAGTACTTCATCCAATCCTCCTGGAACAGAAGCAGCGTCGAATGCCTGGAATACAGGTCTGAATTGACTCTAGATGGCGATATGCCCTATTTCAAGAAAAGCCAGTTGGTCATGCTGCGCCCGTCGAAACGGATGATGTAGCGCCCCTCTTGGTAGGACGACGCCAGCACCTGCTCCTGCCCATCGGCCGTGCGGCCGTAGAGTTTCAAGCCTGCTGGCGCCTTGACGCTCAGGGTGCCTTCGAGCGGCTCGACGTGAAACGGAGTCATGTCGTCGGGGCGGGGCACAGCACGGGTACCCAGTGAAATCAGCAGGCTGCGCGACTGGTTGAGCGGCTTGGTATCGAGGCTTTGTACCACCACGCTGGCATACGCGGTTTTCAGTTGCAGCTGGATGTCGCCAAGGTCCATTGCCTGGCCACCCAGCCAGCCAGTCGCGGCCTGGGTCGAGGGCGTGTCAATGGTGTAGACGCCCTGTTGCCAGTTGCGCCGCAGTTGCCCGGTATCGGTGACCGACTCGCTGGCGTTGGCATCGAGCAGTGAGTGGTCTGGGTCACGCAGCACCTGCGCATCGGCCGGGATGGCGCTGGCCTGTAGCCACGGCAATTGCGCTGTTTGGGGCATGGCGATCTGCAGTTGGCCCTTTTCCATGGCGGTGCGCAGCAGCACCGAGGTATTGGGTGTGATCGGCCTGTTGAACAAGGTGTCTGGAGTGGGTGCGAAGACGTAACGGGTTTTTGCCAACTGCACGTCCTCGCGGCGATAGAGCAGGGCGGCGGCGGGCAGGGTGGCCATCAGCGCCGGGTCGTTGTAGGCATTCCAGTTGTCTGCGCGGCGCCACTGGCTGAAGAAGCCCTGCTGGCTGTAAGCGTATTGCATGATTGCGTCCCAGCCCTGGTGGCTGGCCGTCGCTGCCACGTACAGCGGCAGTGAGTGGCGGTCAGGCAGCGGGAAGGGTTCGGCGTTCCACTCGGTGACCGTCATCGGCAGCCCCACCACCTGAGCGGCGCCGAGCCAGTCGATCATGCTGTCGCTGGTCAACGGGTTCTTCTCCAGCTGCCCGATGCCGCCATAGCTGTGGGCATCCGTGACGTCACCCGTGGTCAGCGACGGCAGCGAGGACAAGCCGTTGCCGCCCCAGGTGCTGGTGGTGGAGATGGGTACCTTGACCCCGATGTTGCGCAGGTCCTTGATCATGTCAGCAAAAACGCGGTGTTCCAGGTCGTTGAGGAACAGCTTGGAGGGCCCGTGTTCCCAGGCACGCCAGGTCTTGTCCGCCGGCAGGTCCTGGCGGGCGGCGAAAGCCTTGGCCTCGTCCATGTACAGCCGGCTGTGGCGTGGCACGCCCTTGTCCGGCAACAGGGCGTTGCCAAAGTGCTGGGTGATGTCGTTTTCGTTGGTGAGCAAAATGGCCGCGATTGCCGGGTCGTCCTTGTAGGCAAGCCCCGTATAGCGGTTGACGTGGGTCATGTAGCGTTCAGCGAAGCGCTTCATGGCCTGGGCAATGGTGACGTTGACGTAGGCATAGCCCTTTACAGCGGCAACCCCTTGCTCTTTGGGCAGTTCATCGAAGGCGTAAATGTTGTCGTTGGCGGTCAGGATGCGTGACACGTTCATGTCGAGCCAGACATACACGCCTTCGTCCTTGAGGCATTTGATCCACCAGTCGATCTTCCTTAGCGCTTCGGCGTCGAGTTGCTCGGTGTTGTTGAGCTGGGTGAGATCGCCGAAGATGTTCGGGCTCACCCACGGGGAGTCGTGGTGGTGCAGCCTTACCAGGTTGAAGCCCAGTGCCGATAGACGCTTGGCCTGCGCCTTGATTTCCTCGTCAGGCGTTTTGAACAGGGCATAAGCCGACAGGTTGGTGCCCCAGAAGCGCGCCGGGGTGTTGTCGGCAAACACCAGTTGCTCACCGGATGCTTTGACGAAACCACGTTTGCCGGCTGGTATTTCCCCCGCGTTGAGGAACGACAGGTCCACAGGTGACGTGCGCCAGTCCAACTGGTCATCCGGCCATTGCGTGGGGTCGGCCAGGCCGAAGCGTTCGCTGGGCGTGGGGCCTATGGCAATATCCCCGGCAACGGTCAGCACCGCCTTGATCTGTTGGCGGCCAGGCAGAATCGGGTCGGTGTAGAAGAAGGTTCGCACCTGGCTGGTATCGCCCCGCTCGAAATAGACCTTGGCCAACGGGGGATCGAAGCGCATTTGCACACGTGGCCCGACGCTGTTCTTGCCCCAGGCCCAACCGCGGTTGTCTGGCAACAGCACAGGGTCGCCCATTTCCCCGGCTATCAGCGCCGGGTCGAAGCGCCAGACGATGCCGCCGCCCATCACATCGGCCTGCTTGCTCTGTGCCTGCAGGTCGAAGTGCCAGGTCAGGGTTTGCCCCTGGTCCTTCTGGATATCGGCTTTCAGGTCGAAATCAAGGTCCTTGTTCCGCCCCGTCAAGGTGTAGCGGTAAGGCCCCTGAACCTTGAGTGTCGGGTAGAAGCCCGTCCAGCTCCAGTCTTCACCCCAGAAGTCGAAGCTTGAGGCAAAGGCCGGACCGCCGCCGCGCGTCAGGTTGGGCAGGCCGTTCTGTTCGTCGACGCTGACGACCCACTCCGAGGCCATGCCGGCCAGCGGCAGCATCAGCAGGCCAACCAGTGCCGTTGCCCGGGTCAAGGGGCAGAATGAAGTGCAGGTCATTGAACTACCTCGGTTGCAGGCTGGCGTTGGCAGGGTGTTCGGCATCAGCGAAAGCGTGCCTGCGGACCATCTGGATGTAGGCGATGCCGAGCCCGGCAATCGACCAGTACACCACCGGGATTACCGTGATGCTGCTTACCGTGAAAATGGTCACCAGGATGCCCAGCAAGGTCGCCAACAGCACCCTGCCGAGCTGGCGGTAAGGGTCACTCTTGTCGGGGAAGGTACGCATGCTCTTGTTGATGCCCATCAGGACGCAGGCGAAGAACCCCACGAACAGCGCCAGCCCTACCAGGCCGATCCTTAGCGCCAGGCCGATGTAGGTGTTGACGATGTCGATGATGCCCTCGCCCTGGATCATCGATT
Organism: Pseudomonas sp. TR47; assembly: GCF_044143025.1. NCBI lineage: Bacteria > Pseudomonadati > Pseudomonadota > Gammaproteobacteria > Pseudomonadales > Pseudomonadaceae > Pseudomonas > Pseudomonas sp. TR47. Next base: position 275,281 of record NZ_JBHFCS010000002.1, on the reverse strand, counting down.
GCATTTCCGGCGTGTTGCGGAAATCGAACGATCCGAACAACGGGTAGCGCTGAATGACGATCCACGAATTGTCGAGCAGACGCTCGCGGTAGGTTATGTTCTCATTGTCCACGCTGCCGATGAACGGCAGCAGGTCGAGGATCTTTTCGCCGCCGGGCACGATGGTCAGCAGCGGAATGCTCAGCACCCCTGCCAGTGCGAGCAGGGACAGGCGCGTGACTGCACGCTTGCCCATGGCGATGAACACGACAATCATCACCACCGCGCCCACCCATGGGCCGCGTGACAGTGGCACAAACAGGCCGGCGGCCAGCAGCAAGGCCCCAAGGTTGCGCTGCAGCTGGCTGCGCACGAAGCCCTGCACGAACAGGAACAGACCAATCGCAACCGTGATCACATAGCCCAGGGCAATGGCCTGGCCGGCGGTTACGCTGGCGCGCAACGAACCGCCCCGGCTCAGGTAGCCTTTCATGCTCCACTCCACACCCAGGGCGTCGAGCAACGCGTTGTACAGCAGCCAGTGGCGCGCGTACTCAGCGACGGCCAGCAGCGACAAGACCAAAGCGGCAATGACGAAGGCCAGCATCGCGTCCTTGAAGTCGCTCAGCTCCCTCAACCCGCGGCTGGCGACGTAGTAGGGCAAGAACACGTCGACATACAAGTACACCGCCTGGCGCAGGGTATCGGTAATCGTGGTCTCGCGCAGGTACAGCAGCCCCATCAGCAACAGGCTGGCGGCCAGCAGCTTGTCGGCCCACAGGCGGCCGAAACGCAGCGTATCGCTCTGCTTGCTCAGCACCAGTGCGGCGGGGAGCAGCACGCACAGGGTCAGGATGCGCTGATGGTTCAGCTCGATCAGGTAGTTGACCACGCCAAAGCCGGGCACCTCTTTCGACGCGGGCGGTATGACGAACAGCAACAGGAAGAACAGCGCCATGGGGTTGCGCTCGCGGCGCCTGGCCGTGAGCAGCATGACGGCGGCAACGGCGGTGTAGATCCAGTAGCTGTGGGCAAAAAAGGCCACCAGTGTCAACGCGAACCACAGGTTGCGGCGGCGCTTGAAATCGCTCTCGGCAATCAGGTCCTTTGCCGGGCTGCGTGCGAGAAAGAACACCACGCAAGCCAGGAACAAAATGACGATCAGCGCACGTAAATGTTCGGGCATGGGAGAGGTCACCTGTCCCTGGGTGGATGGGCACTAGCATCATGGCTAATTGAAACTATAGTGACTTCTAGCCATTCAGTCAGAGATTCAAGTCATGCCGTCGATTGATGTGCAAGCACCTGCCAGTCTGCGCAAGCGTGCCATGGGCGCAGGCGCATGGAACCTGGTCTCGCTGGTGGCCTCGCAGGTGCTGCGCTTGGGCGGCAACCTGATCATGGCGCGGATACTGCTGCCGGAAATGTTTGGGGTGATGGTCATTGCCACCACCGTTTCTGTGCTGCTGCACCTGCTGTCCGATGTCGGCCTGCGGCAGAACATCATCCAGAGCCACCGCGGCGACGACCCATTGTTCCTCAACACCGCCTGGACGGTGCAGATCGTGCGCGGCTTTGTGCTGTTCGCGCTGACGCTGCTGCTGGCCCTCGGCGCCTGGTGGGCGCAACTGGCCGATCTGTGGCCGGCGCATTCCACTTATGCAGCGCCAGAGCTGCCGCTGGTGCTGGCGGTGACCGGCATTTCAGCGATCATCTGGGGTTTCCAGTCCACCAAGATAGACGTCGCGGTACGCGCCTTCCAGCAAAAGCGCGTGGTGCTGATAGAGCTCGCATCGCAGGTCGTCGGGCTGGTCACGATGCTGGTGATCGGCTATTTCACCCGGTCTATCTGGTCTCTGGTGGTCGCCGGCCTGGCCTCGGCGCTGGTTGGCACGTTACTGGGCCATTTCGCCTTGCATGGCCCGCACAACCGCCTGCAATGGGACCGCGCAGCGCTCACCGAACTGATCGTGTTCGGTCGCTGGATACTGCTGTCTTCGATGGTCGGGGTATTGGCCATGTATGGCGACCGCATCTGGTTCGGCGGCACGATGACGGTGGCGCAGCTTGGGGTGTATTCCATTGCCGTGCTGATTCTCGGGTCGATCCAGACCGGCTTGCTCAAACTGGTCGGGTCAGTGGCGCTTCCAGCCTTCAGCGAAGCGGCCAGGGCCGGTGACCAGGCGCGCCTGAAAAAACTCTACTTCCACTTCAGGCTGCTGGTCGATCTGGTCATGCTGTTCCTGTGTGGCGGTTTCCTGACTGCCAGCCCGCTGCTGATCGGCTGGATGTACGATGAGCGCTATGCCGACGCAGGCCCGATGCTGGCCATCCTGTCGCTGTCGTTCTTCACCTTGCGCTATACCTTGGCTCATCAGTTGTGGATCGCTTTGGGCCATACCAAGTACCAGGCGATGGACAACATCATCCGGCTCGTCTCTTTGTGGGCACTGATACCGTTGTTGCTGGCCATTGGCGGAGTGAAATACGCCATCTGGGGGGCCGCTTTGCATACCTTTCCGACGCTGGTACTGATCGTCTATGTCAATTCCAAGCTGAATATCTGGAGTATGAAGCGTGAACTTGTGGTGCTACCGATGATTGCGGTCGGCGCATTGTGTGGCTTCCTGATCACGCGTTTGTTCGACTGGCTCTGAAGCCTTCCCGGCAGGCTGCACATAACGATACCGGGCTGGATAAAATCAACGGCATAGGTCTTGTGATCATGGGGAAGCTACAGTTTCTTGATCGGCAATCGGGTCGCCGCGGCTTTCTTCGCAATGGCGTGTTGCTGGGCGTCGGCGTAGCTGTTTTCGGTATCGTCCCTGGCGCTGGGCGCAAACCGGCGGAAAAGGGCGGGTTCGTTGTGATCAACGGCTGGGTCTTGCCTTCGGAATACTTCAAGGACGGTCGAGCATGATCAAGGACTTCGAGGCTGAGAAAACCCTGCGCGAAGCCTACGACGTGTGCATCATCGGTGCCGGCCCGGCCGGCATCACCCTGGCCCTGCAGCTGGCGCAGGCGGGGTGGAGTGTGGTGCTGCTCGAGGGGGGAGGGCGTGAGTATGAGCCGCGCTCGCAGGAGCTCTACGCGTGCACCTCGACCGGCCTTGAGCTGTATGCCGAACAGACGCGCCTGCGTTACCTGGGCGGCACCTCCAATCATTGGGCAGGCCGTTGTCGCCCCTTCACTTCGTCCGATTTTGCCGTAGCGCCGCCTGTCGGCCTGCCGGGCTGGCCGATCGACTATGCGCAGATCGAGCGCTACCTGCCGGCGGCCATGGCGATCGTTGACCTGCCGAACGGGGCTGGCTTCAAAACCGTGAACACCGGCTTGAACGGTGGCGAATTCGATGCTGACTGTTTTCTGCTGAGCCCGCCAACACGGTTCGCGCAAAAGTACGCATCGGCGCTCAACGAGACGCCCGGGCTGGAGGTGTTCATCAACTGCAACTGTGTCGACCTCGAATTCGATCAGGCTTCAGGGCAATTGAAGGCAGCGGTGGTGTCCGATTACGACCAGCATCGCGAGCGTGTCGCGGCCAATCAGTTCGTCCTGGCGATGGGGGCGATCGAGAATGCCAGGCAATTGCTCAACAGCGCTTCGCTGGTGGGTGCTGGCGTGGTGAAAAAGGAGGGCCTGACCGGGCGTTGCCTGATGGAACACCTGAACATCGACTTGGGTACCTTCATACTCAAAGATGGCTTGGGCACCGAGCCGCGCCAGTATTACACCACCGATGCATTCGTCGCTGAGTACCATGCCGGCAAGGGCAATGTTTCCGCTACGGTGCTCTCCGATGTGCAGACCTACGGCAGAACGGCCGAGGTCAAATACTTTCTGGAAACCCTGGCGTGTCAGATGGGGCTGGCCAGCAAGATCGAGTTCGTCGCCAAGTTCAGTTGCCCCGGCGATGGCGTCATGACCACGATGATCGAACAGTTCCCGGATGCACAAAGCCGTATTTCGCTGCTCAACGAAACAGATGAGCTGGGCGTGGCCAAGGTCAATGTCAATTGGGTACTCAGTGCCACCGACAGGCATACCATCAAGTGCATCGGCGCTGAACTGGCCAAGCAGTTCGCCCAGGCGGGGCTCGGCTTCGTCAAGCTCAACGATTTTGTCTATGACACCGAGTTGCCCCTGAAACTGTCGCCCCATGCCCATCACATGGGCACCACACGCATGGCGGCATCCCCCGAGTTCGGCGTGGTCGACGCCAACTGCAAGGTGTTCGGCAGTGAAAACCTCTATATAGCGGGCAGCAGCATTTTTGCCACAGGTGGCGCCTCGAACCCGACGATGCCGCTGTTGCAGTTCGCACTCAGATTGGCCGACCACCTCGATACGAAGATGAAGGCGGCCAGTGGGGCAGTTGTTCGAAGGGATGAGCAATGTGGGGAAAGGGTTGAGCGCGATACGGTCAGCATAAAGAAGAACGAGACCGGTTCGCCTCAGGGACAGTCCAGGACCGCTTGACGTGCGAGGGTAGCAGAATGATTGGATGGATACGCAATGCCATGACGCAGTATGTCTACTCAACAGGACGGGGAGGCTCGGCTTACAAGAAGTTCTGCAACCCGACGCCCTTGGAGTGGGGTACCTACCTGGCACGGTGGGGCAAATTCCACTCGGTGGGCAGCAATGTCTATATCAACTGCGGCTGCAATGTCACCGACCCCACTCTGGTACGCATCGGTAGCAATGTGGGCCTGTCGGACTGCACCTTGATCGGCCACGACGGTGTGGTTGCGCTGATCGAGATCTGTTACGGCAAACACCTTGATTCGGTCGGCTACATTGACATCAAGGACAACTGTTTTGTCGGGCATGGTGCGATCGTCATGCCGCGCGTGACCATAGGGCCGAACGCTGTGGTCGCTGCAGGCGCTGTCGTCACCAAGGATGTTCCACCCGGCACGGTGGTCGGGGGCAACCCGGCAAAAGTCATCTGTACGACTGAAGAACTGATCAGCCGGGTCGAGGCGCGCTGCAATGCCTACCCCTGGATCGAGACGGTCAAGCAACGCAAAGGCGCTTACGACCCGACCGTGGAACCTGCGCTGGCACGCCAACGCAGCGAGTATTTCTTCGGAGACGGCAGCAATGGATAGCAAACCCGTCGACGTGATGGTCGTCAATTTCAATACCGCATCGTTGCTGCAGCCGATGTTCGATGCGCTGCGCCAGGCCGGGAGTGAACGGCTGGCCAGCTATCTGGTAGTGGACAACGCATCCGTCGATGATTCGGTGCAGCGCCTGGCCGAGGTCTGCCCGGAAGCTGTGCTGCTGAGCAACACGCATAATGTCGGCTTTGGCCGCGCCAACAACCAGTTGCTGGCGCACCTGCAGGGCAAGTACGCGCTGCTGCTCAACACCGACGCCTTTGTCGCTGCTGACAGCCTGCAAAAAACCGTCGATTACATGGACGCGCACCCGGACTGTGGCGTTCTGGGCGTGCGCCTGGTGGGGCGCGACGGTGACCTGCAACCCAGTTGCCGCTACTTCCCCACGCCCTTGAATGTGTTTGTCGCGCGTACCGGCCTGGGGCGCTTTTTCCCCGGGCTGAAGATGGTCGACGAGATGGCCTGGGACCATGCCTCGGTGCGTGAATGCGACTGGTTGCCGGGCTGCTTTTACCTGGTGCGCCGCGAGGTGCTCGATCAGGTGGGCCTGTTCGATCCGCGCTACTTTCTTTATTACGAGGAAGTCGACCATTGCAAGCGAGTGAAGGAGGCCGGTTGGAAGGTGGTGTTCTACCCGCACACCACCGTGGTGCACATTGGCGGGGAAAGCTCCAAGTCGGTCGCCGAACTGGAGGCTGCGAGCCGGCAGATCTCCAGCTACCAGATCGAGAGCGAGCTGCTGTACTTTCGCAAGCACCATGGCGTGCCGGGCTTGATCCTGCACATGCTGCTGGTGAGCCTGGGTGACCTGGTGCTGGCGCTCAAGGCATTGCTCAAGGGGCGAGGCTGGGGCGCGATCAAGGCCTGTTGGCTGCACACGCGCGCCACCTGGTCACTGTTGCTCAAGACCCAGTTTGCCAGCCAACCCACACGGTAGGTGAAGCCATGTTCCAGAACATACGCGCGGACTTGCGTGCACACGGTGGAGATTGGGGTGCCCAGGGCTTCTGGGTACTGCTGGTCTATCGTTTTGGCCGCTGGCGCTACGGCGTGCGGCCGGCACCTTTGCGTAAAGTGCTGTCGTTCGTCTACAAGGTGCTGTTCAAGTTCGTACAGATCATCACCGGCGTCGAGTTACCGTGTGAAGTGGTGATCGGTCGCAACTTCGTCATCGACCATTTCGGCGGCATCGTCATCAGCGGCTATGCGCGATTCGGTGATGACTGTCGGATTCGCAATGGTGTGGTGGTCGGCCTGAAGAATGTCAATGAACCGATTGCTCCCGTCTTTGGCAACAACGTCGATATCGGCGCCGGGGCCAAGGTGCTGGGCAACATTCGCATCGGCAACAACGTGTCGATCGGCTCCAACGCTGTAGTGTTGATCGATGTGCCGGACAATTCACTGGCTGTGGGCGTGCCTGCGACCATCAAGGCCCGAAAACCCAGCGAAGCGATGGAGTTCACATGAGCCAGGCAATGGCTGACCGTACCCGGGGTGGTTCCCTCAAGCGCTGCGAGTGAGGCTCAAGGTGACAGGCATTGGAGTGGTGGTTATCGGCCGTAACGAAGGCCTTCGCCTGGAACGCTGCCTGGCGTCGCTGGCGGGGCGTGCGGACAAGGTGGTGTACGTGGACTCAGGCTCCACGGACGGCTCCGTGCAACGAGCATCGGCCTTGGGCGTCGAGGTGCTGACGTTGGACATGACCATACCTTTCACCGCCGCGCGTGCACGCAATGAGGGTTTTGCCTGCCTGCAAAAGGCCCTGCCTGCAGTACGCCATGTGCAGTTCGTCGATGGCGATTGCGAAGTGCATGCCGGCTGGCTCGTCACGGCGCAAGCCTTTCTCGACACCCACCCGCAGGTGGCGGTGGTGTGTGGGCGGCGCCGCGAGCGCTTTCCCCAGCACTCTGTCTACAACTGGCTGTGTGACCTGGAGTGGGATACCCCGCTGGGGGAAACCAAGGCCTGTGGCGGTGATGCGCTCATGCGTGTCGATGCCTTCGTGGCCGTCGCAGGTTATCGCTCTGCACTGATCGCTGGGGAAGAGCCCGAACTGTGCGTGCGGCTGAGGGCGGCCGGCTGGAAGGTCTGGCGCCTGGCTGCTGAAATGACCCTGCACGATGCCGCCATGACGCGCTTCGGCCAGTGGTGGCGGCGCAGCGTACGCGCAGGTTATGCCTATGCCGAGGGCGCCTCACTGCATGGCGCACCGCCGGAGCGGCATTGGCTGCGCGAGTCGCGCCGTGCCTGGGTTTGGGGCTTGGGCATTCCACTGCTGGTCGCGTTAGCAAGCATCTGGATGGGCCTGTGGGCACTGGTGCTGCTGCTGGTCTACCCGCTGCAGATGCTGCGCCTGGCGCGCCGTGGCGGTAGGTCGGCGCGTGAAAACGCAGTACAGGCGGTATTTCTGGTGCTGGGCAAATTCCCGGAGATGCTGGGCCAGATGAGGTTTGTGCTGAACAGGTTCACGGCCGGTAACCCGGCGTTGATCGAGTACAAATGAGATGCCTAAGATGCTCGGATCGTTAGCCAGAAGCGTATTCACCTTGCAACCCGGCTATTCGCTGCGGGCGCTTAACAACAAGTACAAGCTGGCCACAGCAATGATCAGGCAGTGGCCGGACTTGCGCACGTTCATGCAGCGCATGTCAGGTGCGCTGGGCAACGAGCGCTTCGCCAGGCTGGGCGTGGACTGCATCGGGGTGGTGCAGTGGCCCTACATCAGCAAATGCTGGGACGCCCGTGAACGGCTCGATGTGGTGGCATCGCACTATGAAGTGGTCGCCAGCCATTGCCCGGCACTGTTGCTGTTGGAGCGCGAGGAGCGCCAGGTTGTCTGCGACCTGTCCGCCTACTCCAACGGGTGCACCCTGGTGCTGGATCGGCCCATGTGGTTCAAGCGTGAAGGGGAGTTGGTGATCAACCTGTTCCAGGCTGACCTGCGTGTGGCGTCGCTGGCGTTCACGCTGTGCCGCACAGAGGGCGAGCTGTGCCTGTTCATTGGTGCCGTGCAGGGCATCCATAAAGGCATCGACAGCGAAACCTCGCTGAACATCTACCGCGACCTGACCAAGGATTTCGAAGGGTTGCGCCCCAGAAGCTTTCTGCTAGAAGCCCTCAAGTGCCTGGCCAGAACAACCGGGGTCGCCCGCATCTATGCTGTCGGCGATCAGTGCCGGCACCACCGCCACCCGTATTTCGGGGTTGAGAAGGCTCAGGACCTGGCAGCCAACTATGATGTGATATGGCAGGAGAGCGGTGCCGAAACGTCGGTGCGTGAGGACTTCTTTGTGCTCCCCCTGGCAGCTGCCAGGCGTAACCTGGAGGACATCGCGCCGAAGAAACGGGCCATGTACCGACGCCGCAACGCGCTACTGGACGACGTTTTCGCCAAGATAGAAGCAGCACTGCCCGGCACCGCCGCGCAAACAGAGCTGCCGTTGCATCCTCAGCTAGCCTGTAGTCAGTGAGCCGCAGCATGAGGTAAAGGTCAGGGCGTCGCCGAAGCGGCCCGACCCTATCAGTAAACGGATTTCGATTTGGGGGCGTATGCGCATTGCTTATTTCATCAATCAGTATCCCAAGGTCAGTCACAGCTTCATTCGTCGCGAAATTCTGGCGCTCGAACGTCAAGGCATGGAGGTTCAACGCATCGCCCTGCGGGGCTGGGACGCCGAGTTGCAGGACGATGAAGACATCGCCGAGCGTGGCAAGACCCGCTACGTGCTGCAAGGGGGCGTCAAGGGCCTGCTCAAACCGATGCTGCAGGTAGCGCGCGCCGAGCCGCGGCGTTTCATGTCAGCGTTGCGCCTGGCGTTGCGCATGGGGGTGCGCGCCGACCGACCCTGGCCCTATCACCTGGTCTACCTGGCGGAAGCCTGCCGTGTCGTGCAGTGGTTGCAAGGCGCTGCTGCTGAGCACGTGCACGCGCACTTTGGCACCAACTCCACCGAAGTGGTCATGCTGGCCAACGCGCTCGGTGGCCCCCGTTACAGTTTCACCGTGCATGGGCCCGAGGAGTTCGACAAGCCGCAATTCCTGCACATGGATGAGAAGGTCCGCCGCGCAGCATTCGTCGCTGCGGTGAGCTCCTACGGGCGCAGCCAGTTGTTTCGCTGGGTGGCACATGAGCACTGGGTCAAGGTGAAGGTGGTGCATTGCGGCCTGGAGCGCAGTTTCCATGAAGGCTCTGCCATTGCGCCCCCGGCAACGCCGCGGCTGGTGTGCGTAGGGCGGCTGTGCGAGCAGAAGGGCCAGCTGCTACTGCTCGAAGCGGCCCGGATCCTGCTGGCCAAGGGCGTAGCGTTTGAACTGGTGCTGGCCGGCGACGGTGAAATGCGTGAGCAGATCGACGCGTTGATCGCCCGCCATGGCTTGCAGGCACAGGTGCGCGTCACTGGCTGGATCAGCAGCGCCCAGGTACGTGAAGAAATCCTGGCCGCCCGCGCCCTGGTGCTGCCGAGTTTCGCCGAAGGGTTGCCGGTGGTCATCATGGAGGCCATGGCCCTGCGTCGGCCGGTATTGACTACCTATGTGGCCGGCATACCCGAGCTGGTTCGGCAGGGGGAAAACGGTTGGCTGTTCCCGGCAGGCGAAGTGCAGGAGTTGGCTGCGGCCATGGCCGATTGCCTGGCGCAACCTGCCGAAGCCCTGCAGCGTATGGGGCAAGCGGCTTACGAGCGCGTGCTCCAGCGCCACGATATCGATACCGAAGCGGCCAGGCTGGTTCGCTATTTCAAGGCAATTGCATGATTACTTTACTGAGTTGGCTGCTGGGCATCGTGGCACTGCTTGTGCTTCTGCCGGTACTGGTGCTGTTGGTCCAGGTGCTGTTGGCCTGCCTGCCGGCGCGGCCGGTGCCACAGCCCAAGGGCGCACGCCCACGGGTGGCGGTGTTGGTACCGGCGCATAACGAGGCGCTGGTCATCGAGTCGGCACTTGCGGCCATCGGCGCGCAATTGCGCGAGGGCGACCAGTTGCTGGTGGTGGCGGACAACTGCACCGACGATACCGCCGCACTGGCGCGTGCTGCCGGTGCGCAGGTGATCGAGCGCCAGGACGCGCACCTGCGGGGCAAGGGCTATGCGCTGGACTACGGTGTACGGCATCTGGCGCACAACCCGCCGCACGTGGTGCTGATCATCGACGCCGATTGCCAGGTCAGTGCCGGTGCCGTCGAGCGCTTGGCACACTGTTGCATCGAGGCCGGCCGGCCTGTGCAGTCCCTGTACCTGATGCATGCGCCTGCAGGCGCCGGGCTGAAAGTGCAGGTCGCCGAATTCGCCTGGCGCGTGAAGAATCTCGTGCGCCCGCGTGGATGGGCTCGGGCAGGCTTGCCGTGCCAGTTGATGGGGGCGGGCATGGCGTTCAGCTGGCAGGATGTGACCGCGGCCAACCTGGCGACCGGCCACCTGGTCGAAGACATCAAGCTGGGCCTGGAGCTGTGCCGCGATGGTAAACCGCCCCTGTTCTGCCCGGCTGCTACGGTCACCAGCCAGTTCCCGACCAGCCAGGAAGGCCTCACCAGCCAGCGCACCCGCTGGGAACATGGCCATCTGGGGCTGCTGCTGACGGAGGGCCCCGGTTTGATTCGCCGCTCGCTGGCGCAGGGTAACTGGCCTTTGCTGGCCATGGCCGTGGACCTGCTGGTACCGCCGCTGGCGTTGCTGGCATTGGCCATGATGGTGGTCTTCAGCGTGGCATGGCTGGCATTTCTGTTCTTCGGCATTTTACTGCCGGCAGTGCTTGCCACCGTCAACCTGGTGCTGTTGGTGGCCGCGGTATTGTTGGCCTGGTGGCGCTTCTCGCGTGAGGTGATCCCGTTTTCCGTATTGCTGTATGCCCCGTTCTACGCGGCGAAGAAGATTCCCCTGTACCTCGGTTTTCTGCTCAAGCGCCAGGTTGAATGGGTGCGCTCGAAACGGGATGACAACTGAATGGACGCATGGCCCTGGTTGCAACGCTGGAAGACAATCATCGGCAAGCTGCGCGTGGTCGATGACGCGGCTGATGAGCAGAAGGTGCTGCAGGCACTGAGCGCTCCGCGAACGGCAACGGTGCTCGGCTTCGTCAATGCCCATGCCATGAACCTGGTGGCTGCCAACCCCGACTATTGCACAGCGCTGGCGGCAGCGGACGTGCTGCTGCGCGACGGCTCCGGCATCGCGATACTGTATCGGCGCCTGGGGCTGGCGCCCGGGCTGAACATGAACGGCACCGACTTCATTCCCGAACTGCTCGCAGCTTACAACGGCAGGCGGGTAGCGTTCTGGGGCACCCAGGAGCCGTATCTGAGCCAGGCAGCCGAACAGGGTGAAGCGCTTTACGGGGTTAATGTCGTGTCGCTGCATGACGGTTTCGCCAGTATCGACACCTACATTGATCTGGCGCGGCAGCAGCAGCCGGAGCTGATCGTGCTGGGCATGGGCATGCCCAAGCAGGAGAACGTCGCGGCCCGCCTGGCTGAACTGGGCAGGCCCTGCCTGATCGTCTGCGGCGGAGCGATCCTGGACTTCATGGGCGGCAAGGTCACCCGGGCCCCGGACTGGTTACGCCGGTTGGGCGGCGAATGGGTGTACAGGCTGAGCAGGGAACCCAGGCGTCTGTTCGTGCGCTATGTGGTCGGCAACCCACTGTTCCTGCTGCGGGCGCTGCTGTGCAGCAAAGCGACCCTGCCAGAACCCTGAGCGAGGAGGATTCAGCCCCGCACGGGCTGCCGGGTACTGCTACAGTGATATCAAGCGGCGTGGGGTGGCGTGGCAGCTTTTTAATGATTTGGTATTGAACCTAAGGTTGGTTTTATCGCACGGGTGTAATGGCGACGCGTGGGTCACGCACATAAAAAGAGGCCTCATAATGGTATTCGAGCCTAGAAGCAGCCGTTCCTTGCTCCAGCGAAGAAGTAGCGTGAGTAACGCCATTCAAGCCGGCCTCGATGGCATAGCGGTCACCAGTGTCGCGTGGTATCTGATTTACGATCAGTTTGGTTATATTACTTCAGACTACGTCATCATGCTGCTGTTGCTGATCGGTGCGCTGGCCGTCATTTATGACCACTATGCCATTTATCGAAGTAACGTTGGCCTTTCCGTCAAAGCTTTCAGGCTGTTCAAGGCGTGGTCTGCGACGTTTTGTTTTCTGGTGGTTATCGCTTTTCTTACCAAACAAAGCGAAACGTATTCGCGGCTGTTGGTGGGGCAGTTGTTTATATTTGGTTACGCTGTGCAGTTGCTGTTGCATATTGTGGTGCGCGAACTGCAAAAGCGTTTTACTGCCCATGCTCGCCAGGACAACGCATTGATTATCGGTGGGGGTGACCTGGCCAACTTCCTCTACCAGAAAATAAGCAATAACCCCTGGTTCGGAGAGCGGGTGGTGGGTTGTGTGCTGATCGATGAACAGCTCGATGGGCAGGGCACTGCCGATGCAAAATTGCGCTTGCCTGTATTGGGCCGTATTGCCGACCTGGACGAGATCATCGCCAAGCAGGCTATCCGAACGGTGTACCTGGTGACGCCGCTCGGCGGCTCTGAGCTGATCAACGATGTCTACCTGAAACTTTTGGACAAGTGCATTGCGGTCAACTGGGTGCCCGACATTTTCTCGCTGCGCCTGATCAACCACAGCGTCCGTGAAATTGCCGGCATCCCGGTACTGACGTTGTCTGAAACCCCGCTCACGGGCATGAGCCTGTTCCTGAAGAACCTGGAAGACCGCGTGCTGGCCGCGTTCATTCTGCTGTGTGCGTCGCCGGTACTGCTGGTGGTCGCCGCCGTCATCAAGTTCGACAGCCCCGGGCCGGTGTTCTTCCGCCAGGAACGTACCGGGTGGACGGGGGAGTCTTTTCGCATCTGGAAGTTTCGCAGCATGCGCGTTCACCAACCCGACAGTGGCGTGGTCCAGCAGGCGCAAAAGAATGACCCCAGGCTGACCCGGGTCGGTGCCTTCATCCGACGCACCAGCCTGGATGAATTGCCGCAGCTTTTCAATGTGCTAACCGGCGAGATGTCGCTGGTGGGCCCACGCCCGCATGCGTTGCAACACGACACACTGTACTCCCAGGACATCGTCGATTATTTCGCCCGCCACAACATCAAGCCCGGCATGACAGGCTTGGCGCAAGTACGTGGCTACCGGGGGGAAACCAAGGACATCGAACAGATGATCCAGCGGGTGAACTCGGACATCGAGTACATCAACAACTGGTCGCTCTGGCTCGACTTCGTGATTCTGGTACGAACGCTCAATGCCTTTACCGGCAAGCAGGCTTATTGAAGGCCGGTACTCGACCGAGCGCCATCCAGAGGGTCAGTGATCAATGAAAACCATGTCTCGGCTGGGCGGTGTTGCCTCGAGGGTAGTGAAGGCAGAGTGGCCGGTTCTGCTGTTATGGTCGTTTCTGCTGTCGCCGTTGTTTGTAAGGCTTTTGGCTGAGTGCAATTGCTCGAAAACGGATTTGCTGGTTATCTATACGTTTGCCATTTCAATGTTATGGCTGCTGGCCACGCGTTTCGTTTCAACCAATCAATTCAAGGTTCATCTTCTGTTGTTGCCATTTTATCTGGCGGCCAGCGTGGACCTGTTTCTGGTGCTGAACTTCGGTTCACGCTTGACGGCGGCCTATCTTTTTATCGGTCTGACCAATTACAAAGAGGCTACTGATTTCCTCAGTACCTACTGGCATTCGATCAGCGCGGTGCTGCTGGTATTCGTGCTGTGCTACGGCGTTGGGCTGGCAGGGTTGCACGGGCGCACGTTTTACAAGAACAAGGCAATTTTCGGTTTGACGATAAGTGCCTTGGTGTTGGGGTATGGCGCCTATTTTTATAAAACCGTAAAGCTCAACTCGCTGGGCAGGAGTGCAGTCCTGGACTTGGCAGCGAAGGACCAAAGTACCCCTGTGGGTTATTTGTCGCAAATCGGCTTGACTGTAACGTTGTATGCCGAGTCGAAGCGCTATATCAAACAGCGCCTGGAGTCCGAGGTAAAAATAACAGCAGTATCGGACGCCGCTGACGTGGAGACCCTCGTGTTCGTCATCGGCGAGTCTTCACGGCCACACAACTGGTCGCTGTATGGTTACCACCATTCCACCACGCCGAACCTTGACAAAGAGTCGGGGGTGTTCAAGTTCAACAGCATGTGCACCACGGCGCCGCATACGTCGGTCGCGGTGCCCTCGATGCTCAGCCTGGAGCCGATCGAGCACTGGGACCTGATCGCCTCGACCAAATCGCTGGTTGGCATCTACCGCGCCGCCGGCTACAAGACGTACTGGCTGTCTTCCCAGGAAGTCGACAGTTTTGGCGGGATCATTCCGCAAATTGCTGCCGAGGCCCAGAGCCGGCAGTACTTTGAGCGCAGCTACGACGGTGCATTGATGTCGGCCTACGAAAACATCGTCGAGCAAGGCGGCACGCAAAAACAGGCGATCTTTATTCATATCAAGGGCAGCCATTTCGATTACGCCCGCCGCTACCCACGCGAGTTCGGCACATTCAAGCCTGCGACCGACAGCGCGAAGGACCGGATCACCGCAGATTACGATAACTCCATCTTGTACACCGACTGGCTGTTGGGAAGGATCATCGATCAACTCAAAAGCAGCCAGCGCAAGGCGCTGTTGGTCTATTCGTCAGACCATGGCGAGAATTTGCTGGATGACAGCCGCGGCCTGCTAGGGCACGGTATGGGCAATGAGTATGACCTTTCGGTCGCGGCGTTTTTCTGGGCTTCAGGCAGCCTGCTGCAGCGGCAGGCGCAAACGCTGCAAAAGCTCAAGCAGCGGGAAGGGCAGACCATCAGCATTTCCTCCCTACCGCATACGTTGTTGAACATCACTGGCATTTCCATGCCGGGTTATGACAGCGCCCAAGACCTGTTGAGCGACAACTTTGTCTCGTCCAAATGCCCACATTTGCTGGCCGGTGAGTACGTTCCCTCGTTTGATTTCGATGTGAAACGCGTTGCAGTCGAATGACTACGCGGGTGTGCGGGTGGACGCGGTACGGGCTTGAACAGGGTGCTGCAGGAGGAAGCTTTTGGCCTCTTCCACCAGCCAGTCGTGTACCGCACGAGCGCCCGGCTGGTTCAGCCCGCCTGGCGGGTAATGCACTACATAGCGCTTGTGGTTGGCGATCGGCACACCGAAGGGCACGATCAGCGCACCCCGTTCCAGTTCATCATTGAGTAAGGTGCGACGGGCTATGGCCACGCCGATCCCGGCAATCGCCGCTTCTATCGTCAGGTGATTGCGGTTGAAGGTATGCCCCCGGCGCACATCCAGCCGTGGCGCACCAATGCCCTCCAGGTAGAACTCCCATTCGGCAAAGTCCGAACTGCCGCGCCAGGCAGTGATGTCGTGCAGCAGTGGATAGTGGGCAAGGTCCGCAGGCCCGTGCAGTGGCGGGCGGCCGCGCAGCAGGGCTGGCGAGCAGACGGGGAAGATCTGTTCGTCCAGCAGCGGGGTCGAGAGCATGCCCGGGTAGCTGCCATCATTCAGGTCAATGGCCAGGTCGAAGTCGCCCGGGTTCAACGCCTGCGCACTGTCTTCGGCCACCAGGCGCAATTCGATATCCGGATACCGCTGCTGGAAGCGCGGCAGGCGCGGTGTCAGCCACTTGGCCAGGAACGAGGGAATCGAGCGTACGCGCAAGGTGCCGCGGATCTCGCCGGCGTCCAGGCGCAGCAGTTCGGCTTCGATACTGCCGTAGGCCTCGGCCACGGTCTGCGCCAGGCGCTGCCCCTCGGCGCTCAGCTCTACCCCCCGCGCCCGGCGCAGGAACAGGCGGTAACCAAGGCGCTCCTCCAGCTGGCGCATCTGCTGGCTGACCGCACCGGGGGTGATGTGCAGTTCCTCGGCGCAGCGGGTGAAAGAGAGATGCCGTGCCGCACAGGAAAAAACATGCAGCCAGACGAACATCTGGCCGTTCATTTGTCGTCGCATCGTTTAGTTCTGCTAAAGCCTTGCTTAGAAAGTTTCGTTGGTCATCAACAGGTGAGCGCGGCAGTATCGCGCAAATCCGCAATAGCGTTCAATTTATCCAGACAGCCGCGTAACGGTGATACAGCCCGGCGCGGTCAGGCATTAGCATGGCTATCAGTGTTTTCGACCTTTTCAAAATCGGCATCGGCCCATCCAGCTCCCACACCGTCGGCCCCATGCGGGCAGCCGCCACCTTTGCCCAGGCATTGCGCACCCAGGGCTTGCTGGGCCAGGTAAGGCGTATCGAAGTACGGCTTTATGGTTCGCTTTCCGCCACGGGTGTGGGCCATGCCACTGACCGCGCCTGCCTGCTCGGCCTGATGGGGCAGTGGCCGGACCGGATCGACCCGGCCACCATCGAGTCACGCATTGGCCAGGTGATGCAGGAGCAATGCCTGATGCTCGACGCCAGCCACCCGCTGACTTTCATCTATGCACGCGACATGCTGCTGCTGGAGGAAAACCTGGCGTACCACCCCAATGCCATGACCCTGGAGGCAATGGACGAGCAGGGCAGCCTGCTCAGCCAGACCTACTACTCTGTTGGTGGCGGCTTCATTCTCGAACAGGGTGAAATCGACGCGCCCCAGAACCAGGCGGCTGCAGTCCCGCTGCCCTACGAATTCTCCAGTGCCGCCCAGTTGCTGGCGCTGTGCAAGGCCCACCAGTTGAGCGTTGCCCAGCTGATGCTGGCCAATGAATGCGCGTGGCGCCCTGAAGCCGAGGTGCGCGAAGGGCTGCTGCGGATATGGGCGGCGATGCGTGAATGCGTCGACAACGGTCTGCGCAATGAGGGCATCCTGCCTGGCGGGCTTGGCGTCAAGCGCCGCGCTGCACGCCTGCATCGCAGCCTGCAGGAACTGGGCAAACCCAATGTGATCGGCTCGACCCTGAGTGCCATGGAGTGGGTGAACCTGTTCGCCCTGGCGGTCAATGAAGAGAACGCCGCTGGCGGGCGCATGGTCACAGCGCCGACCAACGGCGCGGCGGGCATCATCCCCGCGGTGTTGCACTACTACATGAAATTCAACCCCGCTACCTGTGACGACGATGTGGTGGCGTTCCTGCTGGCCGCTGCCGCTGTCGGCATCCTGTGCAAGAAGAATGCATCGATCTCCGGTGCCGAGGTGGGTTGCCAGGGCGAGGTGGGGTCGGCGTGCTCGATGGCCGCGGCAGGCCTCGCCCAAGTGCTGGGCGCTACACCGCCGCAGTTGGAAAACGCCGCCGAAATTGCCCTGGAACACAACCTGGGCTTGACCTGTGACCCGGTCGCAGGCCTGGTCCAGGTGCCGTGTATCGAGCGCAATGCGATTGCCGCGGTCAAGGCGATCAATGCCGTGCAGATGGCCCTGCGCGGTGATGGCGAGCACTTCATCTCGCTTGATCGGGTAATCCGCACCATGCGCGATACCGGTGCCGACATGCATGCCAATTACAAGGAAACCTCGCGTGGTGGTTTGGCGGTGGCGTTCGTCGAGTGCTGAGTCAACCCAGCACCTCGCGCACCCGATACCACAGCATCCCCAACGCCAGCAGCGGCGAGCGCAACGCCTTGCCGCCCGGGAAGGTAAGGTGGGGTACGGCGCTGAAGACATCCAGCCCCTGGCTGTGCCCGGTAGCGATCCCTTCAGCCAGCAGTCTGGCCGTCCAGTGCGTCACATTCAGGCCATGCCCAGAGTAGCCCTGGGCGTAGTAGACATTCGGGTACTGGCTCAGCCGCCCGACCTGAGGGAAGCGGTTGGCGGTGATGCCGATCATCCCGCCCCATTGGTAATCGATGCGCACGTCGGCCAGTTGCGGGAACACCTTGAGCACCTTGGGCCGCATGTAGGCGGCGATGTCCTTCGGGTCGCGCCCTGAATAATGGCAGGCCCCGCCGAACAACAGCCGACGATCTGCGGTGAGGCGGTAGTAATCCAGGCCGACCTTCTGGTCGCACATCGCCATGTTCTGCGGGATAAGCGCCTTGGCCACAGCCTCGGGCAGTGGCTCGGTGGCCACCACGTAGCTGCCGGCAGGCAGCACTTTACCGCTCAGGCGTGGCTCCAGTTCGTCCAGGTGGGCGTTGCAACCGAGCACCAGGCTTTGTGCCCTGACCTTGCCCCGAGCGGTGTGCAGGGTGACCGTGGTGCCATGCTCGATGCGCAGCACCGGGCTCTGCTCGAAAATGCGTACCCCCAGGCCATGGGCCGCGCGCGCTTCACCCTGGACCAGGTCGAGCGGGTGCAGATGGCCCGACCCCATGTCCACCAGCCCGCCGGCGTACTGATCGCTGGCAACGATCTCATGCAGTCGCTCAGGGCCGACCAGGCGCGTTTCATGGCCATAGCCAAGCTCCGCCAGCTCGCGCTGCTCGTCCTTGAACGCCGCGAACTGGGCAGGTGTATTGGCCAGTTCGCAGAAGCCCCAGCGCAGGTCGCAGGCAATGCCGTACTGCTCGATACGCCTGGCCACCAGGGCCACCGAGTCGATGCCGGCCTGTTTCAGGTAGCGCACGCCGTCCTGGCCGACATAGCGCGCAAAACCGCTGACGTCATGGCCGATGCCGCGGATCAACTGGCCTCCGTTGCGCCCGCTGGCGCCCCAGCCGACGCGCCGGCCTTCGAGCAGGATCACCGACAGGCCACGCTCGGCCAGTTCCAGCGCCGTATTGACCCCGGTCAGGCCACCGCCGACCACGCACACATCAGCGGTCAGTTCGCCGTCCAGGCTGGGGTAGGGCGCGGTATCACGCGCGGTAGCGGCGTAGTACGACGCAGTGTGTTGGGTGTCGAATGGCATGGCGCGCTCTCGGCTCAGCGGTTGGACTTGATCTTGCTCCAGGAGCGGGTCATGACCCGCATGATCTTCGGGCTCGGCGTGCTGGAAATGTACAGCTTGTCCAGCACCTCCTGGGGTGGGTAGATCTCGGGGTTGTTGACCAGCGACTCATCCATGTAGGCCTTGGCGTCGGGGTTGGCATTGGCATAGCCGACGGTGGCACTGACCTTGGCGATCACCTGTGGTTCGAGCAGGTAGTTGATGAAGGCCAGCGCCTGCTCGGGGTTGCTGGCGTCCTTGGGAATGGCCAGCAGGTCGAACCACAGGTTGCTGCCTTCCTTGGGGATGCTGTAGGCGATCTTCACGCCGTTTTTCGCCTCGACAGCGCGGTTGGCGGCCTGGAACACATCGCCGGAGTAGCCGAAGGCAATACAGATGTCGCCATTGGCCAGGTCCGAAACGTATTTGGACGAGTGGAAGTAGGTGATATAGGGGCGCAGTTCAAGCAGGTGCGCTTCGGCCTTGGCGTAGTCAGCCGGCTTTTCGCTGCGCGGGTCCATGCCCAGGTAATTGAGCATGGCCGGGAACAATTCGTCGGGCGAGTCCATGAAGGCCACTCCGCACTGCTTGAGTTTCTTCAGGTTCTCTGGCTCGAACAGCACCGCCCAGGAGTCGATACGCTCGATGCCCAGTGCGGCTTTGACCTTCTCGACGTTGTAGCCAATGCCGTTGGTGCCCCACAGGTAGGGCACCGCGTACTGGTTGCCGGGGTCGTTCTGCTCAAGTTGCTTGAGCAGTTTCGGGTCCAGGTGCTTCCAGTTCGGCAGCTTGCTGCGGTCCAGTGGCAGGAAGGCACCGGCCTGCGCCTGGCGGGCGAGGAAGTGGTTGGACGGCACGACCACATCGTAGCCGGTGCGCCCGGCAAGCAGCTTGCCCTCCAGGGTTTCGTTGGAATCGAACACGTCATAGACCACCTTGATCCCGCTGCTGGCCTGGAAGTCGGCCAGGGTGGTATCGCCAATGTAGTCGGTCCAGTTGTACACGCTGACCGTGGGCTGAGCCTGGGCGGCTGCACCGAACAGCAGGGTGAATGCTGCAGGAATCAGGGCTTGCAGATGACGCATGTCGACACCTCGTTGGTCTTGTTCTTTGGGTTGGGTGTGAGGGGCTGCACGGCAGCCCCCGCAGATCAGACGCTGAGCAGCAGGAATTCACGCTCCCACGAACTGATCACACGCTTGAAGTTTTCATGCTCGGCACGTTTGACCGCCACGTAGCCCTGGACGAACTGCTTGCCCAGGTAACGCTGTACGGTCTGGCAGTCCTCCATGTGCTGCAGCGCGTCCTCGATGGTGATCGGCAGGCGCAGGTTGCGCCGCTCGTAGGCGCGGCCTTGTACCGGCGCACTGGGTTCGACCTTCTCGACCATGCCCAGGTAGCCGCACAGCAGGCTCGCGGCGATCGCCAGGTAGGGGTTGGCGTCAGCACCCGGCAGGCGGTTTTCCACGCGCATGGCGTCGGGGCTCGAGGTCGGCACGCGCAGGCCGGCGGTGCGGTTTTCCTCGCCCCATTCGACGTTGACCGGCGCCGAGGTGTCCGGCAGGAAGCGGCGGAAGGAGTTGACGTTCGGGGCAAACATCGGCAACAGCTTGGGGATGTACTTCTGCAGGCCGCCGATGTGGTGCAGGAACAGCGCGCTCATGCTGCCATCGTCGTTGGCGAACACCGGCTTGCCGCTGGCGATGTCGACCACGCTCTGGTGCAGGTGCATGGCACTGCCCGGTTCATCGGTGATCGGCTTGGCCATGAAGGTGGCCGTCACGTTGTGCTTGAGCGCCGCCTCACGCATCGTGCGCTTGAACACGGTGATCTGGTCGGCCAGGTCCAGCGCATCGCCATGGCGGAAATTGATCTCCATCTGCGCCGGGCCGTCTTCGTGGATCAGCGTGTCGAGGTCCAGGCCTTGCAGTTCGCACCAGTCATAGACGTCTTCGAACAAAGGGTCGAATTCGTTGGCGGCATCGATGGAAAACGACTGGCGCCCGCTTTCGGCGCGGCCGGAGCGGCCCAGTGGCACTTGCAGTGGCAAGTCCGGGTCTTCGCAACGCTTGGTCAGGTAGAACTCCATCTCCGGAGCGACGATCGGCCGCCAGCCCTTGTCGGCATAGAGTTTGAGCACCTTCTTCAGCACGTTGCGCGGCGACAGTTCGATGGGGTTACCCTGTTTGTCGAAGGTGTCGTGGATCACGATGGCGGTCGGTTCGATGGCCCAGGGGATCTGATACACCGCAGTCGGGTCGGGGCGGCAGACCATGTCGATGTCAGCGGCATCGAGCAGGCTGTAGTAGATGTCATCGTCGACGTAGTCGCCGGTGACGGTCTGCAGCAGCACGCTCTCGGGCAGGCGCATGCCACGCTCATGGAGGAACTTGGCGGTCGGTGCGATCTTGCCGCGGGCGATGCCGGTCAGGTCGCTGATCACGCATTCGACTTCGGTGATCCGGTGTTCTTTCAGCCAGGTGGAAAGCTGATCGAAGGGGGCGTTCATACAGACCTCTTGGTTGGGTTTTTGTGGCACTGGTGTGCAGGAGCCTTCCCACATGCCGTGCTGAGGGCTATCTTGGGCGCAGCCCCCAGGGGCAATCTATCCACTTTCTTCGGCAATGAATGCACCAAAAGAGTGCAATTAGGACGCAGCGTGACAACGCCCAATGCCTTGCAGGTCCAGGCCTTCCACACCACCGATGTGACCGAACAGGTGCGCGCCACCCCCGGTTGGCAGCAGCAGTACCGGCAGATGTCGCCCGGCCACTTCAGCGGCCAGTTGCGTTGCCTGGGCCTGGATGGCGTGCAGGTGTACGAAGAGCGCCTGAACACCCGGGTCGAGCAGTTTTTCCGTGCCCCCAGCGGCGCGTTGGCGTTTTGCTTCGACCGCAGCGAAAACAGCCTGTACCTGCTCAACGAACAGAGCCGCAATATCTGGATCACACCGGAGAACTACCAGGAGGTGGCGGTGGTGTTCGACCAGGCCTTCCTGGCCAGCCACGCCCTCGACCCGCAGCGCCTTGACGGCTTGTTCATGGTGCCGCTGGGCAGCGGCCAGAATGCGCTGTTCGGCAGTTGGCTCAGCGCTACCCTGACGCGATTGGGGCAAGCCGATTGCCCACTTGCGGGGCAAGCGTTGGCCGAACAGTTGCTGGAAGACTGCCTGTTCATCCTGGATAACGCCTGCCAGCAGCTGCAGGGCGGAGCGCTGGGGCGGCGGGGAGAGGAGCGGGCGATCATGCAGCGGGTCAGTGAGTGGGCTGCCGACTGCCCCGAAGAAACCCTTAACCTGCTGGAGTTGGCAGACGTTGCCGGCGTTTCCCTGCGCCAGCTGCAGCAGGCATTCAAGGCGTTTACCGGCATGCCGCCGGCCCATTGGCTGCGGCTTCGCCGGCTCAATGGGGCGCGGCGCGACCTGTTGCGCGGTGGCGAGGTGACGGTTGCCGAAGTGGCCATGCGCTGGTCGTTCTGGCATTTGGGGCGCTTTTCCGAAAGCTATCGGCAGTTGTTCCGGGAACTGCCCAGCGAGACGCTCAAGCGGGGCCGGCCGGTTCGCGGTTAAACCCAGCATTGCCTCGGAAAAGTTGCTATCGTGCCCGGCAGTGTTCACCCGAGGTCCCGATGTTCTACCTGCCTTTGCCCAGCGACCAGGCCGAGCGCCTCGCCAGCGCCCCCCCAGCCACCGACTTTTTCCCTGGCGCCAGCGTGCTGCAGGCGGCCTCCGTGCTGTTCGTGCAGAACCTGCCGCGCCAGCCTGCCAGCGTTTCGGCTGACGCACAGGAACGCCGCTTCGCTGAAATCGTGCGTATTGCCAATGAGGTCGAAACGGCGGCGCCTGGCCGTTTTCAGGGCCAGGTAGCGCAGCATTTCGACCGCGAGGCGTTTGCCATGGGGCTCGGCATGCTGGGTGAGAACGGCGTCGCGCTGGTATCACCCGAAGTCGACTACCCGGCAGAGGAATTTCAGGACGCCGAAGGCCAGTGGAACTTCCAGTTCGCCGACAGCTACCGGCAGCGGGTCACGCCGTTGCACCCGGTGTACCTGCCGTCGTTGGCCAGCGACCTCATGCTCAGCGACCAGCAGAACCGCCTGCTGCGCGAGTTCTTGTCCGGGGTGGACGAGTCGGTGGCGGTGCAGGGGTTCGCCGGTACCGGCAAAACCTTCCTGATCCACCAGTTCGCGCGCCTGCTCGACCCGCAACGCACCTTGCTGCTGGCCCTCACCGAAGGCCAGCTCCGGGCACTGCGGGCACGGGTCAAGGATGCTGAGGCGTACACGGCGATGACCTTTGGCCAACTGGCCGACGAGATTCTCAACCGCGACCTCACCAGCAACGGTTGGCGCCTGCGCGATCCGTACCGAACCAAGTTGTCATGGCGCCCGCAGGAGGCGCAGGTGGTGAAATGGCTGGCCATCCCCGATATCGGCCCCTTGGCCGCCCGGGACGTGGTCGCCCTGTGCATCAAGGCCGTGCGCAGCTTCTGCCGCAGCGGCGACAACCAGTTGCAGCTGCATCACTTGCCCTGGGCCGGCCCGGGGACCTCGCCGCTGGATCAGGAAGTGCTGCTGGAAAAGGCCAGGTTGTACTGGCAGGAACTGATCCGCCCATCGTCGCGCGAGATCCAGTTGCCGGTGCGCGATTACCATCGGGTCAAACTGTTGTCGCTGACGGCCGAACTGATCGACAGCCGCTATACCCATGTGATCGTCGATGAAGCCCACGAGTTGTCCGCACCCATGGTCGCCGTGCTGGACCGCAGCCCGCAATCTGTCATTGCCCTGGGCGATGAGCTGCAGAACCTCAATGGCTTGAGCCCGCACCATGGCGGCTTCATCCGCCAGCGTTATATCGACCATTCATTACGCGCAGGGCCTGCCATGGACAGCGTACTCAACCCGTTGATCCAGGCCCACCCGGCGGCCATCCAGGCAGCCTTCAGCGGCAGTGCCGAGCATTACACGCGGGTCAGTTTCTTCGATGCTGTGACGGTGCCCGAGCAGCCCACCGCGTTGATCGTCGATGACGAGTGGGGGTTGTTCGGTTGGTTCCAGCGCCTGACCCACCAGGGTGTGCCGTTCGTGCTGCTGCAAAGCGCACGCAAGGATTTCGAGCTGTTCGTCGAGGATTGCATCGAGTTGTACCGCTATGGCACGCGGCCGCGTCACCCGATGCTGTTCCGATACCCAAGCTGGCAGGCCCTTGAGCAAGACAAGGGGGACGACAAGGCGTTCGTTGCCGTGGCCAATATGCTGCGCAAGGGCTACACCCCGGAGCACTTTGCCAAGGCCAAGAGCCGCTACCGCTGGGACAAGGCGCCCAAGCTGTTCCTTGGCCGTGTACGCGATGTGAAGAACATGGAGTTCGCCCGGGTGATGGTCTCGCCGGAGCTGATGGTTGCGCCGGTAACGGCCGGCAACCGCAATGAGCGGGCACGGATGCTGGCGGGGCTGTACACCGCATGTTCGCGGGCGCGGCACGAGCTGATCGTGCCGGGGGGGATGCTGGACTGGGTCAAGGACCAGGTCCGCGATTGAGCGTGCCGGGGCTGCAAAGCAGCCCCGGCTCACGAAATCAGTTGCGATCCAGCCACACGGTTTGCGCGTTGGTGAACTCGCGCACGCCAAAATGCGACAGCTCACGCCCGAAGCCACTCTTTTTCACCCCACCAAAGGCCACGCGGGGGTCAGAAGCGCAATAGCCGTTGATGAACACCCCACCGGTGTCCAGCGCTGCCGTCATGCGCTCGGCCAGGGCATAGTCTGCGGTGTAGATGGTCGATGCCAGGCCGAATTCGCTGTCGTTGGCCAGCTCCACCGCATGTTCGGCATCGCGGGCAGTGATGATCGCAGCCACGGGGCCGAACAGCTCCTGCTTGAACGCGGTCATGTCCGGGGTGACGTTGGCGAACACGGTCGGTGCGTAGAAGTTGCCCACCCCTTCGACCTTGTTGCCGCCCAACAGCAAGGTGGCGCCCTCGGCGAGGGTCGCCTGGACCTGGCCATCGAGCTCGTCGCGCAGGTCGTAGCGCGCCATCGGGCCGATGTAGGTGTCATCTTCCAGCGGGTTGCCGACCTTCAACTGGCGCGTCGCCTCGACGAACTTGCGTGTGAACGCCTCGACGATGCTCTCTTCCACGATCAGGCGCTTGGCCGCGGCGCAGACCTGCCCGGTGTTCTGGTAGCGGCCGACCACGGCGGCTTTCACCGCAGCATCCAGGTCGGCGTCGGCCAGCACGATGAACGGGTCGGAGCCACCCAGCTCGAGCACGCATTTCTTCAGCGCGGCACCGGCCTGGGCGCCGATCGCCATGCCGGCACGCACGCTGCCGGTCAACGTCACGGCAGCGATGCGCGGGTCGTTGATGGCGCGGGTGACACCGTCCGGGGTCACGTTGAGTACCTCGAACACGCCTTCGGGCAAGCCGGCATCCTTGAACAGGTCGCCCATCAGATAGGCGCTGCCCATGACGTTCGGCGCATGCTTGAGCACATAGGTGTTGCCCGCCAGGATCGCCGGTACGGCGCCACGCAGCACCTGCCAGATCGGGAAATTCCACGGCATCACGGCCAGGATCGGGCCCAGCGGGCGGTATTCGATACGCGCTTTTTCGACCTGGGTCGGCTCAGCCGCAAGCATCGCCGGGCCGTGCTCGGCGTACCAGCGGCACAGGCCGACGCACTTGCTCACTTCACCTCGGGCCTGGCTGATCGGCTTGCCGATTTCGCGGCTGATCATCTGCGCGAAGGTTTCGGCCTTGGCCTCAAGGGTGTCGGCCAGGGCAAGCAGGTACTCGCTGCGCTGACCCAGCGACACCTGGCGCCACTGGCGATAGCCAGCCTTGGCACGTTGCAGCGCCGCTTCCAGTGCGGCGTCGGTGTCGAAAGGGTAGCTGCCGATCTGCTCGCCGCTGTGCGGGTCGATGGAGATGGCGTGGGTCAGGCTGCTGATCTGGCTCATGGCTGCACACTCGTTGTTGTTCATCAGTGAGGCCAGACTAGTGGGCTAGGGGTTTAATGAAAACTGAATAATAATGAGCGAAACATTCACGTTTGGAGAATGACTGTGGATCTGGTGCAATTGGAGATCTTCAAGGCAGTGGCCGAACAGGGCAGCATCAGCGCCGCCGCCCAGCACATCCATCGGGTGCCGTCTAACCTGACCACGCGCATCAAGCAGCTGGAGGAAGACCTGGGTGTCGAGTTGTTCATCCGTGAAAAAAGCCGCCTGCGCCTGTCGCCGGCTGGCTGGAACTTCCTCGAATACACCCGGCGCATCCTCGACCTGGTGCACGAGGCCCGGTTGACGGTGGCGGGCGAAGACCCGCAAGGCACCTTCGCCCTGGGTTCGCTGGAGAGCACCGCAGCCGTGCGTATACCGGCATTGCTGGCCGCCTATAACCAGCGCTACCCGAAAGTCGACCTGGACCTTTCCACCGGGCCGTCGGGGACCATGCTTGAAGGCGTGCTGTCCGGGCGCCTGGTGGCAGCATTCGTCGATGGCCCGTTGTTGCACCCCACGCTTGAAGGCATGCCGGTATTCGAGGAGGAGATGGTGATCATCTCGCCGCTCAACCATGCCCCGGTAACCCGTGCGCAGGACGTCAACGGTGCGAGTATCTACGCCTTCCGTGCCAACTGCTCGTACCGCCATCATTTCGAGAACTGGTTCGTCCAGGACCAGGCGGTACCAGGCAAGATCCATGAAATGGAGTCCTACCACGGCATGCTCGCCTGCGTCAGCGCAGGTGCCGGCCTGGCCATGTTGCCACGCAGCATGCTCGACAACATGCCCGGCTGCACCACGGTTAGCGCCTGGCCCATGTCGGAGGATTTTCGCTACCTCAAGACCTGGCTGGTGTGGCGCCGCGGTACCGTGTCGCGCAGCTTGAGCATGTTCGTTAAGCTGCTTGAGGAGCGGCGCGCTGGCTCAGACCGTACTGAACATTAGCCATTGGTGGCAATTCACTTCCAACTTTCTGATTAATTGGACAATAATCAGAAAAGTATTACCTCGTGTGACCGGTTGGATGCACCGGCCACCGTAAAAATCGAGGGGCAAAAGCCCCCGCTTGCCCGTGTTGACCATCAGGAGATGTCATCGATGAAAACCCGTCTTGCCACTATGCTGGCAGCCGCCGCATTGGCCGTTGCCGGGGCCAATCTGGCCCAGGCCGCGCAGGTGTCCGGCGCCGTGGGCGCCACCAGCCAGGGCGACATGACTTACCGTATCGGCCTGGCCTTCGACTGGGACAAGAAATGGCTGCAAAGCAGCACCGGCTTCGTGACCGGTTATTGGGATGCGGCCTACACCTACTGGGAAGGTGGCGAGGCCAGCGGTGCTCACTCGCTGTCGTTCAGCCCGGTGTTCACCTACGAGTTCAGCGGCTTCACCTACACCCCGTACATCGAGGCAGGCATCGGCCTGGCAGCATTTTCCAAGACCGATGTCGGCGATCAACACCTGGGTTCGTCGGTCAATTTCGAGGACCGCATCGGCTTCGGCCTGAAGTTGCCGGGCGAGCAGAAAGTCGGCATCCGTGCCATGCACTACTCCAACGCCGGTATCAAACAGCCGAACGACGGCATCGAATCCTACTCGCTGTTCTACAGCAAGGCGTTCTGAAACGGCGGGCCGCGCCAGCGGCCCCGGCCATTCAGAAGGTGTACGCAACCCCGGCTTGCACCGTGCGCGGTGCACCCGGGTACACGTAAGTGTTGAACGCCCCTTCGTCATAGCCCTTGTTGAACACGTTCTTCACGTCCAGGTTCAGCCGTACATGCTCGTTGACCTTGTAGAAGCTGTGCAGGTCGACCACGCTGTAGCTCGCCATGGTGTAGGTCGTCGCGGCGGTCTGCCCGGCACGGTCGTCGATGTACTTCACCCCAACCCCCAGCCCCAGGCCCTTGGCCAGACCATCCTGAAACTCGTAGGTGTTCAGCAGGCTGAAGCTGTTGCGCGGGATGTTCGCCAGGCGCGTGCCGCTGGGCACGGTGTTGTCCTGGGTGACCTCGGCGTCGACATAGGCATAGCCACCGATCACACGCCACTCAGGGGTGAGGTTGCCGGCAATGTTGATGTCCAGCCCACGGCTGCGCACCTCGCCGGCGGCGATGCTGTAGGTACCAGAAGGGTCATTGGGGTCGCGGGTCAGCACGTTCTCCTTGACGATGTGGTAGACAGCCGCGTCGATGCTTAGCTGGCGATCGGGCGCTTCCCACTTCACACCCAACTCATACGACTTGCCTTTCTCCGGGTCGAAACCACTGCCTTGCAGGCTGGCGCCACTGTTGGGTTTGAACGACCGCGCGGTGTTGGCGTACACGGCAAGCGTGTCGGTGATGTCATACAGCAGGCCGAAACGAGGGGTGACGCCGTTTTCGCCCTTGCTGAAGTCACCAGCATTGTTCAGCTTGTTGTCGTAGTCATGCTCGTAACGCTCGAAGCGCACCCCGGCCAGTGCCTTCAGGCGCTCGGTCAGGGCGACCTGGTCCTGGATGAAGGCGGCCCAGGTCTTGAGGTTTTCCTTGTCGTGGGTAGTCGTGCGGGTCAGGGCAGGGCGGGGCTGGCCCAGCACCGGGTCGAAGATGTCGATCGGATAGGCGCCGGCACCGGCGGCCGAACGTTGAATGATCGAGCTGTAGTCGTAGTCTTCATATTCGATACCGGTCAGCAGGGTGTGGGCGAAGCCACCTGTGTCGAAGTGGCCGGTCAGGTTGAGCTGGTAGTCACGGTCGGTCCATTCGAGCTTGCGGTAGTTGAAGTTGCGCCCAAGGGTTTGGCCATCAGCCTGCAACGCATTGGCTTCCACGGCGTTGCCCTTGAGTGAGCCGTCCAGCCACTGCATGCCGCCACCCAAGGTCCAGTCTTCGCTGAGCGCGTGCTCGAAGCGCAACTGCGCCATGTTGTTGTCGTTGTGCAGCAGGTTGTCGCTGCCTTTTTCCCAGATATTGGTGTCACGCGAGGCAGTGCCGCGCTGGCCGGGCAGGCGGGTAAGGCCCCGGTCCAGCGGGTGGTTGTTGCGCATGAAGTCGCCCTCGAAGACGATCTTCGTGGCGTCATTGACCTGCCAGCTGAGCACGGGCGCAACGTCATAGCGTTCGCTCTCGACATCGTCGCGGAAGCTATCACCACCTTCACCCAGCACGTTCAGGCGGTAGGCGAGCGAGCCATCTTCATTGAGCGGCCCCGTGGCATCGAGCGTTGCCCGGTGCATGCCCTGGTCGTCGAGCTGGCTGCCAAGCGTTACCTTGGGATCGGCCAGTGGCTGCTTGCTGACCACGTTGAAGGTCCCGCCCGGGTCGCCACGGCCATAGAGGCTGGTGGCCGGGCCGCGGATCACTTCCAGCCGCTCGACGCTGTTGGCATCGGGGGCGTTGGGGTAGCCACGGTTGATCGGGAAGCCATTGCGGTAGAACTCGCCCGTGGTGAAACCGCGCACCGTGAAAGTGGTCAGGCCCTGGCCGCCAAAGTTGTTGGCGCGGCCAACGCCGCCTGCGTAGTCAAGGCCGTCCTGCAGCCGCGTGGCGCCGGTGTCTTCGAGTACATCCTTGGGTACGACGCTGATCGACTGCGGTATTTCGTGCAGCGCGGTGTCTGTGCGCGTGGCACTGGCCGAACGACTGGCTTTGTAGCCCTCGACCGGTCCATCGGCGCGTTCGCTGTCGGCGGTACCGTTAATGTTCAAGGCCTGGAGTTCGATCTGGGCGGGGTTACCGAGTGTTTCAGCCTCGGCGAAAGCCAACGGGGAGACAGCATGTAGTACACAAAGCGAAACGAACGTGCGACGCATCGACGGTACGATCCTGAAGTAGGGCGCTAGGAAGGGGATTGATACGCCGCGAAAGTACTACGAATCATTATCAAATGCATTATTTTTAAGTGGGTCGGGAGTACCAGTTTGGTGCTGGTCGTGCGATTGACTGGGCTGTCAGATCAAGCACCGCGCAGCCGGCGCTCAATCCGACAGCCCAAAAATCTCAGCTGATGCCTCAACGCACCCCCTTGACCGCCAGCACATTGCACAACGGATGCTCCAGCACATGCGCCGTGGTCCCGCCCAGGAACGTCTGCATGGCGTCATGCCGGTGGTTGCCCATCACGATCACATCGACCCGGCCGTGGCTGACGAACTGGGCGATCGCCCGAATCGCTGCACCTTCCAGAAAGTGTCGGCGTTCCAGCGGGACCTGGTGATGGTCACCCAGGCGATTGAACGCTGCCCGTTGCGCGGTGCGCACACTGCCCTCGAAACCGGGCATGGTCACCGTGCCGGCGCCGAAGTCGGCGAGATGGGTCCTGGCCGCATCGCACACATGCAACAGGTGCAGTTCGGCGTTGCACTGCAGGGCCAAGGCATGGGCGCAGTGGATCACCTGCTCGTCCAGGTGTTCGCCGGCACCGTGGCTGTTGAGGTCGACGGCGACGGCGATTTGCCGGGGCAGCGGCAGGCGAATGTCGCTGACCAGGTGCACGGCCACCGGGCTGTCCTTGAGCAGTTGCCAGTCCAGCGGTGTGACCAACAGGCGCTTGAGCACCGGTTCGTGCTGTACATCCTTGATCAGCAAATCACAGCCCAACTGCTCGATGCGCTCGATCACGCTGCCCAGCGGATCACGGGTGAGCAGCAGTTCGGTGGACACATCCAGGCCGTCATCGCGCAATTGCTCGGTGGCATCGGCCAGCCACTGGCGGTTGTCGGCAAGCAGCCGCTCGCGTTCACGGCCGTCGCTCATCAGGCCAAAGGTGTCGACATCGTCGACGAAGACATTGATATCCAGCAGGGCACCGCTGGATTCGGCCAACGCCGCCGCGCGTTGCAGCGCGGGCGTGTAACGCATCTGCGGGCCGAGCATGACTAACAAACGCTTGAACTGGCTCATCGCACACCTCCACGTGTGGGCAGCCCCCCGGTTCATGCCTGTTGATCTGGTCTGTTCAGTCTAGGCGGCAGCGGGCTTGCCCGCGAATACGCAGGCGTCTACCGCCAAAGGGTTTGTCGGGTATGATGCCAGCCCCATCATTTCACGAGGCCCGTTTCATGTCCCTGAGTGCTGAACAGACCGGCGAATTCCGCGCCTTCGCCGAGCAGTTGGCCGATGCCGCTGCAGCCGCGATCCAGCCGTACTTTCGTGCCAGCCTGGACGTCGAGGACAAGGGCGGGCGCCTGTACGACCCGGTGACCGTGGCCGACAAGGCTGCCGAAGACGCCATGCGCACGCTGATCCAGGCGCGTTACCCGGAACACGGCATTCTTGGCGAAGAGCAGGGTGTGGCAATCGGCAGCAGCCCATTGACCTGGGTGCTCGACCCCATCGATGGCACCCGCGCCTTCATCACCGGCCTGCCACTGTGGGGCACGCTGATCGCCCTGAACGATGGTACCCGCCCCGTGCTGGGGGTGATGAACCAACCTTTCACCGGTGAGCGTTTCGTCGGTACCCCCGAAGGTGCGTGGCGCAGCGGCACGCCATTGAAGACCCGCGCCTGTGCAGACCTGGCGGCGGCAACCTTGATGTGCACGACGCCGGACATGTTCGATACCCCAGAGCGCAAGGCTGCGTTCCAGGCCGTGGCTGACAAGGCGCGGCTGATGCGCTACGGCGGCGATTGCTACGCCTACTGCATGCTGGCCTCGGGGTTTGTCGATGTGATCGTCGAAGCGAGCCTGCAACCGTATGACGTGCAGGCGCTGATGCCGATCATCGAAGGGGCGGGCGGGGTGATCACCGCTTGGGATGGCAGTTCGGCACAGCACGGCGGCTGTGTGGTGGCGTGCGGTGATCCGGTGCTGCACGCGCAGGTCGTGGAGCTGCTGCGCCACGCCATGTGATTGTTGCTTGTAAGGCTTTCATGGGCGCCAGCCTGGTAGACCTGAGCAAGCCGGCGAGCAGGTGCACTGACTTGCGGTAGCCCCGCCATCGCACTTTTTCCGGTTTGCGGGCTCTATGCTTGGCCAGGCCGCGCCGATCCCCGGCACGGCCGCCGATTTCGACCCGGTGCCGATGGTTGCAAGCAAACCCGTATTCTTCCCGCGCCTGCTGCTGGCAGGCACACTGGTCTGCCTGGGCGCCTGCACCCAGCAGCAAGGCCAGGACATCGTCAACCAGTTCGGCAACGGCAAGCCCAGCGAGCTGTTCCAGACCAGTGTCGACCGCATGGCGACGCTGGCCATGCGCGACAACCTGCAGAGCCTGTACCTGCTGATGAACAAGCTGTACCTGCGCAACCCCAGCCAGTGGAAGATGTCCGGTTACCTCGATGCCGCCACTGCAGAGCGGCAGATCCGCATTGCCATCGAACAGCGTCAACCCTTGGCGCAGCTTGGCAACCGTCGCGACCTCGTTGCCTTGAGTTATGCCCTGAGCCCGGAGTTTCGCGGTGACCGCGTCGGTGCGTTCATCTACGCCATCGGCAGCATGCTGATCACCGCACACGGTGGGCGAACCGAGTTCTACATGACGGACACCATCGACCCTTTGTTCGTCAACAACGCCGCTCGCAACATCGAAAAGGCCACCTGGATGCTCAGCCAGCGCCAGGATGCCAATGGGGTATTGCTGTTATTTTCCAACGAGATTTCGCAGGAGGGCAGCAACCTGAGTTTTGCAGTGGAGTTCGGCAAGATCGTGGCGCGGCTGGATCTGCTGGCGCAACTGTTGGATGAGCGCTACCGGCGAATCGGGCTCAACTACGCGCAAAGCCTGTTGCTGATGAATTTCCTGCCGGTGCAGTGAACCCCGTTACAGCAATGCTTGAATCGCACGCTGATAGCGCTGGCCGGCACGGCTCATGCTGTTGTTGTGGCTGGCCCCTGGCACCAGCAACAAGGTTTTGGGCTCCTGCGCCGCTTCGAACAATTGCTGGCTGAAACGCGGCGGCACGAAACGGTCGTCGAGCCCGTGCACCAGCAGCAGTGGCAGGCCGACGTCCTTGATCTTGTCCAGCGAATCGAATTTCTGCGACAGCAACCAGCGCACCGGCAGGGTGGTATCAGCCACGGCAGCGGCGACATCGCCCAGTGAGGTGAAGGTCGACTCCAGGATCAACCCCCGCGCCGGGGCTGTACCGCCGTCTTTCTGCGCCTGGCGCGCCAGGTCGGCAGCCAGCTCCACCGCCACTGCGCCGCCCAGTGAATGGCCAAAGATCAGGCGTTTGCCTGCATCGGGTTGCAGTTGGGCAAACCGCTCCCAGGCAATGCGCGCGTCTTCGTAAACTGTCGCTTCGGACGGCAGGCCGCCGCGGCTTTGGCCGAAGCCTCGGTAATCCACGGCCAGCACCGAATACCCCATGGCATGCAGCTGTTCGATGCGAAACAGCTGGCCGGTGAGGTTCCAGCGTACGCCGTGCAGGTAGAGGATGGCCGGCGCGTCGGCGCGGCGGGCCGGCCACCACCAGGCGTGCAGGCTCTGATTGGCGGCGAAGCTGCGCGGGCGCAGGTCCAGTTCCTGCACACCATTGGGCAGGCCGCGGAACCAGCTGGCCTGGCCAGGCTCGATACGGAATACCAGTTCGCGTTCCTTGTGCTGCAGCACGGCGCAGCCGGCCGGCAGGCCGACCATCAGGAAGGTGGCACACAGCCAGGTGAGCCAGCGACGGCGCAGGTGCGTAAGGAAGTAGGTGGGCATGCGGTTTTTTAACAGATCCGCAGGTTCTGATGTGGGAAAAGTTACCGGGTGGACGTGCAGGTTGGTTGCAAGCTGTTTCGTTCGATAACCGCCCAAGCGCTGCTCGCGCCTGTCCGATAGCCGCCCGGCCAATCCGAACATCTCATTGCCCAACCCCCATCTTTTGCTTAGTGTGGGACCAAGCCACCGGCGGTCAGCTGCCTTTAGAAACCCGACCCCGGCCCGGTAGAATGACCGTGAACGACCGCAACCACAGGCCCCAGGCCAGTAGGGTGCGGCGCCCAGAACAATAACGATACCGAGTGCCTTGCCTATGGAAAGCCGCCTGCTGAGCGAGCGCAGTAGCGTGTTCCATCACGCCGACCCTTATGCGGTATCCGATTACGTCAACCGTCATGTGGGCCAGCACTGCATTGGCCTGTCGCGCACCACGCATCCGCAGGCCAGCCTCAGCCACCGCAAGTTCGCCGAACTCGACCTGTGCCGCATCAGCTACGGTGGCAGCGTGCGGGTCACCTCACCAGCCCTGGAAACCATCTATCACTTGCAGGTGCTACTCAACGGCAATTGCCTGTGGCGCGGGCATCAGCGCGAGCACCACCTGGTGCCGGGCGAGCTGCTGCTGATCAACCCCGACGACCCGGTGGACCTAACCTATTCCGAGGACTGCGAGAAGTTCATTCTCAAGGTGCCGACGCACATGCTCGACTCGATCTGCGAGGAGCAGCGCTGGCAGCGGCCTGAGGGAGGGGTACGGTTTTTGCGCAACCACTACCGGCTCGAAGAGCTGGACGGTTTCGTCAACCTGCTGGCCATGGTCTGCCATGAGGCCGAGGTGAGTGATTCGCTGCCGCGGGTGCAGGGGCACTACAGCCAGATCGTCGCCAGCAAGCTGTTGACGCTGATGAGCACCAACATCCGCCGGGAAAGCCTGGCTACGCCGGGGGCCAGCCTGGAGCGGATCCTGGACTACATCGACCGCAACCTCAAACTGGAGCTGGCAGCCGAAACGCTGGCCGAACAGGCTTGCATGAGTGTGCGTTCATTGTATGCGTTGTTCGATCGCCACCTGGGCACCACGCCCAAGCAGTACGTACGCCAACGCAAACTGGAGCGGGTGCATGCGTGCCTGAGCGATGGCAGTTGCGCGGTGCGCAGTGTGACAGAACTGGCGATGGATTACGGCTTCCTGCACCTGGGGCGGTTTTCCGAGACCTACCGCGAGCGTTTTGGGCAGCTGCCTTCGCAGACCTTCAAGCAACGGCGCTGACTTGACGGGCACAATCGCTGGCAAGCCAGTTGCTCCCACAGGAGCCCTGCCAGCCTGGCGGGCAGGGCTTTACCTGTGGGCCCCAGCGAGGAACATTACAACGGATAGTGCTTCAACTCCCTGGCAATCAACATCCGCTGGATCTCGCTCGACCCTTCATAGATCTGCGTGATGCGTGCATCACGGTAATAGCGCTCAACCGGGTAATCTTCCAGGTAGCCATAGCCGCCATGCACCTGTATCGCCATCGAACACACCCGCTCGGCCATCTCCGATGCGAACAGCTTGGCCTGTGACGCCTCCGACAGGCAGGGTCTGCCTGCGCTACGCAGGCGCGCGGCATGCAGGATCAGCAGCCGTGCGGCATTGACCTGCACCTGCATGTCGGCCAG
Organism: Pseudomonas sp. TR47; assembly: GCF_044143025.1. Taxonomy (NCBI): domain Bacteria; kingdom Pseudomonadati; phylum Pseudomonadota; class Gammaproteobacteria; order Pseudomonadales; family Pseudomonadaceae; genus Pseudomonas; species Pseudomonas sp. TR47. Next base: position 240,097 of record NZ_JBHFCS010000002.1, on the reverse strand, counting down.
CAGGTTGGCGATGCTCTGGTGCTCGTTGATCGGCTTGCCGAACTGCACCCGGTCGCGGGAATAGACCAGCGCAGCCTCGAACGCGGCACGGGCGATGCCCAGGGCCTGGGCCGCGATGCCGATACGCCCGCCTTCGAGGTTGGACAAGGCAATGGCCAGGCCCTTGCCACGCTCGCCCAACAGGTTGGCGGCGGGGATGCGGCAATTGTCGAAGGTGACGGCGCAGGTGTCGGATGCACGGATACCCATCTTGTGTTCGCTGCGATCGACCTTGAACCCCGGATTATCGGTGGGTACCAGGAATGCGGAGAGGCCTTTCTTGCCCAGCTCTGGGTCGGTCACGGCAAAGACGATCGCCAGGCCCGCGCGGCGGGCGTTGCTGACGAACTGCTTGGCGCCATTGATCACCCATTGGCTGTCGATCAACTCGGCGCGGGTGCGCAGGTTGTGCGCTTCGGAACCGGCCTGTGGCTCGGTCAGGCAGAAGCAGCCGATCACCTCGCCGCTGGCCAGGCGCGGCAGCCATGTCTGCTGCTGCTCGGGCGTGCCATAGGCCAGCAGCGGGCCGCAGCCCACCGAATTGTGGATGCTCATCATCGCACCGGTGGCGCCACAGCCTGCGGAGATTTCCTCGACGGCCAGGGCATAGGCCACGTAGTCGGTGTAGCTGCCGCCGAAGTCTTCCGGCACCACCATGCCCAAGAGGCCCAGCTCACCCATCTTGCGCACCACGCCGTCATCGATCCAGCCCGCTTTTTCCCAGGCCTGGGCATGCGGGGCGATTTCGCCGCGGGCGAAGTCCCGGGCCATGTCGCGGATCATGATCTGCTCTTCGCTCAGTTCCAGGTCTTGCATCTGTGTACTCCCCGGCTCACAGGCCTTCGAAGAATTGGTCGACGCGCTGGCGTTGCAGGCCCACCAAGGTCGGCGGGTTCCAGCGTGGCTGCTTGTCCTTGTCGATGATCAGGGCGCGCACACCTTCGATGATGTCGCCGTGCTGGAACCACTGGCGGTCAAGGTGCAGCTCCATGGCGAAGCACGCTTCCAGCGGCAGGTAACGGCCGCGGCGCAACATTTCCAGGGTAACCGCCATGGCCAGTGGCGAGCGGCTTTCCAGCTGGTCGGCGGTGGCCAGCGCCCACTGGTGGCTGTCGCCGATGCTGACTGCCCGCAGTTGCTCGATGATTGCTCCCATATCAGGCAGGGCGAAGAAGTGGTCGATGACCGGGCGCAGTTTTTCCAGCGGCGCGTCGTCCAGCACCTGGCTGCCCAGCTTCGCGAGCAGGTTTTGCAACGCCTTGAGCGGATGGGCGCCGAAGTCCAGTTGGTCGAGGCCTTCATCCAGTTCCGCGAGTTTTTCGCTTGGCAGGTACCAGTCGGCCAGCCCGCAATACAGCGCGTCGGCCGCCTGGATCTGCGCGCCACTGACGCCCAGGTAGGTGCCCAGCTCCCCGGGGATGCGCGAGAGGAAGTAGCTGCCGCCAACGTCGGGGAAATAGCCGATGCCGACTTCGGGCATCCCCAGCCGGCTGCGCTCGGTGACGATACGCAGGTCGCAGCCCTGTGCCAGGCCCATGCCGCCACCCAGGGTGAAGCCGTCCATCAGCACCAGCACCGGTTTGCGGTAGCGGTGGATCACCAGGTCAAGGGCGTATTCCTCGACGAAGAAGTCTTCGTGCAGCGTGTCGCCAGCCTTGTAGCTGTCATGCAGCGAGCGGATGTCGCCGCCGGCGCAAAAGCCTTTGGGGCCTTCGCCGCGCAGCACCACCGCTTGCACCTGCGGGTCATCGGCCCAGTGGTCCAGGTGCTGGCGCAGGCTGCGCACCATGTCGAGGGTCAGGGCGTTGAGGCCACTGGGGCGGTTGAGGGTGAGGTGGCCAATCTGGTTGCGGACCTCGGCCAGTACATGGGCCGTTGCCGAGGTATGAGCGTGCGCGGTCATCGCGTTCTCCCTGCTTTGTTATTGATTTTCCAAGTGAAGTCTGGAGTGCGCTGGAGGATCGGTGGATCCTGTCATGCAAAATTGCCCTGCACAATGGATATATCTGCAGGTGAGGCGTGCGTTTTTGCCATGGCTACGGCTTTGAGTTTTTCAGGGTCGTGCATTGCAGGCAACCCCCTTGCAACCATTACCCTGACCGTAACGATCACGCCCCCAGCTTGATTGATCACCCAACCCCCGCGTCCTACTGTGCCCCCACGACAGCGAACCCGTGGAGTCACCCATGACCATAACGAAGAATCCACCGCCGCAATGGTCCAGGCGGCGCGCCGAGAAGCAGCGCCGCCTGGAGCGGGTCCGTCACCTGGCCGACGGTGTGGTGCTGCCAACCGAGCGCATCGTCGAGGCACTGGAGCTGTTGATCGCCCCAGGGGACCGGGTGGTGCTCGAAGGCAACAACCAGAAGCAGGCTGACTTCCTCTCCCGTTCGCTGGCCAAGGCCGACCCCGAGCGCCTGCACGACCTGCACATGATCATGCCCAGCGTCAGCCGTGCCGAGCATCTGGACCTGTTCGAACGGGGTATCGCCCGCAAGCTCGACTTTTCTTTCGCCGGCCCGCAGAGCCTGCGCATCGGCCAGTTGCTGGAAGACGGCCTGCTCGAAGTCGGCGCCATTCATACCTACATCGAGTTGTATTCGCGCCTGCTGGTCGACCTGATCCCCAATGTAACCCTGGTCGCCGGGTTCATGGCCGACCGTGACGGCAACCTGTACACCGGCCCCAGTACCGAGGACACGCCGGCACTGGTGGAGCCGGCCGCCTTCAGCGATGGCCTGGTGATCGCCCAGGTCAACCAGCTGGTCGACCGCGTCGACGACCTGCCGCGCGTGGACATTCCGGCTTCCTGGGTGGACTTCGTGGTGGTCGCTGACCAGCCGTTCTACATCGAGCCACTGTTCACCCGCGACCCACGGCACATCAAACCGGTGCACGTGCTGATGGCGATGATGGCCATCCGCGGCATCTACGAAAAACACAACGTGCAGTCGCTCAACCACGGCATTGGTTTCAACACGGCCGCCATCGAGCTGATCTTGCCGACCTACGGCGAGTCGCTGGGCCTGAAGGGCAAGATCTGCCGCAACTGGACGCTCAACCCGCACCCCACGCTGATCCCGGCCATCGAGACCGGCTGGGTCGAAAGCGTGCATTGCTTCGGCACCGAACTGGGCATGGAAGACTACATCGCGCAACGCCCGGACGTGTTTTTCACCGGCCGCGACGGCTCGCTGCGCTCCAACCGCATGATGTGCCAGCTGGCCGGGCAGTACGCGGTCGACCTGTTCATCGGCGCCACCTTGCAGGTCGATGGTGATGGCCATTCCTCGACCGTCACCCGCGGCCGCCTGGCCGGCTTCGGCGGCGCACCCAACATGGGCCACGACCCCCGCGGCAGGCGCCACGCCACCCCGGCCTGGCTCGACATGACGGTGCCCGACACCTTGCTCGAACGCGGCCGCAAGCTGGTGGTGCAGATGGTCGAAACCTACCAGGAAGGCGGCAAACCGACCTTCGTCGGAACCCTGGACGCCGTGGACGTGGCGAAGAAGGCCGGCATGCCGCTGGCACCGGTGATGATCTACGGCGATGACGTCACCCACCTGCTGACCGAAGAGGGTATCGCGTACCTGTACAAGGCCCGCAGCCTACAAGAGCGCCAGCAGATGATCGCCGCCGTGGCCGGGGTCACCGCCATCGGCTTGCGCCATGACCCCAAGGACACCCTGCGCCTGCGCCAGCAAGGCCTGGTGGCCTTGCCCGAAGACCTGGGCATCCGCCGTACCGATGCCAGCCGTGAACTGCTCGCTGCGCGCAGCATCGCCGACCTGGTGGAGTGGTCCGGTGGCCTGTACAACCCGCCCGCACGGTTCAGGAGCTGGTGATGCAACTATTCGATCTGCAACCCTATGGTCCCCTTCACCGGGCCGGCCGCCCGCTTGAAAACTGCCCGATCCCTGTGGGGGCAGGCTTGCCGGCGATCAGGCCGGCCCCTGAAAACGCCATTCCCCTTGCCGACCGGCTGGCCGACCTGGCCGTGGAAGCCCTGTTGGACGAGGCCGACCTGTCACCCAAGCCCGGCCTGGTGGACCGGCGCAGCAGCGGCGCGCACAGCGACATGACGCTGGCCCTTATGCATGCCTCGGCGCTTGCCCTTTGGCCTTGCTTGCGGCAAATGGCCGACGCCGCCCAGGCCCATGGCGAGGTTGGCCTGGCGCTGCGCATCGAGCTGGGCCGTATCGGCCGTGAAGGGGAGGCTGCGATGCTGGTCACCACCGCCGGAGTCAACACCCACCGCGGCGCGATATGGGCCCTTGGCTTGCTGGTGGCCGCCCGGGCCCTGGATGCCCGGGCTGACGCGAGTACCGTCGCAGCCCGTGCCGGGCGCATCGCCCTGATCGATGACCCGGCCGCCACCGCCCACGACAGCCACGGCACCCAGGTGCGCCACCGTTACGGCGCCGGCGGTGCCCGCGAACAGGCGCAACAGGGCTTTCCTGCCGTGATCGAACACGGCCTGCCGCAACTGCGCCGCAGCCGCGCCAACGGTGTCAGCGAAAACCACGCACGCCTCGATGCCTTGCTGGCGATCATGGCCGCGCTCAGTGACACCTGCGTGCTCTGGCGCGCCGGCCCCGAGGGCCTGCAAACGCTGCAACAGGGCGCCCGCCATGTGCTCGCAGCCGGTGGCAGTGCCACCCTCGACGGCCGCCGCCACTTGCGCCTGCTGGACACCCAACTGTTGCAACTGAACGCCTCACCGGGCGGTGCCGCCGACCTGCTGGCCGCCTGCCTGTTCCTCGACAAAGCCGGGAGCCTGTGACATGGAAACCCTGACCTTTCAATTCCCTGCCGCCGAGCCTGGCCGTGGCCGCACCCTGGTGGGTTGCGTCAGCTCGGGCGACCTGGAAGTCCTGATGGAGCCCGGCACGGCCGGCAGCCTGAACATCCAGGTGGTGACCTCGGTCAACGGCAGCGGCGCCCGCTGGGAGCAACTGTTCCAGCGCCTGTTCCAAGGGCGCACGTGGCCGGCGGTGAACATCGACATCCATGATTTCGGCGCCACGCCTGGCGTGGTACGCCTGCGCCTTGAGCAAGGTTTCGAGGAGATCGCCCATGACTGACACCGAACGCTTGCTGCAGAGCCGCAGCTTCGTCGAACTGGGAGCGCGCCAGCGTGCCCGCACCTTGCTCGACCCGGGCAGTTTTCGCGAGCTGCTAGGCCCGTTCGAGCGGCTGATGTCGCCGTGGTTGCCGCGCCAGGGCATCGTGCCCCAGGCCGACGACGGCGTGGTCATCGCCAAGGGCTTGCTCGGTGGCCGCAACACGGTCATCGCCGCCATCGAGGGCGCGTTCCAGGGCGGCAGCATGGGCGAAGTGGGCGGGGCCAAGATTGCCGGTGCGCTGGAGCTGGCCATAGAAGACAACCGCAACGGCATCCCGACCTGCGCCGTGCTGCTGCTGGAGACCGGCGGGGTGCGCCTGCAGGAGGCCAACCTGGGCCTTGCGGCGATTGCCGAGATCCAGGCGGCCATCGTCGAGCTGCGCCGCCATCAGCCGGTGGTCGGGCTGGTCGCAGGCTCGGTGGGCTGCTTTGGCGGCATGTCCATCGCAGCGGGCCTGTGCAGCCACCTGCTGGTGACCCGTGAGGCGCGCCTGGGCCTCAACGGCCCGCAGGTGATCGAGCAGGAAGCCGGCATCGCCGAGTACGACGCCAAGGACCGCCCCTTCATCTGGAGCCTGACCGGTGGCGAGCAACGATATGCCAGCGGCCTGGTGGATGGTTATGTGGCCGATGACGTCGACAGCATTCGCCAGCAGCTGCTGCAGTTGCTCGACGTACCCAGCGCCAACCGTGCAGGCCGCCACGCCTGGTACCTCGAGCGGCTTGCCAGCCTGGGCAATGACTGCCCGCAACTGGACGCCGCCGCCGTACGCGCCCTTTACCAAGGAGATGCCCCATGAACCGTGCCCTGAACTGGCTGCCAGGCCTGGCCGGCAGCGAAGCACTGCCAGGATATCCCGCCTCGCTGCGGGTCATCGACGGCGAGCTGGACAACCGCACGGCGCGCTTCATTGCCGTGGTGCCGGATGCGCACAACCCGTTCCCCCGGGCGCGCAACGGTGAAGTCGGCCTGCTCGAAGGCTGGGCCTTGGCCAAGGCGGTGAGCGAGGCGATTGAGCTGGACCGCGATGGCGAGAAGCGCGCCATCGTCGCGGTCATCGATGTGCCCAGCCAGGCCTACGGCCGCCGCGAGGAAGCCTTGGGCATCCACCAGGCGCTGGCCGCTGCGGTGCAGGCCTATGCCCAGGCACGCCTGGCCGGGCACCCGGTCATCGGCCTGCTGGTGGGCAAGGCCATGTCCGGTGCGTTTCTGGCCCACGGCTACCAGGCCCAGCGGCTGATTGCACTGGATGACAGCGGGGTGATGGTGCACGCGATGGGCAAGGCGGCGGCGGCGCGGATCACCTTGCGCAGCGTCGAAGAATTGGAAACCTTGGCCGCCGAGGTGCCGCCGATGGCCTACGACCTGGCCAGCTATGCCTCGCTGGGCCTTTTGTGGCGGCGCCTGAGTGTGGACAACGCGGATACCCCGAGCGCAAGCGATCTGGCCCAGGTGCGTGCGTGCCTGGCCGAAGCGCTGCGCGATATCGGCAACACGACCGACCTGACGTCACGGTTGGCCGGCGAGCACCGCAGTGCGTCCCGCGAAGTGCGTGCACGCTTGCGCAGCCAGTGGCAGGAGGCCTGAGATGAGCGCGCCGCAGCCACATGACCTGCTCTGGGGGATGACCCCGGCCGCGCTGCCTGTCGATGCCCCTGCCTGGGCCACGCAGGTACTGGCGGCCGGGCAGCCGGTGGTGGTGCGCCGTGCCTGCTGCGCGGCAGGTTGGGTGGCGGTGGGGCTGCGCGGGGAGGGGCGCGCGCAGCGCCTGGGTGTTCAGATGCGCGTGGCGGACATTCGCCGGCAACTGCGCCCCGAAGCCTTGCGCGGGCAGGGCGCGAGCCCCTGGGCCGCGCTACAGGCGCTGGCCAGCGTGGCGCCGGTGCTCGACGCCTGCGGGCTGGCCTGGGGGCCGACGGGTGGGGTGGGTTACCAGCTGGCTACAGGGGTTGAGGTGCTGCACGCGGCCAGCGATCTCGACCTGCTGCTACGCACACCGCGGCCCATGAGCCGGGCAAAGGCGCGTGAGTTGCTCGATAGCCTCGACTGCGGCCCTTGCCGTATCGACGTGCAACTGCAAACCCCTGCAGGTGGCATCGCCCTGCGCGAATGGGCCGGGGTGGCGCAGCGCGTGCTGCTCAAGTCGACGCTTGGCGCACGGCTGGTGGCCGACCCATGGAACCTGCTGGAGTGCGCAGCGTGAGCAGCCTGTTCGCCTTCCCTGGCCAGGGCGCGCAGCAGGCGGGGATGCTGCATCGCCTGCCCGAAGGCTCGGCAGCGTTGCTGGAAGAGGCCAGTGACACCCTCAATGAACAGGTGCTGGCCCTGGACAGCCAGCAGGCATTGCAATCGACCCGCGCCGTGCAGTTGTGTTTGCTGTTGGCCGGGGTGGCCTGGGCGCGCACGTTATTGCAACGCAGCCCGGCCCCCGACTATGTGGCAGGGCTGTCGATCGGCGCCTACCCTGCCGCCGTCACCGCGGGCGCCCTGGCCTTTACCGATGCCGTAGGCCTTGTGGCACTGCGTGGTGAGCTCATGCAACGTGCCTACCCACAAGGCTACGGCATGACCGCTCTGAGTGGCCTGGATCTGGCCAGTGTCGAGCGCTTGCTGGCGCAGGTGGGCGGCGAGGTGTACCTGGCCAACCTCAACAGCGACAACCAGATCGTCATCGCCGGCAGCGACACGGCCATGGCCGAGGTTGCCGCCAGGGCGCGCAGCCGTGGCCAGGGCGTGGCCAGGCGCCTGGCGGTCAGCGTGCCCTCCCATTGCCGCTTGCTCGACGGCCCGGCGGCCGAGCTGGCACACGCGTTTGCCAGCGTTAAGATCAACCGCCCGCGCATCACCTACCTCAGTGGCAGCAGCGCGCGGCCGCTGTTCGACCCGCAACGCCTGCGTGACGACCTGGCCGGCAACATGGCCCGGCTCGTCGGCTGGCGTGCTACGTTGCGCAACGCCTATGAGCGCGGCGTGCGCCTGCACCTGGAGCTACCGCCCGGCAGCGTGCTGACCGGCCTGGCCCGCCCGGTGTTCGAACAGGGGCGCGTGCTTGCCCTGGAGCAAACCCGACTCGATACAGTGGACGCCCTGCTGCGTCAGGAGGTCAGCCAGCGCCCATAAATGCCGTGTTTTTCGAAGGACAACAACAAGCAACTTCGACCCAACGCGAGGACAACAACAATGATCATCTACGGTGTGGCCTTTCTGGCCCTGTGTACCCTTGTAGGCCTGTTTATCGGTGAACTCCTGGGCAAGCTCCTGGGCGTACCTGCCAACGTCGGCGGTGTCGGCATCGCCATGCTGCTGCTGATTTTCATCGGCAGTTACCTCAACAAGCGTGGCCTGATCAAGGCCAAGTCCGAACAGGGCGTGGAATTCTGGAGCGCCATTTACATCCCCATCGTGGTGGCCATGGCCGCCCAGCAGAATGTGCTGGGCGCGCTGTCCGGTGGGCCGATGGCGATAACGGCAGGCGTCGTGGCGGTGGTCGCAAGCTTTGCCATGGTGCCGCTGCTGGACCGCATCGGGCAAAAGAAGCCTGAGGCGGGCACCGACAAACCCCTGACTGCTGCGCAACGGTGACCGCCATGTACGAATCCATGATGAAAGTGATCAACGGTTATGGCCTGGTCAGTGGTTTCGCGGTGATCGGCGTGACCATGTGGCTGTCCTACTGGTTCTCCGACAAGCTGACCCGCGGGCGTTTGCACGGCTCTGCCATCGCTATTTTCCTGGGCCTGGCGTTGTCTTACGTCGGCGGGGTGATGACGGGCGGGCAGAAAGGGCTGGTGGACATTCCGCTGCTGTCGGGCATCGGCCTGCTGGGCGGGGCCATGTTGCGGGACTTCGCCATCGTCGCCACGGCCTTTGGCGTCAACATCGAAGAACTCAAGCGCGCCGGGGTGTCCGGGGTGATATCGCTGTTCTTCGGCATCGGCACCTCGTTCGTCGCAGGGGTAGGGGTGGCCATGGCCTTTGGTTACACCGATGCGGTCAGCCTGACCACCATCGGCGCCGGGGCAGTGACCTATATCGTCGGGCCGGTGACGGGCGCTGCGATTGGCGCAAGCTCCGAGGTGATGGCGCTGTCGATTGCCGCCGGGCTGGTCAAAGCGATCCTGGTCATGGTGGTGACGCCGTTCGTGGCACCGATGATCGGTTTGAACAACCCGCGCACTGCGGTGATCTTCGGTGGCTTGATGGGCACCTCCAGCGGTGTGGCCGGTGGCCTGGCGGCGACCGACCCCAAGCTGGTGCCCTATGGCTGCCTGACCGCAGCCTTCTACACCGCCTTGGGCTGCCTGCTGGGGCCTTCGCTGCTGTATTTCTGCATGCGTGGCCTGGTGGCGTAGGCCGGCTTTGTCGCGGTGGTTCTGGCGAACCGCCGCGGTGTGCGCCGCTCAGTTTTCCCGGCTGTACATGCGGCATTCCGCCAGCAGCGCCAGCAGGTTGGGCTCGCGCTCCCGGGCCTTGAGGAACACCACGCCGATATGTTGCTGCAGCCGGTAACGCGGCTGCAGCGCAATCAGCTTCACCCGGTTTTCGTACACCGCAGCAATGCGCCCCGGCAACAGTGCAAAGCCCACTCCCGAACTGACCATGCTGAGCAGGGTGAAGATATCGTTCACCTGCATCGCCACCTTCGGCTCGAACCCGGCCTGCTGGAACACCCGTGCGCCATCGCGGTGGGTGGCAAAGCCTTGGGTCAGGGTGATGAAGGTGGACTCGGCCAGGTCCGCCAGGTCCACCTCCTGCTGCTCGGCAAACGGCGAATCAGTGGGCACGGCGAGGTAGATATCGTCGGAGAACAGCGGCAACTGCTCGCAGGCAGGGTCGGCCACGCTTTCATCCAGCGACACCAGCACCGCCTCCAGTTCATGGTTCTTTAGCCGCTGCAGCAGGTCGACATTCGAGCCCAGGGTCAGGTCGATGTTCAGCTCGCTGCGCCGCAGCTTCAGGCCCATCACCAGTTTGGGCACGGTCTTCACGGTCAGTGAATACAGGGCCCCGAGGCGGAAGCGTTCGGCGTAGAAACCGGCGGCCTCGCGGGTCTGGCGCACCATCTGCTCAGCGTCCTGGATCAACTGGCGGGCTTTCTTTTCCAGCACATAGGCGCTTTCCAGCGGAATCAGCTGACGGCCTTCGTGCTTGAACAGCGGGCAGCGCAGGGCGCTTTCCAGCGAATGAATGGCCCGGTGCACGCTGACCGCGCTGGTGGACAACTCGGCGGCAGCGCGGCCGAGGTTGCCGCTGCGCATGAAGGCGAGGAAAGTCTCGAGTTTTTTCAGGGTCAGTTCTTCGTCGATCAGCATGTTCAGGCCCTGAAGTGAAAGAGCTGCAGAGCATGCCACAACCTCACCCCGAAGGGTGATGGCCGCCCCCGGCATCCCATGCAAGAATCCCAACCATGACCACCCCGGCATGGGACGACGACAATGAGCAAAGACCGGCTGAAATCGCCCGACTGGTACGCGCAGATGGCCCGTGTCATCGACGCCCAAGGCACGCCGGGCTTCGTCGAGGCGCTGTTCGCCGCGCTCAAGTTGCTTGCGCCGTGCCAGGCCATCACGGTGTTTCTTTACCCACGCAAGGGCCTGCCTTCGGCGTTGTTCGTCAAGGACGAAGAGGGCCCATGGCTGCCCGAAGGCAACGTGCAGCGCTACCTGGAAGGCTACTACCTGCTGTGCCCGTTCTACCGTGCCTGCATGGACAGTGTGGCTGCCGGCTGCTTTCGCCTCAGCGACGTTGCCCCCGACCATTTCAAGCGCAGCGAGTACTACCTGTCGTTCTACCAGCACGCACACCTGGAGGACGAACTGAACTTCATCGTTCCTCTGGATGAACACCTGACCATCGCCGTGGCCCTGGCCAGTACCCGCCGCCTGGACCGTCAGCAGGTCAGTGACCTCAAATGTGTGGCGCCCTGGGTGGTGGCCGTGGTGCGGCGCCAGTGGAGCCACCTGGATGTCGATGCCGTGGGCGGGCGCTTCGAAAGTGCCCTGGGCCGGCAGATCAACGCCGCGCTGAACAACTTCGGCTCCTCGCTGCTCACCGAGCGCGAATGCCGCATCGCCCAGTACCTGCTGCGCGGCCACTCCACGCGCTCGCTGGCCGAGCGCCTGGGCATCAGTGAAGACACGGTCAAGACCCACCGCAAGAACCTCTACACCAAGCTCGACATCGCCAAGCAGTCCGAGCTGTTCTCGCTGTTCATCGATTCGCTGGCCCAGGCCCAGGAAGGCTTGAGCAAGGACCCGCTGGAAAGTTACCTGCGAAGGCGCTGACGGCGCCACGGCCACCCACACCTACAACAACTGCAACCGGCCGCCCGCGCGGCCGCAAGGGAGACCTGCGTGCATACGAAAAGCGATTGGCAGCAGCGCGCTGCAAGGCAAAGCTTCATCACCACGGCGCTGATCGACGGCCGCCCGCTGGCGGCGCAGTCAGGGCTGACCTTCGATGCCATCAACCCGGCCAACCGGCAGTTGCTGGCCCAGGTCGCCGCTTGCGGCGATACCGAAATCGACCAGGCTGTGCGTTCGGCGCGTCGCGCCTTCGAGCAAGGCCCCTGGGCGCGCATGGCACCTGCGGCACGCAAGGGCGTGTTGCTGCGCCTGGCCGAACTGATGATGGCCCACCGCGAGGAGCTGGCGTTGCTCGACTCGCTGAACATGGGCAAGCCGGTGATGGACGCCTACACCATCGATGTGCCCGGCGCGGCCAACGTATTCGCCTGGTACGGCGAGGCGCTGGATAAGGTCTACGATCAGGTCGCGCCAACCGCAGGCAATGCCCTGGCCACGGTCACGCGCGAAGCGCTGGGCGTGGTCGGCGCCGTGGTGCCGTGGAATTTCCCGCTGGACATGGCTGCCTGGAAGGTCGCCCCGGCGCTGGCCGCCGGCAACAGCGTGGTGCTCAAACCCGCCGAGCAGTCGCCGTTCTCGGCCCTGCGCCTGGCCCAACTGGCGCTTGAGGCAGGGGTGCCCGAAGGTGTGCTGAACGTGGTGCCGGGCCTGGGTGAAAGCGCTGGCCGTGCCCTTGGCCTGCACCCGGATGTGGATTGCCTGGTGTTCACCGGCTCCACCCAGGTGGGCAAGTACTTCATGCAGTACTCGGCGCAATCCAACCTCAAGCAGGTATGGCTGGAGTGTGGCGGCAAGAGCCCGAACCTGGTGTTCGACGACTGTCAGGACCTGGACCTGGCAGCGGAGAAAGCGGCCTTCGGCATCTTCTTCAACCAGGGCGAAGTGTGCTCTGCCAATTCGCGCTTGTATGTGCAGCGCTCGGTCCACGACGAGTTCGTCGAGCGCCTGCTGGCCAAGGCCCGCCAGTGGCTGCCCGGCGACCCCCTGGACCCGGCCAGCCGCGCCGGTGCCATCGTCGACGACGCCCAGAGCGCACGTGTCATGGCTGCCATCGAGCAGGCCCAGGGCGACGGCGCACGCCTGTTGTGCGGCGGCCAGCGGCTGACCTTCAACGGCTCGAACAACTTCATCGCGCCAACGGTGTTCGCCGACGTGCGCCCGGATTCGGCCCTGGCCCGCGAAGAAGTGTTCGGCCCGGTGCTGGCGATCACTGCCTTTGACGACGAAGCGCAGGCCGTACGCCTGGCCAACGACAGCGTTTATGGCCTGGCCGCTTCGCTGTGGAGCGACGACCTCAACCGCGCCCACCGCGTGGCCCGGCAGTTGAAGGCGGGCACCGTCTCGGTCAACACGGTCGATGCCCTCGATGTGGCGGTGCCCTTTGGCGGCGGCCGCCAGTCGGGCTTTGGCCGCGACCTGTCGCTGCACGCCTTCGACAAGTACACCCAGCTCAAGACCACCTGGTTCCAGCTGCGCTGACCCTCACTCACGGAGAACAACAATGAACGCACCCTTCCAGCCGCAACGCGACACCCGCGACTACCAGGCCAGCGACGCGGCCCACCACATCCACGCTTTCCTAGACCAGAAGGCGCTCAACGCCGAAGGCCCACGGGTCATCACCCGCGGCGAACGCCTGTACCTGTGGGACAACGACGGCAGGCGCTACCTGGACGGCATGTCCGGGCTGTGGTGCACCCAGCTGGGTTACGGGCGCAAGGACCTGACCGCCGCCGCCGCCGCGCAGATGGACCAGCTGGCGTACTACAACATGTTCTTCCACACCACCCACCCGGCGGTGATCGAGCTGTCCGAACTGCTCTTCAGCTTGCTGCCCGGGCACTACAGCCACGCGATCTACACCAACTCCGGCTCCGAGGCCAACGAGGTGTTGATCCGCACCGTGCGCCGTTACTGGCAGGTGGTCGGCCAGCCGAACAAGAAGGTCATGATCGGCCGCTGGAACGGCTACCACGGCTCGACCCTGGCCGCCACAGCGCTGGGCGGCATGAAGTTCATGCACGAGATGGGCGGGCTGATTCCGGATGTGGCACACATCGACGAGCCGTACTGGTACGCCGAGGGTGGCGAGCTGACGCCGGCCGAGTTCGGCCGCCGCTGCGCCTTGCAGCTGGAAGAGAAGATCCTCGAGCTGGGCGCAGAGAATGTCGCAGGCTTTGTGGCCGAGCCGTTCCAGGGCGCGGGCGGCATGATCTTCCCGCCGGAAAGCTACTGGCCGGAAATCCAGCGCATCTGCCGCCAGTATGATGTGCTGCTGTGCGCCGACGAGGTGATCGGTGGCTTTGGCCGTACCGGTGAATGGTTCGCCCACGAGTACTTTGGCTTCGAGCCGGACACCCTGTCCATCGCCAAAGGCCTGACGTCGGGTTACGTGCCCATGGGCGGCCTGGTGCTGAGCAAGCGCATCGCCGAAGCGCTGGTGGAGCGTGGCGGGGTATTCGCCCACGGCCTGACATATTCCGGGCACCCGGTGGCGGCCGCAGTGGCCATCGCCAACCTCAAGGCGCTGCGCGACGAAGGCATCGTGCGCCAGGTCAAGGACGATACCGGCCCGTACCTGCAGCGCATCCTGCGTGAGGTGTTTGCCAACCATCCGTTGATTGGCCAGGTGCAGGGCGCGGGGCTGGTGGCGGCGTTGCAGTTCGCCGAGGACAAGGGCAGCCGCAAGCGTTACGCCAACGAGAACGACCTGGCCTGGCAGTGCCGCACCTACGGGTTCGAGGAAGGTGTGATCATCCGTTCGACGCTGGGGCGGATGATCATGGCGCCGGCGCTGGTGGCCACGCATGGCGAGCTCGATGAGCTGGTGGACAAGACGCGCATTGCCGTGGACCGGACGGCGCGGGGGCTGGGAATTTTGTGATGGTGTAAAGACGGCCGCTGCGCAGGTCCAGTGGTCACCGTAGGAGCGGCCTTGTGTCGCGAAAGGGCCGCGAAGCGGCCCCATCTCACCGGCAGCGATGCAAAAACCTGGGGCCGCTTCGCGGCCCTTTCCGACCGGTCCGGCGCCCCGGCAAGGCCGCTCCTACAGGCCGGCACAGGGGCGTATCACTCTCAGTGCGGTGCCCGCGGGATGGTCTTGAGCAGGTCTTCCGGGCTGATGTGCCCGACCACCTGAGCCACCGCACTGCCGGGTGTCGGCAGGTCGATGATGTGGCTCTTCATCTTGCCGACCACGTGCATTTCGCACGGCTTGCAGTCGAACTTCAGGGTCAGCACTTCATCGCCCTGGATCAACTGCATCGGCGCCACCTTGGTGCGCACGCCGGTCACACCCTTGGCCTGTTTGGGGCACAGGTTGAACGAGAAACGCAGGCAGTGCTTGGTGATCATCACCGGCACTTCGCCGTGCTCCTCGTGCGCTTCGTACGCAGCATCGATCAATTGCACGCCGTGGCGGTGGTAGAAGTCGCGGGCCTTCTGGTTGTAGACGTTGGCCAGGAACGACAGGTGCGACTCCGGGTACACCGGCGGCGGCGTGGTCTCGGCCTTGCGCCCGCCACGCGGGTGGGCCTTGATGCGCGCCTGGGTCAGCGCCTCTATGGCTTCGCGGCGCAGGGCCTTGAGCTGCGAGTTGGGGATGAAGTACGCCTGCGGTGCGTCCAGCACGATGGCATTGGCGTGATACATCGTGGTACCCAGTTGGCCGAGCAGGTCGTGCAACTGGTCCAGGGCCTGCTGCGGCTTATTGGCTGCGCCGAACGGGCCATCCAGGGCGACCTGCACGCTGACGCCTTCTTCACTGCAGACGCTGAGCATCAGGCGCTGTTCGGTGAGCACGGCGTGCCACTCCACACCTACCCGGCGCTCGGCAGAGGTGCGCTGCAGGGCCTGCTGCCAGTTGTGATCCAGGTTGCGCGACAGCGGGTGGTTGGGCCGCAGCTTGTGCAGGCCCTCGGGCATCTCGTTGGGTTCGACCCGGTAGCGGTAGCGCTTGTGGCCGTCTTCTTCGAACTCGCCACGCGGCTCGGCGATGTTGGCACGGAAGCCCACCACGTCACGCTTGACCAGCACGTTGAGGCCGTCGCCGTTGGTCAGCGGCACTTCGGTGACCACCTGCAGGTCGCGCTTGCCGACCTTTTCCACCACACCTACCGGCAGGCCGGTGAAGGTTGGTGAGTCGAAGGCGCCGATGTCCACCTTGCGGTCGGTGACGAAGTAGTCGGTGCTGCCACGGTGGAAGGTCTTGTCCGGGTCGGGTACGAAGAAGTGCTCGGTGCGGCCGCTGGAGGCACGGGCCAGGCCCGGGCGGTCTTCGAGAATGGCGTCGAGTTCTTTGCGGTAGTGGGCGGTGATGTTCTTCACATAGCTCATGTCCTTGTAGCGGCCCTCGATCTTGAACGAGCGCACGCCGGCATCGACCAGGTCGCGCAGGTTGGCGGTCTGGTTGTTGTCTTTCATCGACAGCAGGTGCTTCTCGAACGCCACCACACGGCCCTGGTCGTCCTTGAGGGTGTACGGCAGGCGGCAGGCCTGCGAGCAGTCGCCACGGTTGGCGCTGCGGCCGGTCTGGGCGTGGGAAATGTTGCACTGGCCGGAGAAGGCCACGCACAGCGCGCCGTGGATGAAGAACTCGATGGCCGCGTCGGTTTCGGCGGCGATGGCGCGGATCTGCTGCAGGTTCAGTTCACGGGCCAGTACCAGTTGGGAGAAGCCGGCCTGGTCGAGGAACTTGGCCCGTTCCAGGGTGCGGATGTCGGTCTGGGTGCTGGCATGCAGCTCGATAGGCGGGATGTCCAGTTCCATCACCCCCAGGTCCTGCACGATCAGCGCATCGACGCCGGCGTCGTACAGCTGATGGATAAGCTTGCGCGCCGGTTCCAGCTCGTTGTCGTGCAGGATGGTGTTGATGGTGGTGAACACGCGGGCGTGGTAGCGCCGGGCGAACTCTACCAGCTCGGCGATTTCGCCCACTTCATTGCAGGCGTTGTGGCGTGCGCCGAAGCTCGGGCCACCGATGTAGATGGCGTCAGCGCCGTGCAGGATCGCTTCACGGGCGATGGCCACGTCACGGGCAGGGCTGAGCAGTTCCAGGTGATTCTTTGGAAGGGACATGTCGTTATAGGTTCGGGCTGTCACGGTAGGGCGGCATTGTAGCGGGGAAATGGGCGGGTGGCATGCTTTGGCTGCCCAGAGGTGGTTTGCCGGTACTGCGTCCTGCTTGGGTTGGGGCCGCTTTGCAGCCCCTGGCGGTGAGGCAACCGCTCTATCAGCCTTTGGCCGCCATCGCGGTCACTTCGACACGCATTTGCGGGTACGCCAGCGCCGCCACGCCCACGGCAGCGCGCACCGGCCACGGCTTGCTGAAGAAACGCTGGTACACCTCGTTGAAGGCGGCGCGGTCGGCCATGTCGGTGAGGTAGATGGTCAGGTGCATGACCCGGTCCATGCCGCTGCCGGCCTTTTCCAAGGCTTCTTTCAGTGCCTGCAGGGTGCTTTCGCTCTGCTGCACGATATCTCCGTCCAGATCGGCTGGAATCTGGGTGGTCACCAGCACGCCGTTGAACTCGGCGACGTCGGAAGAAATGGACTCGGCATCGGAATCCGGGGTGAAGATGATGTTGGCCATAAAGTGGTTTTGCCTTGCGACGGAAGGAAAGCCGCAAGCCTACGCGAGCACGGCGCAGGGGTCGAGCCACAGGGCACCGCTTGGCCCGCGCGCATTGTAATACCGCGCCACGGCGGTCAGAATCGCGCCGATTGTTGAGCAAGGGGCTTGAGTTGAACGAACAGACATTGTCGATGCGCCTGGAGCGTGTGGCGGCGCATGTGCCGCAAGGCGCGCGCCTGGCCGATATCGGCTCGGACCACGGCTACCTGCCGGTGGCGCTGGCGCTGCGTGGCGCGATCGAAGCAGGTGTGGCCGGGGAAGTGGCGCAAACGCCTTATGCTTCGGCCCAGCGTAATGTACGCCGCAACGGCCTGCAGGAGCGCATCACCATCCGCCTGGCCGATGGCCTGGAGGCGATCCAGGCGCAGGACCGCATCTCGGCGGTGAGTATCTGCGGCATGGGCGGCGACACCATGTGCGAAATCCTGGAGCGGGGCAAGGCACGCCTGAGCGGCAGCGAGCGGTTGATCCTGCAGCCCAATGGCGGTGAGGGTGAACTACGGGCCTGGCTGATGGCCAACGGCTACCGGATCGTTTGCGAAGAGGTGTTGCGCGAGAACCGCTTCGACTACGAGATCATCGTTGCCGAGCCGGGCGGGGCAGTCGTCTATAGCGTCGAAGAGCTGTATTTCGGCCCGCTGCTGATGCGGGAGAAAAGCCCGGCGTTTGTCACCAAGTGGCAACGCATGCTGCGTCAGAAGCAGCAGACCCTGGCCAACTTCGAACGTGCCCGGGATGCGATCGCGCCACACAAACTGCAGGACTTTGCCAGGCAGGTTGGCTGGATCACCCAGGTGCTGGCCTGAATCACTGCTGCGAGCAGTTACCCATCTCCCGGTAGTTGACCTCGTGGGTCTGGCCCTGATGGTCGACATAGACCATGTGCGCGGTGCCCACCTGGCAATCGGCAATGTTGCTGGCCGGGGAGATCGACACCACTTTGGCTACATCCAGCGGCATGCCGTATTCGTAGTTGGCGCTGTCGTTAGCGGCCGGCTGTGCGGCGCCTGGGGCGGCCAAGGCGCCGAACGAGGCGAAGGTGGCAGAGAGCGCAAGCAGCGCGATCGAGCGTTTGATGTTCATGGCAGGCTCCTTCTTCAATGTTTTACCAATGATGTATTGTTTGGCTGTGCACAATAAATGGGCTAAGCCGTGATAGATTCCTGCCTGGAACGTACGAATAAGAACGAACAAGGAGCCGAGCCCCATGGACATGCTGCACGCCATGCGCACCTTCACCCGGGTAGTGGAGTGCGGCAGCTTCGCTGCGGCTGCCAATGCCCTGGACATTTCTGCCGCGCAGGTGTCGCGGATCGTCGCCGAGCTTGAGAATCAGCTGCAGACTCGCCTGCTGCACCGCACTACCAGGCGCCTGCGCATGAGCGAGGCCGGCGAGCGGTTTCTGGAGCGCTCGCGGCAAATCATGCTGTTGACCGAAGAGGCGGTGGGCGAAGCGCGTGGCGCGCACCTGACCCCCCGTGGCCGGCTGCGCCTGCATTGCCCGCACGGCCTTGGCCTGTTGCTGATGCCGCTGGTGGCCGGCTACAACGCGCTATGCCCGGAGGTGGTGGTGGAGCTGACCCTTTCCCAGCGCAACCCCGACCCGCTGGCCGAAGGGCACGATGTGGTGATCACCGTGGACGACGCCTTGCCCGACTCACAGCTGATCGCTGTGCCGCTGGGCACCATCTTCAGCATCCCCTGCGCCGCGCCCAGTTACCTGGAGGCCCATGGTGTGCCCGAGCGGCCCGAAGACCTGCATGAGCACCGCTGCCTGCGCATGGCGTACCCGATGTATGAGGGCGACTGGGTGTTTCCCCAAGGGCTGGACCATTGCGTGATCGCGCCGCGCGACAGCTTCCTGACCAACGTCGCCGACGCGATGCTGGTGGCCAGTGAACTGGGCATGGGCATCGGGCTGCTGCCGTTCTACACGGCCAGCCAGGCGATCGAGCAAGGGCGCTTGCGGCGGTTGTTGGCACCTTACCGGCTGCGTGAGTGTGCGTTGTACGCAATGTACCCGTCGCGGCACTATCTGGATGCCAAGGTGCGGACCTGGATCGATTACCTCAAGGAGCAGTTGCCGGCGCTGTTTGCAGGGCATGAACAGATTGTCGATGACACGCAGTACTGGCGGTGAGTGAGATCAGGTCCTGTGGCGGGCGACCCTTATTGGCGCAGGTCGCATTTTTTGCCCCTCATTGGTGCGCAGATGGCGTACTGAGGCCATGGCTACCTGCCTAATCATTAGCTTGCATACGAGTTGGCGTAGTACTTGCTATCACTTTGCCATCGTGATGTCGCGTATGGTGAAGATAATGTCGCTTTCAAGTGGTTCCATGCAGTTGTCATCGGCTGAGAAGCATTGGCTGCCGTGGTTCGGAAAAACCGGCAAGCTCAGCATGCGCTGGTCCTGCGGGCTCAACCGATCGACTTATCCGGTCATCGAGCAGACGTTCGAAGCCATAGCCCAGACCCGCATGCAGTTGCTGCAAAGCTGGGCCCGCGAACAATGGGAGCACTTGGCCGAACTGGCAGCAAGCCTTGACCCGGTATCGGCTCATGCCGACCGTACGGCATTGCTGGACAAGCTCGCTCAAGCGAACGACTTCTCGGAACTTTTCGTCATCGACACCGATGGCACGGTTGTAGTGTCGAGTTGGGTGCAGCGTAGCATTGGCCAGCGCATCGAACAGAAGGGCGCCTTGGCCCAAGGGCTGAAGGCGCCGTTCTTGCACGGCCCATATGTCGACCCGCTGACCTTGCAGATCGGCCCCTCGTCGTCGCGGTTTCACGACGAAGTGACACTGATGTTCTATCAGCCACTCAAAACGCATGGGAAGGTCTACGGCTGCCTCTGCGGCCGGGTGCCCAACGATGTATTGGGCGACCTGATCCAGCGCGAGGCCGGGCATATCTATGCCGAGTCCGGTGACAATTACCTGTTCATGGCGCAATCGCATTTCGACCCCGCTATCAAACCGGGTACCGCCCTGTCGCGCTCACGTTTCGAGGACGGCACCTTCACCCACGGGGAAAACCTCAAGAGCGGGGTGCATACGCCATGGAGCACCGTGCAGGTCCAGCGCCATACCGAGCTTGAGCTGCGCTTTACCGACCCTGCCACCCGCGAGCTTCATCCAGGCGTTCGGGAAACCATCCGCCAGGGCGCCAACCTGTTCGTGACTTACCCTGGCTATTCGGACTATCGCCATGTGCCAGTGGTGGGCAAAGGCGTCACATTCCAGTTGCCGGGCTCGCCGGACCGGTGGGGCATGATGTGCGAAGCCGATCTGGAGGAGGTCTACCGGCGACGCTCACTCAGCTACGGGTTGATGAAGCCGTACATCGCGATCATGGCCGGCCTGTTTGGTTGCAACTTCCTGGTGCAGCACTACGCGGGCTTGGCGCAAGGCATCAACGATGCGCTGCTGGCCGTGAGCATGCTGGCTGCCACACTGCTTTTCAGTGCGCTGGGGCCAAGGCGGCTCGCTGCCAGGTTCAATGGCATGACCGATGTACTGCGCACCATCGCCGAGGGCGAGGGCAACCTGCGCCAACGGCTGGACACCACGACCATGGCCAACGATGAAAGTGGCGACATGGCGCGCTGGATCAACAGCTTCATCGACCGTCTGGACTCGGTGGTGGGCCAAGTGGTCAAGGCCAGCCGCACGGTGGGTGCCACCAACCAGATGATGCTGGGGCGCAGCCACGAAGCGAGCGTCACCTCCACCGAAGTGGCCGAGGCGGTGCACCAGATGATGATCATCATGGAGGAGCAACTGGGCGAACTGCAGCAGGCTTCGGTCAGCGCAGAGCAGATGAAGCAGGCGATGGACGAGGTGGTCAGCCGGGCCCGTGAGCAGTACCTGGCGGTGCAGGCGGGCACCCAGTCGATTCGGGATGTGGTAGCGCGTTCTTCTTCCAGTGTGCAACTGCTTGACAGCAGGATGGCGCAGATCGGCAACATCAGCGGGCTGATCAGCGACATCACCAACCAGACCAACCTGCTGGCCCTCAATGCCGCCATCGAGGCCGCACGCGCGGGTGAGCATGGCCGGGGCTTTGCGGTGGTGGCCGATGAAGTGCGCAGCCTGGCTTCGCGCACGGCGCGCGCGGCCGACGATATCCGGCACATGGTCGAAGGCCTGCAGAATGAAACCCAGCAAGCCGTCAGTTTCATGGAGGAGGGGGTACATAACGTCGATGACAGTTTGCGCCTGGCCGAAGATGCCTCTTCGGAGAACGTACAGTTGCACCAAGCGGTAGAGAGCATGTTCCAGATCATTCAGCAGCTCAACCAGCGCAGCCTGGCTTATGGCAAGACCATCGAGCAGGTCAACCAGTCGTCCAGCGAAATGCGCCAGACGGCGGTGGTGCTGCAGAGCAGTGCCGAGACGGTGAAGGCCAATGCCAGCAAGCTGCAGAAGCTGGTCGGGCAGTTCGAGGTCAGCAGCGATACCGACAGGGCCGCAGCGGCTTGAGGGCCTGTGGAGCGCCCTGTTCTCGGCGCATCTGGCCGTCGTGCGCTATCATCCGCGGCCAGAACCGGAGCAGCCCATGGCCAAAGACATCGAAAACCCCTGCGTCTCGCTTTGCCAGCTCAACAGCGAGCTGTGCGTGAGCTGTGGCCGAACCCGTGAGGAAATCCGCAAGTGGCGCGGCATGAAACGCCCGGAGAAGATGGCCACCGTGCAGCGCGCTGCGACGCGGATGAAGGCCATCGTCAAGAAAAACGCGAAGCGCCAGGGCAACGAGTGATTCACCCGCGCCCCAGCGTCTGGTTCCATCATTTATGATGTGTTCTACCTGATCAACCCCGTACCGAGTGGCACCATGAACCGTCGCAAGAAGATCAAGCAGTTGCTGCAAGCACACCAGAAAAAGGCCGCCGCCAAGCTGGCACCGCGAAACAAGCCTAAATACATCTGCAAGGCCGATCGGCTGAAGCTGGCGGCTGATGCCGGTACCGAATGCCTGCCAGTTCTTTGCCCGGAGCGCGACACTGTATGTTGAAGTCGCTATTGGCCATCGGGATTGGTGCCATGGTCGGTGCCTGGCTCCGCTGGGGCCTGGGCATGAAGCTCAATGCACTATTCCCCGCTGTGCCGCCAGGTACCCTGCTGGCCAACCTCCTTGGTGGCTACATCATTGGCTTGGCCATCGCATTCTTCTCCGCATCGCCGTCGCTCAGCCCCGAATGGCGCCTGCTGCTGATCACTGGTTTTTGCGGTGGATTGACCACGTTCTCCACTTTCTCCGCAGAGGTCGTGTCGCTTATGCAGGAGGGGCGTATTTCATGGGCTCTGGGCTCTATCGCTTTGCACGTCACAGGTTCCTTGCTGATGACTGGGGCAGGGTTGGCGACGTTCTATTTCATTAGCGGGCGCTAAGGAGCAGCGCTCAGCTTCTGTCCTGCACGCACGCATGGACGACCAGTTCCACGAGCATTTCCTCGCGCGCCAGCCCTGCTACCACGATCGCCGCCCGGTTGGGGTAAGGCGCCTGGAAGTACTCGGCGTAGATGCTGTTGACGTTCGCCAGGTAACTGCGGTCGGTAACGTAGATCAGTACCTGGGTCACGGCATCCAGCGAACTTCCGGCTGCCTCCAGGGTATGGCGCAAGTTGTCCAGGGTTTGACGCGTCTGGGCATCAATGCCCCCCGCGACCACTTGCCCTTTGGCATCGATGGGGATCTGCGCAGTGTACAGCGTGCCGTTGCCGACCACCGCCCATTCCAGCGGCGCCTTGGAGGCATACAGGTCAGTCTTGATTGCGTATTTCATGGGTGAGTATTCCTGGGGTAATCGAAAGAGTCAGTCAGCATCGTTGCCACCGCCGGCGCCGTGCCGGCGTGACGCTTCGGTGCTTTCGACCAGAACCTGGTTGGCAAACTGCTTGAGCCGCTGCCAGGTGTGCTCGCTGACTGTGAAGCCCTGAACAAGCGCGTCTGATGAGAGCGCGACATGTGGCTGCGTGTGGGTCGGCCGGTTGAACACGACTGTGATGCTCTGCTCCATCGCGGTGCTTGCGCAGGGTTGATCTGCGCTGCGCAGCTCAGGGCAGGCGGCACCTGCGCTGAAGCTGGCCTGGTGTTGCTGGCGGGCATCGCCCCAACAGGCCTGCACCTGCAGGCCCAGTTGCGCGGCTCGGCTCAGATAGCCCAGCAACAACAGGCGGTTGTGGCAGTGCTGGATGCGCAGCACTGCCTGGCCAGCGCGCAGTGCCTTGCTTTGTGCCAACGCCACGACGGTAGCCGCGCAGCGCAAGACGCTCTGGCCTTGGGCGTCGATCACCAGCAGGGCACTGTCTTCATGGCTGAGGGCATAGGGCCGTTCTGCTTCGCGGTCCAGGTAGTCCAGCGCCTTGGCCAGTGTGCCTACACCGTCCAGCCCCTGTAGTTGCAACCAGCCGACCAGCTCGGCGGCGTCTTCACAGTCCCCGGCGGCAAAGCCCATGCCTTCGAAGGCCTTGCGGCACATGACCTGGATTTCATTGAGCGACACTCGCATGGTCAAAGGCCTCCTTGCGGCATGACGGCAAAGTTCCAGTCGTCGGTGAACGGCTGCCCGATCTCGCTGACCAGCGGTGCCCCCTGGAAGAGGGTAATGCGTACCCAGCGGCTGGACTTGGGGTCGAACTTGCCGGCGCCAAAAAACGCCAGCTTGCAGCGCAGCAGGTGGATGGGCAGCATGTCCCGCGCCAGCAGGTTGGCGCGGATCTCGCCATAAGTGCTCTGCGCCATCCCTTGCAGGCGGCGCACGGTGCCCTTGAATGCCGGCTGGGCGATCAGGAAGTGCGCGGTCAGTGCCTGGGGTTGGGTGTGCAGGTGCGCGAGCAGCGCTCCATGACACCGCTGGATATTGCGTGCGATGCCCAGTTGCATTTCCTTCTCGGCGCCGGGTTCTTCGCTGCGCATGCCCAAGCGTGGTTCCTCCTTTTCGGCGGAGCGATACCAGAAGAAATGTTGGGCGTCGATGTCGTCGAGGTCGTAGGCCAACGCCCATGCGTAGCGTTGCTCGATCAGTGCCCGCAGTTGCACCAGTGGCATCTCTGCGTCCAGGCGCCAACCTTCGTCCACACTCATGTGCTCGGCCAGCGGTGTGACCTGTTCGGGGTACAGCTCCAGCAGCAGGCTCACCAGCAGTTCCTGGCAGCCCAGGCCCGCATGTGCCTGGCTCCAGCCCAGCAGGCGAGGCCAGAGCCCCTCGCTGCAGGGTTGCCGATCAAGCCAGTCGGACAGCGCCGCCAGCTCCGCCAGTGTCTGTTGGTTCTGTGCTTGCTGGCGAGCGTCTTCGGTCAGGGCCTGGGAAAGGTGTTGGCTGGCCCGCGCCAGAAGGTGCTGCAGGCGCGCGAGGCAGGCCGGTTGCGGCGCTTGCGCAAGCACCCGTGCCAGGGCGGTTTCGCGTATGCTGATCCAGCGTTCGATCAATTGCGGGTGGTTGATCAGAAATGGCGCCATGCCCAGCCCGGTCGCGTTGCCGACGCCCAGGTAGCGCTGCAGTTCGGTGGCCAGTGGCACCGCCCGTTGCGGGTTCAGGGCGCGCGCCATGTGCTCGACCTGCTGGATGCTGAAGTGGCGTAACAGGTATACGGTGAACATCTGTGCGCTGAACGGCTGATTGAAGTCCGGGTTGCGTTGCAGGCAGGCGAAGTCGGCAATGCCGAACTTGCCGTTGCCGTACACGGCGGTAGTGCGATACAGGTAGCCGACCTCGGCCAATTGGCACGGATCAGGCTGGTTGCCTTCCGCCAGCGCCGCCAGGAACTTGTCGAAGTTGCGCAGGCTGCGGTTGGCCCGCGACAGCACCAGTACGCGGGCGTCGAAGCGCCCGGCTTCCTGCAGGGGCACGTTGCGCTGCAAGTCGGCCAGTTGCTTATCGTCGACATCGCCGGCAACCAGCACGAAGCTTACATCCCACTGGTCGGCGATAACCCGGTCGCTGCGTTTTTCCGGGGGCAGATAGGCCGAGAAGATCACGCAATGGTAATGGGCGTTCGGTGTTTCTATCCGGTAAATGGCGGTGCCAAAGCCTGCACCGTCCAGGTCGAAGCGGGTGCGTAGGACTTGCCAGCGCTGGTTCATCATCCGCCGCATGCTGCTGCGCACGAAGCTCAAAGGGCTTTGGAATTGGCTGCCCAGCCGCGCCAGGTCCATGACCTGTTCGGCCGGGCGTAGCGCGGTCATTGCAAAAGCGGGTTTGGACATTGTTGTTGTACCTGCATGCATCATAATTCAGACGCCTTGTTCACGGGCCATGTGCCGGGCGATACGCACCGCATCCCACAGCGCGGGCAGGATCACCAGCGATACCGGCACGGCGGTAATGACGATAAAGGACTGCAAGGCCGTGACCCCACCTGCACCGATGGTGATCAGTGCCACCGCTGCCAGGCCCATGCCAATGGCCCAGAAGCCGCACAGCCATTTCTTCGGCTTGTCGTTGCTGGACATCGCCAGGGCTACGGTGAAGGCCATGGCGTCGCCGTTGGTGGCCACCGAGATGAAGCTCAGGAACAGGAACAGTGCACTGATCAGGCCACCCAAGGGCAGGTTTTGCGTCACGCCCAGCAGCAGGTCTTCAGGCTGGGAGCCATGGGCAGTGACGATGCCGGGTGTCTGCAGTTCCAGGCCGATGCCTGTACCACCGACCACAGTGAACCAGAACATGGTCACCAGTGGCGCGATGATCGACAGCGTCATGATGATCTCGCGAATGGTCCGGCCCCGCGAGATCCGCGCGACGTACAGCGCCACCATGGGTGCGTAGCCGATGAACCAGCCCCAGTAGAACACCGTCCACCAGTCCAGCCATTTGGGGTCGTCGCGGAACAGGGTCATGGGGATGAACTGCTCCACATGCAGGGCGAAGGCTTCGGGGAAGCCGCCGAGTATGAACAGGGTCGGCCCGAAAACCACCATGAACAATGCCAGGCCGATCATGAGCCACACGTTGATCTCACTGACGAACCGGATGCCTTTCAGGCCTACCAGGCAAGACACGGTGTACATCAGCGTGACCAGGACGATGGTCAGCGACTGGGTGAGAACATCGTTGGGCGCGCCCCAGACGGCGTGCAGGGCACTGCTGATCTGCAGGCCGAGAAAGCCGATCGGGCCGATCGTGCCGGCAACCACCGCGATGATCGATGTGGCGTCGGCCAGGGTGCCGATCGGGCCCTTCAGTGCGCGTTGGCCGAACAAGGGGTAGAGCAGGGTGCGAGGTGCCAGTGGCAGGCCCTTGTCGTAGTGCAGGTGCATCAGCACGATCGCCAGCAGGCTGCCGAGCACGGCCCAGGCCAGAAAGCCCCAGTGCACGAAGGCCTGTGCCAGCGCTGCGGTGGCTGCCGCTTCGCTGTGCGGTTGCACGCCTGCGAACAACGGCGGCGGGCTTGCGAAGTGCATCAGTGGCTCGGCCGCGGCCCAGAAGGCGCCGCCGCCTGCCAGCAGGGCGCACATGATCACCGCGATCCAGTTGAAGGTACTGATGTCCGGGCGCTGGGTCACACCGCCCAGACGCACCCGTCCGCAACGGGTGAAACAGATGCCCAGGCTGACGGCAAACGTCGCTAGCATCAGTAACTGCCAGTACAGGCCAAAGAACCGGGTCGACCAGCCGAACAAGGTGTTGACCAAGGCCGAAACCGCATCGATGTCGACCAGCGCCGCAAGTAGGAATGTACCGAGAAAGCCGCCGCTGATCAGGAACAGCGGCCAGTCGATGTCCCGTGCCAGTGGCAGGCGCAAGTCCTGGCCGTCGGCCGGCAGGGTGGTGGGGTTTTTCATGAAGCCTCCGGAACCTGCGATTGTTGTTATTGTTGATGCTGTCCGTGCAGTGGGCTCAGATGGGCGCCGTGGTGGCGCTCTCCAGCAGGCGCAACCAGTTGAGCCCCATGATCTTTTCAACTTCCTGCTCGGCAAAGCCCCGGGCACGCAGGCCGTGGGCGATGTTGGGGAAGTCGCGGCTGTCGCGGAACCACTGTAAGGGTGCCGGCCAGTTGGCGTTGTCCTTGGAGCCTTCGCCGTAGTCCTTGTCCTTGCTCCAGCGGCCGTTGCGCATCCATTCGAGTACGGCCAGCGGTTGCGCCTGACACAGGTCGGTGCCGATGCCGATATGCTCCACACCCATCAGGTCGGCGGTTCGCGCCACCATGTCGCAGAAGCTTTCCAGGCTGCACTGCGAGGCGCCCTTGAGGTGAAAGGGGTAGGTGCTGAAACCCAACAGGCCACCGGATTCGGCGATGCCGCGCAGTACCGCATCGGACTTGTTGCGCTTGGCAGCATGGAAGCTCGCCGGGTTGGCATGAGAAATGATCACCGGCCGGCTGGACAGCTCGATGGCCTCCAGGGTGCTGCGTTCGGCACTGTGCGACATGTCGATGAGCATGCCGACCCTGTTCATTTCGGCGATCACCTGGCGGCCGAAACGGCTGATGCCATTGTCTTGGCTTTCGTAACAACCGCTGGCCAGCAGGCTTTGGTTGTTGTAGGTGAGCTGCATGACGAACACCCCCAGTTGGCGGAATACCTCGACCAAGGCAATGTCGTCTTCGATTGGCGAGCAGTTCTGAAAGCCAAAGAAGATACCCACCCGGCCTTCCTGTCGCGCCAGGCGTATGTCGCCGGCCGAGCGCACCGGGCGAATCAGCTCGGGCCAGGTCTCGAAGCGGCGGTTCCATTCGCCCAGGCGTGACAGCGTCTCGCGGGCATTTTCGTGGTAGGCGATGGTGGCGTGTACGGCGCTCAGGCCACCGGCCTGCATCTGCTGGAAAATCTCCGGGCTCCAGTTGGAATACTGCAGGCCGTCGATCATCAGGATGTCGCTCATGGTCTGAACTCCTTCAGGGCCGCAGGTAGGTGGTCTTGACCACGGTGTAGAAATCACGGGCGTACTGGCCCTGTTCACGCGGGCCGAAGCTTGAGGCTTTGCGGCCGCCGAACGGGACGTGGTAGTCGGTGCCGGCGGTGGGCAGGTTGACCATCACGCAGCCGGTCTGGGCACGGTGCTTGAAGGCGCTGGCGTAGTGCAGCGACTGGGTGATGATGCCGGCGGTGAGGCCATACTCGGTGTCGTTGAGCGTTGCCAGTGCTTCTTCGAAGTCGCGGACCCGAATCACGCAGGCAATCGGGCCGAACACTTCCTCGCGGTTGATGCGCATGTGGTTGTGGCTGTTGATGAACAGCGCAGGGCGCATGTAGAAGCCGTCGGTTTCCAGTTGCAGGCGTTCGCCGCCTTCTATCAGGGTGGCGCCTTCGGCTTGGGCCAGGCGCAGGTATTCCAGGTTCTGCTCAAGTTGACGCGCCTCGGCCACCGGGCCGATTTGCACCCCGGCCTGCAGCGCGTGGCCAACCTTGAGCTGGCGCATGCGCAGGCGCAGGGCCTCGACGAAGCGGTCGTGAATGGCGTCGCAGACGATCAAGCGCGAGGAGGCGGTGCACTTCTGGCCGGTACCGTAGAAGGCACCATTGAGCGCACAGTCCACGGCCAGATCAAGGTCGGCGTCTTCCATCACCACCAAGGCGTTCTTGCTGCCCATCTCCAGCTGGCAGCGCACCAGGTTGCCGGCGGTGGCGACCGCCACGTGCCGGCCGGTCTGCAGTGAGCCGGTGAACGTCAGGGCACTGATGTCTGCGGACTGCACCAGGGTTTCGCCGACACTTGCACCGCTGCCCATGACCAGGTTGAAAGTGCCGGCTGGCAGGCCTTGGCGGCTGATGATTTCGGTCAGCGTCCAGGCGCTGGCGGGTACCAGATTGGCCGGCTTGAACACCACGCTGTTGCCAAAGGCCAACGCCGGAGCGATCTTCCAGGCTGCAGTGGCCATGGGAAAGTTCCATGGAGTGATGATGCCAACGACACCCACGGGTTCGCGCAGTACTTCAATCTCGACACCCGGGCGCACCGATGTGGCGGTTTCGCCCATCTGGCGCAGCACTTCGGCGGCATAGTAATGGAAGAACTGGCCGCTGCGGTTGACTTCGCCGATGCCTTCGGCCAGCGGTTTGCCTTCTTCACGCGAGAGCAGTTCACCGAGCTCCTGTTTGCGGGCGATCAGTTCGTCACCGATGGCCATCAACACCTGCTGGCGCGCTTCCAGGCCGCTGGCGGCCCATTTCGGCTGCGCGGCGCCGGCTGCCTGGATGGCCTGGTGAGCCTGGTCGACGCTGGCCTGGTGGTAGTGACCGATCAGGTCGCGGGTGTCCGAGGGGCTGTGGTTGGCGAGGGTGGTCGGCCCTTCGCACCACTGGCCATCGATGTAGTTCTTGTAGGTCTGGTGTGACATGGATGAACGCCTCTGTTTGCCTGGCAATCATCTTGCGAGCAATATGGGGCAAATAAAAATTAATAAAAAAAATGCTTTGATAAGGATTGCTAACCATGTTGCCCGAGCTGAAGATCACTCAGTTGCGCTACTTCGTCCTGGTCGCTGAATTGAAAAGCTTCCACGCCGCTGCCCGTCAGGCCTGCCGTACCCAACCCGCGATATCCTTGGCAGTGCGTGAGCTGGAACAGAAGCTGGACCAGGCGCTGGTGGAGAAGGGCGGTGGCCGGGTTGAACTGACGCCTTTTGGCGAGCATTGCTTGCCGCTGTTTCGCAGTTTGCTCGAGCACCATGACCGCATTGCCCGCGAAGCGACCCTGCTGGCCCGTCACGAGATCGGACAGGTCAGCATCGCCACCGTGCCGTCAGTGGCCAGCCGGCTGCTGCCGGCGCCGCTGGCGCGTTTTGTAGCCGAGCACCCGAACGTGCAGGTCAGCATCCAGGACGGTACCGCCGAAAGTGTGCAGCAACTGCTGGCCCAGGGGCTGGTGGATTTCGGCATCAGCAGCCTGTGGACGTTCGATGAGCAGATTGCCTTCGCGCCGATCATCAATGATCAGGTGGGCGTGGTATGCCGGGCCGATCATCCGTTGGTCCAGGCTGAGGCGACGTTGCACTGGTCGCAGCTGCAAGGGTTGCCGATGATCCGCAATGGCACGTCGCGGTTGCTTGAGGGTACCGATGCAGAAAGCCTGCTGGCGCACAGCCGGCTGTTTGTCTCCAACATGATTTCGCTGATTGCGATGCTCGAAGAGGGTGTGGGCATCAGTACCTTGCCGTATCTGGCGTTTCCACAAGAAAACGAACGGCTCGCGTTCCTGCCGTTGGCTGAACCCAAGGTCGAACGTCACATAGGCATGCTCACTCGTAAGGGGCGCAGCCTGTCGCCGGCGGCTCAGGGATTGATGATGTTCTTGCAGGGGCAGATGCACTTGGCTGGCACAAGATGACCCTCTGCGTCTGCAAGCCCTTGGTACAGGGCAGTCCGCTAAAAACCTGAGTAAAGCCACACCGGTTCCATTAGCATGAGGTGCCGATCTGTCGCCTGCCAGGTGCGATAAGCCCACTCCTGTCTTTTGAACCCGATGCCGCCCTCAATGACTGCCTTCTACCTCAAGTTCCTGATCACCCCGACCCTCATGCTGGCCATCTCGCTGGCAGCCAGGCGCTGGGGTACCCAGATCGGGGGGCTGCTCTCCGGGCTGCCGGTCACCTCGGCCCTGGTCATGTTGTTTCTCAGCCTCGAACAGGGGCCTGGTTTTGCGTTGCAGGCGGTGCCTGGCGCATTGGCGGGGTTGGCCGCGGTGCAGGCAACCTACCTGTTCTACTACCTGGTGACCCGGCGTGTGTCCGCTTTTATCGGCTGCATCACGGGCGTGGCGGTTTACGCGGCCACAGCCTTTGTGATGAGCCGCTTGGGCATGGTGGCGGTGTCAGTCTGCGTGACGTTGCTCCTGCTTACGCTGATCATCATCCTTACCTCGAACAATGCGCAGGCCGGTGCCGCGAAGGTTGTGCCGCTGCCTCGCTGGGTGATCCCCATGCGCATGCTCACGGCAACCCTGCTGTTGGTGGCGATCACTGCCAGTGCCCAATGGCTTGGGCCGGTGGCCAGCGGCCTGCTGGCACCCATCCCGGTGATTGCCTGGCCGCTGGCGGTGTTCGCCCATGTTCAGGGCGGTCACCAGGAGCTGGGTGCGATCGTGCGTGGCAATGCCATTGGCGCTGTGGGGGTGTTGGGCTTCTACCTGGCGGTGAAAAGCTCGATCGAGCCGCTGGGTACGGTAACGTCCATTACTGGCGCAGTGGTGCTGGCCGTGGTGGCAACGTTCGTGTTGGCAAGAATGCTAGGCAAACGTTGAGGCCAGGGCAGGCGTATGGGGTCATAGTCCTGCCCGCGGCACCTTGCAGCATCTGCCAGTGGCATTTCATGCCTTTTGCTTGGCTGCTTTGAATTCAAGCGGCACGCTGCTCACCCTTGAGCATCTTTTTTTGCGCTTCCATGGCTTGGCCCATTTCTTCAAGCAGATCTTTGCTCAACAGCTTTTTCGCCGTGGGAAACAACTCGTCTTCCTCCTCTTCGATATGGTGTTCAAGCAACTCTTTCATCACTTTGACGCGGCCTGCGAATTCGAGGGTGCCGGTTTCGGTGTGCAGCAGGTCCGGCAACACCAGCGCATCGACCGTGCGGTGTTCCTCTTTTGCCTCGTAGTACATCTTCGCTTCTTCCTTGCCCCCGGCTTGTTTGATGGCCGGGTACAGGATCTCTTCTTCAAGCGCGGTGTGGATCTGCAATTCCTGCTCGATCCGATGCAGGAGTTCGGCACGCTTCTTGACGGCGCGTTCGGTGGTTGAAGACAGTTCGTCCAGCAGCTTTTTAACCAGTTTGTGGTCTTGAATCAGCAGATCGATAGCGTTCATGGTGCACCTCATCGCGGTTGTGGAATCACGGCCTTGCGGGTCAAAGAATGGGTTTTCCGCCCGTAACGGCATAGCGTGAGCCAGAGATGTAGCTGGCCTCATCGGAGCCGAGCAAGACGTAGATCGGAGCTACCTCAACCGGTTGGCCCGGCCGGCCCATCGGATAGCTCGACCCGAAGTTTTTCACTGCCTCATCGGGCATGGTGGCAGGGATCAGTGGGGTCCAGATCGGGCCTGGTGCCACGCTGTTGACCCGAATCCCTTTGTCTCCCAGCAATTGGGCCAGCCCGGCGGTGAAGTTGGCGATGGCGCCTTTGGTGGTGGCATAGGCCAGCAGTTTGGGCGATGGGTCATCGGAATTGACCGAACTGGTGTTGATGATCGAACTGCCTTTGGGCATCGATGGCAGCGCCCGCTGGCAAATGCGGAATATGGCCGTGATGTTGACGTCGAATGTCATTACCCATTCGTCATCGTCGATTTCATCGAGGCTGTCGTGCGCCATCTGAAATGCTGCGTTATTGACCAGAATGTCGATACGACCAAACTGCTCCACGGTCTTGTCGACGATGTCGTAGCAGTGCTGTTTGCGCGCCAGATCCCCGGGCAGCAGCAGGCATTGCCGGCCCGCAGCCTGGACCCAACGGGCGGTTTCCTGCGCATCGTCGTGCTCATCAAGGTAGGCGAGGGCAATGTCTGCGCCTTCGCGGGCGTAGGCAATGGCGACTGCACGCCCGATCCCGCTGTCGGCGCCAGTGATCAGCGCTATCTTGCCGTTGAGTCGGCCGTTGCCGGTGTAGGTGTGCTCGCCACAGTCCGGGGCGGGTTCCATCTTGCGCTGCGAACCCGGGACGCTTTGCGGTTGGGAGGGAAACGGAGGGGTAGGGTAGTCACGCATGGTGCAAGCTCCTGCAGTTGGAAGGCTCATACCTGTTCGAAAGATGTGACAAGGGTTTGTTGGACGGGATCCGGTGTTTGAACGACGGACGGTTGGCCTGGGCATGGCGACTGAATTTTCGTTGTGCGCGCTGTTCTACCGCTCAAGCGCCTACCGCCACCCGGTATGGCTCAGCGAACACCAGGAGTCGCCACGTGCCTCGAATCATCACCCCTACCACCCCTGAACACGAGATCGATGAACACAATGCGAGGATGTTCGGTTCGCCTAAGGAGCGGCTGGACTTCTACCGCAGGGAAATTCAGTACGAGACCACCATCCTGGCCAACCGCACCGATGCCTACTTGGCCGCCCAGTCGTTTCTGGTCATCGCTTACGTGTCGTCCATGGGCAACCTGAACCAGAGCTGGGGTGAGATGTTCACATTGCTGGTGCCCGCCTTTCTCGCATTGCTGGGCGTGATGAGTACGCTCAATGCATGGCCTGGCATTCGCGCGGCCTATCGGATCATCGATCACTGGCAGCTCAAGCAAAGCCATCTTCTGCTCAGTGAACCCATGATGGGCCTGGCTTATGACGAATCTCCGCTGTTTTGCGAGGCGGAAACCTCCCGTGCAGGGCATCGCAAGTCCCTGCTTTTTTCGCTGCGTACGCCTTGGATCTTTCTTGGGTTCTGGCTGTTGCTGGGCAGTTATTCGGTTTATATCCAGCTTGCATGATCAAAGCGCAGGCAAGGGGCATGCGTACATCAATGTTGGTGGTTGCACCGAAGCGATCAGCGGTGTTACACCAGATCTGATGTAGCCTACGGCCGTTTCTGCAAAGGCTAACCTTAGAACGGCATTTCTCAGCGCCCTGGAAGACTATTGATGCAGCAGCTGCCCCCTGACGAGACCATTCGTGCCGCACTCAGGAAATCCCAAGCCCGGCTGCACAGGCAGCACGAGCTGGTGGTCGAGTACGCGGTCATGTCGCTTAAATCCACCAACCTGGATGACGTGCTTGACCAGGCTTGCACACTGGTGGCCAAAGGCATGCACACCCGATTCGCCAAGGTCCTGATGCCGATTCCCGATAGCGACAGGTTTCTGCTGTCGCATGGGGTAGGGTGGGATGAGTCCGATATTGGCCACGCGACAGTGGGGGCCGACGAGGCCAGCCCTGCCGGGTTTGCCATTCAAACCTATCGGCCTGTGATTTCGAACCACCTGGGCCAGGAACAGCGCTTCAGAACGCCAGAATTGCTGAAAAAGTATGGTATCGAGCGTGCCATCAACGTGCCTATCAGGGGCGCATTGATGCCGTTTGGGGTACTTGAGGCAGACAGTAGCGATGGTGAGGATTTCATCGAAAGCGATCTGGTGTTCCTGGAAGGGATCTCCAACGTTATCTCCATGGCGGTTGAGCGGCTGACCGCTGGGGATGATCCTCAGCTGGCCGACCCCTATTCGGAAAGCATGCTCAACGCCAGCCCGGACTGTGTGAACGTGTTGTCCAGCAGCGGTCACATCGAGTTCATGAACGACGCCGGATTGGCGTTGATGCATATCGCCGACCTGGCAGAGGTCAAAGGGCAGCCATGGTTGCAGCTTTGGCCCGCCGAGTCGGGCCCGGTCGTCCGGGAGGCTTTGGAAAAAGTCGCCAGAGGCGAGTCGACCCGCTTCGAAGGGTTCTGCCCTACCGGTCAGCAGGCGCCTAAATGGTGGGATGTCTCCGTTGCCCCCGTGTTGAACGCCGATGGCCAGGTCGAAAAACTCATTGCGGTATCCAGAGACATCACCGAACGGCACCATTATGAGGCTCAGTTGCTGTCGTTGATCGATGCACAGAACTCCAGGCTCAGCAAGAACGACCTGCACCTGGAAGAAATCCATCACCGCGTCAAGAACAGCCTGCATCTGGTCAATACCCTGTTGCTATTGCAGGCGAACCTGACGCCGGATGCCGCGGTCAAGCTGCAACTGGAAACGGCAGCGGGTCGGGTTGTGACCATTGCCAGCGTGCATGAACGGCTCTATCAGACGGCCGATCAAGAGGTGCTTGCCGGCGACTACCTCGGAGCCTTGCTCGGTGACCTGGGGAGGGCACTGGCCGACCGGAAGATCGTCCTTGACGCTGACGCGTTCACCCTGCTGCCAGCAAGAATGGCGCCGTTGGGCCTGGTCATTTCCGAGCTGATCACCAATGCCTTGAAATACGGCAAAGGCACCATCGAGGTCAGCGTGCGGGATGCAGGTGACCACGCGTTGATCACCGTCACTGACGAGGGTGACGGTTTTCCCGAAAATTATCCCAAACCTAGCGGAACGGGCCTTGGCATGCGGCTTGTCAGAAGTTATTCAGGCTATGGCAGCTCGGCGATCTCGATTGATGGGGGCACAGATAAAAGCACCATTCACGTTCGTTTCAAACTCTGATGTTGAAGGCGGGGATGCAGGTATGCCTGGAATTCTCCAGTACCCTTGACTCGAGCGCCGCCTGCGCGGCGCCCGATCCCGCAAACCCCGCCCGCTGCTAGAGCACTTTGTCCAGCGTTATCGGAAACGCTCTCACGCGTTTGCCGGTAGCATGGTAAACGGCATTGGCAACCGCCGCCGCGACCCCAACGACGCCGATCTCGCCTACGCCCTTGGAACCCAGGTCATTGACGATGTCGTCGTGCTCTTCCACGAACATCACCTCGATGTCAGTGATATCGGCATGCACCGGGATGTGATACTCGGCCAGGTTGTGGTTGAGGATGCGACCGAGTTCATGATCGGTTTGCGTCTCTTCCTGCAACGCCATGCCCAACCCCCAGACCACGCCTCCGAGGATCTGGCTACGGGCGGTTTTCGGGTTGACCACACGCCCGGCGGCCACCGCGCTGACCACCCGCATGACCTTGATCGTACCTAGGTCTTCGTCAACGTGTACCTCTACGAAGACGGCCGAATGGGTAGCGGTGGAGAACGGCTGGCGTCCGGCACCGGGCTCGGCGTCGATCTGCACCTGCAGCTCGCCGTCCTTGGCCGTTGCGACGATGCTGGCGATGGCAATACGGTGTTTCCCCGCTTGCAGGTAGCCTTGCGCGAACGCCACATTCTCTGCCGGCGTCGCCGCTATTTCGGGGAAATTCTGGCGCGCGAGTTCCAGCACCTTGGTGCGCAGGATCTGGCAGGCCTGCTGCACTGCCGAACCCACCGAAGACACCGTGAACGAGCCACCCTGCAACGGCGCTGTCGGCAGTGAGGAGTCGCCCAGCAGGAAGGTCACATCCTCGGGCAAGACCCCCGCAGCGTCCGCAGCAATCTGGGTCATCACCGTATAGGTACCGGTACCTATGTCAGTGGTGGCGCTACTGACGGTCAAATGCCCGTGGCTGTCGAAGCAGGCCTTGGCGCTGGCCTTCATCTGCAGCGCTTCCCAGACCCCGCCGGCCACGCCCCAGCCGATCAATTGGTTGCCCTCTCGCATGCTGCGAGGCTTTGGGGTGCGTTTGCCCCAGCCGAAGCGCGCGGCGCCCTGGTCATAACAGGCCAACAGCTCTTTGCTGGAATAGGGTTTGCCGTCGTTGCCATTGTGGCTGGCAAAATTGCGTCGACGCAATTGGAGCGGGTCGAGGTTCGCAGCGCATGCCAACTCATCCATCGCGCACTC
This sequence comes from Pseudomonas sp. TR47, assembly GCF_044143025.1. Classification (NCBI taxonomy): domain Bacteria; kingdom Pseudomonadati; phylum Pseudomonadota; class Gammaproteobacteria; order Pseudomonadales; family Pseudomonadaceae; genus Pseudomonas; species Pseudomonas sp. TR47. The sequence continues at coordinate 203,646 of NZ_JBHFCS010000002.1, read as the reverse complement.
CAGTGCGAGCACGCCGGACGCGGCACCCGGCGCACGCATGTCCAGCGGGGTATAGACGTCGAGCGGCGCAAGGCGATAACCGAGCGCAACGTTGTCGCAGTGGTAGAGCATGCCGCTCCACTCCACCAGGTGTTCGGTGAAGTCTTCGAAGCGCGATGTCTGGCCGAGCGCGTCGTGGGCAATTGCCAGCAGCTTGCCATCCGCCGCCGCACCCAGGCGCAGCCGCTGCTGCGTACGGGGACGATAGCCGAAGGTGAACATCTGCTGGCGTGTGAGGGCAAGGCGCACCGAACGTTTCAGGTGCAGGGCTGCCATGACTGCCAACGGCAACTGGTATTGCGGCCGCAGCCCAGAGCCAAAGGCACCGCCGACAAAGGCGGCGAGCACCCTGATGTTCTGTTTGGGCAGGCCGAATACCTTGTGCAGGTAGTCCTGACAGTTCTGCGTACCCTGGGTCTTGTCATGAATTTCCAGGGAGTCTCCAGCTTTGTAGAAAACGGTCGACGCGTGGGGCTCCATCGGGTTGTGATGCTCGATGGGCGTGTCGTAGGTGGCATCGACACGTACTGCGGCTTGAGCGTAATGCCCTGCGAAATCACCGCGCGGCTCTGGCGTTTGGGCGGGTGCCGGGTGCGTGTGGTCGAGCACCGCGAACAGGTCGGTCTGGTGCGGCTCTTCGCTGTAGTCGATGCGCACCAGGGCGCCGGCATGGCGGGCCAGTTCAAGGCTCTCGGCGACCACCAGTGCCAACGGTTGCCCGCTATACAGCACACGGTCGTTGAATAGCGGCCGGAACGGGGAGCCTTCGGCTGAGTCGGCATCGCTGTAGTCGTCGTCATAGCTGGAAATGCGTGGGCGATTGGCGTGGTGCAGCACCGCGACCACGCCGGGTAACTGCAGTGCCTGGCTAGCGTCGATCGAGCGCACCCGGCCGCGGGCGATGGTGCTCGATACCACACTGGCGTGAAGCAGCCCGGCCTCGGGGTACTCACCGGCGTACCGCGCCTTGCCAGTCACCTTGGCAACGCCATCCACGCGGTCCAGGGGTTTGCCCACCACATTGGTCGTCTGGGTCATGGCGTCGTCCTCTGAATGCTGGCGTCGCCTGCGGCTTCACTGAGCGCACGGACGATCGCACGTTTGGCGAGTTCCACTTTGAAAGCGTTGTGGCTCAGCGGTTTTGCCATCTGCAGCCATGCTTGGGCCGCGCGCGCGAAGAGGGCGTGGGAAGCCCTTTGACCTTGCAAGGTCTTCTCCACCGCTGTGTCTCGCCAAGGCTTGTGCGCTACGCCTCCCAGAGCCACCCGGGCTTCCTGGATGACGTCGCCATCGAACTTCAACGCGGCAGCGACCGATACCAGTGCAAACGCGTACGAGGCACGGTCGCGAATCTTCAGGTAGTGGGAGTGCTGCGCAAACTCAGCAGGTGGCAGTTCTATCGCGGTAATCAGCTCATCGGCTGACAGCTGGTTGTCACGCTCCGGCGTGTTGCCTGGCAGGCTATGGAAGTCGGTAAAGGGGATCAGCCGTGAGCCGGCGCGGCCTTGCACGTGGACAACGGCATCGAGTGCTGCCAGCGCCACACACATGTCCGAGGGGTGCGTGGCAACGCAGGTATCGCTGGCGCCGAGAATGGCGTGGATGCGGTTGAGACCCGAGCGGGCAGGGCAACCGCTTCCTGGCTCACGTTTGTTGCAGGGGGTGCCGGTGTCATAGAAGTAATAGCAGCGCGTACGCTGCAACAGGTTGCCCCCGGTACTTGCCATGTTGCGCAACTGCGGTGATGCGCCTGCAAGGATGGCTTGTGACAGCAACGGGTAGTGCTGTTCGATCACCGCATTCCAGGCAAGGTCGGCGTTGCTGACCAATGCGCCAATCAAAACGCCGCCGTTGGCGGTGGGCTCGATGCCGTGCAGGTCCAGGGCGGTTATGTCGATCAAGCGCTGCGGGTTAACCACGTTCTCCTTCATCAGATCGACCAGGTTGGTGCCGCCGGCAATAAAGCGGGTGGATTCGTCCGCCATGTTTACCGCTTCACTGACCGATGCAGGCCTGCAGTAGCTGAAAGGGGTCATGGGTTCGGCCCTCCCTGAGGCTTGGCGGTCGCCTGCACCAGCGGCAATGCCTCTTCGACCGCAGCAAGGATATTGCTGTAGGCGCCGCAGCGGCACAGATTGCCGCTCATGTGTTCGCGAATGGCTTCACGGGTAACGGCGCGGCCTTCATGGGCCAGGCCGACTGCCGAACAGATCTGGCCGGGCGTGCAATAGCCGCACTGGAAAGCATCATGGGTGATGAAGGCACGCTGCATGGGGTGCAGTTGCTCGCCTTGGGCCAGTCCCTCGACCGTGACCAGCTCGGCGCCGTCGCACATCACGGCAAGGGTCAGGCAGGCATTGATCCGCTTGCCGTCGCGCAGCACCGTGCAGGCGCCGCATTGGCCATGGTCACAACCTTTTTTGCTGCCGATCAGATCGAGTTGCTCACGCAGCAGATCGAGCAGGGTCGTCCAGGGCTGGACGTGTAGCGACGTGCGTTCGCCGTTGAGTGTCAGGCTGATGGGATGCCCATCGACACCCTGTTGGGGGTTGGTGTTCATGGGAAAACCTCACGGTCAGGAATGCATTCGCGCAATCAAGTGCGTCTATTTCCTGCGACTGGAGGCTTTCGGCAAACGTTCAGGTTTTATTCGGGGCTTGCGGCAGTGTGCAGTCTCGGCCACTGCTTGACCGCAGGCTGCGCCATCCATGGCAAACGGCGGGCTTAACGCGTGGCGGCTTGTTCTTCTACCGAGGTGCCGAAGGAGACGTAGTACGCCAACCCGACGAAGATCGCCCCACCCACGGCGTTGCCCAGGAAGACTGCTGCAAGGTTGTGCACCAGCTGGCCCCAGCTCAGGTAACCGGCGAAGATCGCAGCCGGGATCAGGAACATGTTGGCCACCACGTGCTGGAAGCCGATGGCGACGAAAGCCATGATCGGGAACCAGATGCCGAGAATCTTGCCGCTCATCTCACGGCTGGCATACGCCAGCCACACTGCCAGGCACACCAGCCAGTTGCAGCCGATGCCCGAAACGAAGGCGTGGAGGAAGTCGGCGCTGGTCTTGCTGGTTGCCGCTGCCAGCGTCTTGTTCAGGTAGGCACCTTCAGTGAGCCCCAGCAAGTGGCCAAAGCAGTACGCCACGAACAGCGCGCCCAGCAGGTTTGCCACGGTCACCAGCAGCCAGTTGCGCGCGACGTCCACCAGGCGGATGCGCCGGGCGAACATCGCCAGGGGCAGGCTCATCATGTTGCCGGTGAGCAATTCGCCGCCGGCCAGGATGACCAGGATCAGCCCGATCGGAAATACCGCGGCGCCCAGCAAGTTGCCCAACGAGGCCCAGGGGGCAGGAATCATGGTACTGACATGGATGTGCAGCAGAAACCCCATTGAAATGAATGCGCCCGCCAGAAAACCCAGGATGAGCGTGGCGCGGGCGGGCAGGTGGGCTTTGCGGGTGCCGGCTTCGATGACCAGCTCGGTGATGCGGGAGGGCGTATTGACGGACATTTCAGTAACTCGAACACAAGGACGACGGTCACGCCGTGAGGCATGCAGCGGGTCGGGATTAACAGAGAGCGCGCAGGGCAGTTAGCGAGGTATTCAGAAGAAGGGCAAAACAGACAAGCTCGATCTACTTCGTAGAGCGGCGCACGTTATCTGAGGCAATTTGACGCAGTCAAATCGATAGGCTGGATGGTTTGATAGAGGCACTCGATGATGGGTGTTGTGAGGCCTGACGCGGCCTGTCGGTTTCGCTTTGGCAGACACGCCTGTGTATCACTCTGTATCAAGGCGCTTTGCCAAGCCACTTGCTTACAAATGCCTCGTTCTGCCGATACGTCACGGATACATGCCTCAGGCCAAATGAGCCAACCCGAATGAACAGCCCGACGGCCTGTAGTTCTGGCGCAATCGCCCTTGAGGCATGACCGCGCGGCTTGGCCGCGCACCTATCCGGAGAAGCACCATGTCCCGTATCCAGTTCCCCAACAAGACCCGCCTTGGCCTGCTCAGCATCGCACTGGTGGGCGGCATCAACCTGACCGCATCGGCCTTTGCTGTCGAAGCACTGCCGCAGGGCTACCAGCTCGCTGCTGCCGAAAAGGCCGGGGAGGGCAAATGTGGCGAGGGCAAGTGCGGCGCCGACAGCGCCCATGCCAAGGCCACCCAGACCGAAGGTAAATGCGGCGAGGGCAAATGTGGCGCCAGCGATGCCAAGGCCAAGGCTACCCAGGCCGAAGGCAAGTGTGGTGAAGGCAAGTGTGGCGATGCCTCGCGTGCCCCATCTGTAGCTGACTGAGCCAGGCCAGGACTGACCACCAGCGCTATCCTCCCTGCGCTGATAGGCCCGGGAGGGTGGTCGCTTCAAGGAGCACGCCATGAGCACATCCCTTCCCTTGCAAGGCGCCGGCCTTGGTCTGCGCCGGGCGCTGCTGCCTGAGTTGCTGACCATGGCCCCCGGTGCCGTGGACTTTCTCGAATGCGCCCCTGACAACTGGATCGGTGTAGGCGGCAGTTATGGCAAAGGCCTGGAGCGCCTGGCTGAGCGTTTCCCGCTGGCTTGTCATGGTTTGTCCCTGTCGTTGGGCGGGCCTGAGCCTCTGGATCGCGCTTTTCTACGGCAGATCCGCGATTTTCTCGACCGTTATCGCGTGCCACTGTTCAGCGAGCACCTGAGCTACTGTAGCGATGACGGTCATCTCTACGACCTGATTCCCATGCCCTTCACCGACGAAGCCGTGCGCCATACCGCTGAGCGCATCCATCAGGTGCAGGACGCGCTCGGCCGGCGCATCGCGGTGGAAAACATCTCCTATTACGCTGCACCGTACCAGGCGATGAGCGAAATCGAGTTCCTGAGCGCCGTGCTCGAAGAAGCCGGCTGCGACCTGTTGCTTGACATCAACAACCTGATCGTCAATGCCTGCAACCACCGCTATGACGCTGCCGATTTCCTCGCCCGCGTGCAGGCCGAGCGGGTGGTGTGCCTGCACGTGGCCGGGCACTACGATGAAGCACCGGATCTGAAGATCGATACCCACGGTGCGAGCGTGAAGGAGGACGTGTGGCGCTTGCTGGCCCGTGCCTATGAGCATTTGGGTGCTGTGCCGACCCTGCTGGAGCGCGATTTCAACCTGCCGCCGCTGGCCGAACTGTTGCTTGAGGTGGATTACATTCGCGACCTGCAAACCGCTGCAAGCGCGCCGCAGGTGCGCCATGGCTGATACCTTGCGCGAGCAGCAGATGCGGATGGCCCGGTTCATCCGTGACCCGCAGTCCAACCCGCCGCCACCGGGCATCGAGGCGCGGCGCCTGGCGGTGTATCGGCGGCTGTTCTTCGGCAATGTGCAGTCGCTGCTGGCCGGCAGCTTTCCGGTGCTGCAGGCTAGCCTGGGACCTGAGCGGTGGCTGGCGCTGATTGAAAGCTTCTACGCCAACCATCGCTGCCTGACGCCGCTGTTCACCGAAGTGGCTGGCGAGCTGGTCGAATACCTGCAAAACCGTGCCGACCAGCCGGGCTGGGTGGCCGAACTGGCCCATTATGAATGGATCGAGACGGTGCTGATGCTCAGTGATGGCACAGACCTGGCGCATGACCCGAACGGTGACCTGCTTCAGGGCGTACCGTTATTGTCCTGCCTTGCTGCACCACTTGCCTACGCGTGGCCGGTCAGCCATATCGGCCCTGGGCGTATTCCATCGCAGGTGCCGACAACGCCGACCCTTCTGTTGGCCTGCCGCGGCGCAGACCACAAGGTGCATTTCTCGCGCCTTGCGCCGCTGGCCCATGCGTTGCTGGTGTCTTTGCAGGAAAGGCAAGTGAGCGGGCGTGAACACCTGGCAGGGTTGGCAGCACGTGCCGGCATCGAACCGGGCACCATTGAAACCTTGGGACTTGAACTGTTGATAAATCTCAAATCTCAAGGCGTGGTGCTCGGGACCACACTGCACGAAAGACCCATGAGGCTTTGATTCCAACCAGAATCAGCGGCGATAGTAGTGGTGATCGGCTTCGTAGCGGTGGTGCATGGCCCGCTCATGGCGGCGCTGCCAGTCGCGGCGGCGTTCCGCTTCACGGCGCGCCTGCTCACGGCGCCATTGGTCGCGCCGCCATTGGTCACGACGCCAGTCGTCTCTACGGTCGTGCCAGTGGCCGTCGCGCCGGTAACGGTCATCATGGGCAAGCAGCGTAGCGGGTTGCGCGGCTGCTACGCTCGCCAGGCTCGGCCAAGGGCTGTTGGCGTCCTCGATGTGGGCCTGAGAAGAGGTGGCCTTGGTTGCGAGCAGCGGCATTGACGCCTTCGCCGGTGTCGCAGATGCCGAGCCCATTGCCGCGAACGCGAACAGGCCCAGGAGCACTATCCGTGGGACATGGATTTTCATGAGCGAAGACAACCTCTGATAGACATTGGGACGTTGGCCATGACGTCGCGGGCAAACCCTGAGGGAGCCGGCAATCTTCATCTGCCTGTTCACATAGACCTTCAAACCGAAAAAAGTTCTAGAAAACCGCAACTTGACTCATCAGTGGTGCAACGCGGGGTGCTGGTCAAGGGCGTCATCGGTTACCAGCAACGGTATACTCCGTACCTTTGCCAGCGCCCCGGAGACAGCCATGCGGCAGGTTTTACTCATCGTCGATGTACAGTCCACCTTCAGCCCGCCCGAGTGGCTGGTCGATGGTGTGCGCGCGTTGTCTGCGACGATCCCGACCATTGCCTCGCTCCAGTTGCATGATGAACAGGTCACGCCGTTCGAGCGGCAGCTTGGCTGGCACCCTGCAGCAGAAGACGAGTGCCTGGTCGAGGCTGACAAGGTCTTTGTCAAACAGGGTTACAGGCAGACTGCCGAGACCATCGAGTACATCAGGGGGCTGGGCGCGGAGCGGGTGTTGGTCTGCGGGTTGCAGACCGAGACGTGCGTGCTTGCCGCCGGCTTTGCCCTGTTCGACGAAGGGCTCATGCCGACGTTGATTACCGACCTGACGGTGGGGTCTTCCCTGGATCGTTCAGGGAAAATGGGCATCGAGCTGTGGAAGCATCACTTCGGTAATGTCATCACCCGGGCTCAGGTGCTGGCCGAAGGTTGCGTCTGACACGGTCCTGACCGGTCGCTGATCCACACGAGCGGGCGCGATGGCTCAGCGCTGGCCATGCGCTTGAGTGTTTCTGAATCGAGCAAGGTGCTTACCTGGCCGACCATGGCGAGCAGGCGATCGGCGAAATCTGCGCTGATGATGCCGCTGTCTTCCAGGGATATTCCATGACCTTCGTGCTGGATCGCCAGATGGTAGTGGCTCACGCCCTGGTCGTTTTCGCTGCTGGCCAGCGTCACGATGCAGCTTGGGCCGAGCAACCTGGCCAGGCGTTGCTGCACCTGCTCCAGCAGCGGGGTGGGTAGTTGTTCTTGCAGCATGAAGGGGTACCTGCCAGGCGAGTTCTAGGGGGAGTCAGCTTAGGCAAACGGGCTGTCAACTTGGGTTAAGCCGGGGTAAAAGCGGGTAAGACCCGCTTCCCGTGAAGCGGCCTGCTCGCGACCGCTGCCGGCACGACACAACCCCGCTCCTGGATAAGTCAGAAGGTCTGCCCCAGCGAGAACTGGAATATCTGCGTCTCGGCGTTCTCCGGCTTCTTTACCGGTGTGGCAAGGCTGAACGTCAGCGGCCCCATGGGGCTGTACCAGGTCACGCCGACGCCCAGCGACACCGCCAGCTGGTCAAGGCCCACACTTCCGCAACCCTGCGTGGTGGACAGGTAGCATGTGTCGGAAAACACGTTGCCCGCGTCCACGAACACCGAGCTGCGAAGCTGGCGCTGGTCCTTGATGAAGGGCATCGGGAAGATGTACTCGGCGCCGCCGGTCACCAGGATGTTGCCGCCCAGTGCATCGGTATCGCGGTCGGAGTAATAGGCTTGACCGGCACTTGCATAGGTACCGGTCGCCGGCGTATTGCGCGGGCCCAGCGAGCCATCCTTGAAGCCGCGTACCGAACCCTGGCCACCGGCTGTGTAGTTCTCATAGAAGGGCAGGCCCTCGGTGGAGCCGTAGCCATCCCCGTAGCCCAGGCTGGTATGCAGGCGCAATGTGGTGCGTTCGCTCAGCGGCAGGTAGGTCTGGCCGCTGTAGTCGAGCTTGTAGAAGGACAGGTCGCTGCCTGGCGTGGTGGCCATCAGCGTCAGGCTCTGTGAGTGGCCACGGGTCGCCAGCACCCCCTTGTTCAAGGTCGACTCGGACCAGCCGATCGAAGCCTTGAGGTTGTTGAAACTTTCGCCCTCGCGCTGGATGAAGTCATAGATCTCGTCGGCGCTATAGGTGCCGGGGGAGATGTCATCGTGTTGCAGGGTCAGGCCGTAGGTCAGGCGCGACGTTTCGCTGATCGGGTAGCCCAGGCTCACGCCCGCGCCATAGCTGTTGATGGCGTAGTAGGAAACGCCGTCATCGTAGTAATCGCTGTAGTCGGTGCTGCTGTAGAACAGGTTGTAGCCCAGGCTCACGCCATCTTCGGTGAAGTACGGGTTGGTGAAGCCGAAGTTGTACTTGGTCTGGTATTCCGAACGGGTCAGGCCGATGGACACCTTGTTACCGGTACCGAGGAAGTTGGTCTGGCTGATCGAGCCGCCCAGGATCAGGCCGGCGCTCTGGGCGAAGCCCACGCTGGCGGTGATCGAGCCGGATGCCTGCTCTTCGACGCTGTAGTTGACGTCGACCTGGTCGTCGGTGCCCGGCACTGGCGGGGTCTCGACGTTGACTTCCTTGAAGAAGCCCAGGCGCTCCAGGCGGGTCTTGGACTGGTCGATCAGGTAGGTCGAAGCCCAGCCGCCTTCCATCTGGCGCATTTCGCGGCGCAGCACTTCGTCTTCGGTCTTGGTGTTGCCGCGGTAGTTGATGCGGTTGACGTAGGCACGCTTGCCCGGGTCGACCACGAACATGATGTCGACCGTGTGGTCTTCGTCATTGGGCTGTGGCACGCCGTTGACGTTGGCGAAGGTATAGCCTTCGTTACCAAGGCGGCGGGTGATCAGCTCGGACGTGGTGGTCATCACCTTGCGCGAGAACACCTGGCCCGGCTGCACCAGCAGCAGCGACTTGACCTGGTCTTCCGGCACCTTCAGGTCGCCCGACAGCTTCACGTCACGAACGGTGTACTTCTCGCCTTCGTTGACGTTGACGGTGATGTAGACGTGCTTCTTGTCCGGGGTGATCGACACCTGGGTGGAAGCGATGTCCATGTTGATGTAGCCGCGGTCCAGGTAGTAGGAACGCAGGCGCTCCAGGTCACCGGAAAGTTTTTCGCGGGCGTACTTGTCGTCGTTCTTGAAGAACGACAGCCAGTTGGTGGTCTTGAGCTCGAACAGCTGCGCCAGTTCTTCATCGTCGAACACGGTGTTGCCGACGACGTTGATGTGCTGGATGGCAGCGACGGTGCCTTCGTTGATCTTGATCTTCAGGGCAACCCGGTTGCGCGGCTGCGGCACCACCTCGGCGTCGACCTCGGCCGAGTAGCGGCCCTGGGCCACGTACTGGCGCTGCAGTTCGTTACGCACGCCTTCGAGGGTGGCACGCTGGAAGATCTCGCCTTCGGCCAGGCCCGACTGTTTCAGGCCCTTCATCAGGTCTTCGGTGCTGATCGCCTTGTTGCCTTCGATCTCGATGCTCGACACCGACGGGCGCTCGACCACGTTGATGATCAGGACATCGCCGTCGCGGTTCAGCTGGATATCCTGGAAGAAGCCGGTCTTGAACAGCGAACGGGTCGACTCCACCAGGCGCCGGTCATCGGCCTGATCGCCCACGTTCAGGGGCAAGGCACCGAAAACGCTGCCGGCGGATACCCGCTGCAGGCCGTTGACCCTGATGTCGGCGATCCTGAACGGCGCCGCCTGGGCCACGCAGGCTTGTAGCAGCAGGATGGAGAGCAACAGACGCGGGTAGTTCATCGGGGGTTCCAGGCGGGCGTAAGGGTGGCTGAGCAGGCTCGGCGAAGGCGCGCGGCGGCTGCCAGGCAAGCGGGCGATGAGGATAAGGGCGGGCTGTGTTTGGCGCGGTTAACCCAGGGTAAAGATGTGTAAAGTTCGCCCAGCTTGCGGTGACAGCCTGGCGCGGCAGGGCGATCATGAGCGCTTTGTAACCCCTGCCTAAGCGTACCCACCATGATTCCTGTGCTGTTGGTCGATGACGACCGCGAACTCACCGAAATGCTTGCCCTTTACCTGGCCCGCGAAGGTTTCCAGGCGACCGCCGTGGCTAGCGGCGAAGAGGGCGAGACCCAAGCCTTGAGTGGGGCTTTTCGCATCGTGGTGCTGGATGTGATGCTGCCGGGCATCTCAGGGATCGAAGTGTTGCGGCGCATTCGTGCGCGTAGCCAGGTTCCGGTGCTGTTGCTCACCGCCCGTGGTGACAACATCGACCGCATTGCCGGCCTGGAGCTGGGTGCCGATGACTACGTGCCCAAGCCCAGCTCCCCGGGCGAACTGGTGGCGCGCTTGCGCGCGATCCTGCGCCGGGTGCAACCGCACGCATTGGCTGAAAGCCAGGCTGGCGAAGCCATCGGCAGTGGGGCGCTGACGTTGTGGCCAGGGCGCCGCAAGGCCCAGTGGGCTGCTGCTCCTCTGGAACTGACCGGGACTGAATTCAGCCTGCTCGAAGCGTTGGCTCGCCAGGCGGGCCAACTGGTGAGCAAGCAAGACCTGTCGCTCAATGCCCTGGGCCGCCCGCTGACCCGTTACGATCGACGCATCGATGTGCACATCAGCAGCATCCGTCAGAAGCTCGGCCCACGCGCCGACGGCAGCAGCTGGATCCAGAGCGTACGGGGCATGGGCTACATGCTGATCGTCGAATGATGCGTCGGCGCCTGTTCTGGAAGCTGTTTCTGGCCTTCTGGCTGGCCAATAGCCTGACGTTCCTGGTGGGCGCGGGGGCCTTCATGCTCGACGACCTGCGCGGCGACACCCCGGCGCTGCGTTCGCTGCTGGTTACCGAGCTGAACATGTTGCACCGCTACGGCGAGCAGGCCGGCCGCCAGCTGTTGCAGGTTTCGCCCCAGCCAGAAGGTGTGCAGGTGGGGCTGTATGACGGCACCGGCCACTTGCTGGCCGGCAGGGCTGTGGCCATGCCTCGTTTCGAGCGGGCGCTGCTCGACCAGGGCGGCCAGGCCCTGGTGCTGCGCGCTTCGGTGGCAACCTCCCTTGACGAGGCGCCGCGCCCCCGCGCCATGGGCCCGCTCCTCACCGGTACGTTGATGAGCGCGTTGTTTGCCTTGCTGTGTAGCCTGTACCTGACCAGGCCCTTGACCTGGCTGCGCGAGGCCATGGGGCAGGTCGCCCAGGGCCGGTTCGAAGTGCGCGTCAAGCCACGCCTGGGCAAGCGCCGCGACGAGATCGTCGACCTTGCCGAAGACTGCGACCGCATGGCCAGCCAGCTCAAGGCGCTGGTCGAGGCCCAGCAGCAACTGCTGCATGATATTTCTCACGAGCTGCGCTCGCCTTTGACCCGTATGCACGCGGCCATCGGTTTGATACGCCAGCAGCCGGACCGCGGTGAAATGCTTGAACGCATCGAGCGCGAATCACGGCGCATGGATGACCTGATCGAGCAACTGCTGACCCTGGCGCGTGCCCAGTCACAGCCGTGCGATGGCAATTGCGAAGCGCTGGATGTGGTCGAGTTGCTGGCGCAAATAGTCGAAGATGCCCGTTTCGAGGCCGGCATGAAGCAATGCCAGGTTTCGCTGAGCGCGGACGACGCATTTTTTACCCGAGGGCATGAGGAGCTGCTGTATCGCGCCTTCGAGAACGTGGTGCGCAATGCCGTGCGTTACACCGCTGCGGGTACCGAAGTACGGGTGCTGGCGCTGCTGGCCGACGACGGTGAACAGCTGGAAGTGACCATCATCGACCAAGGGCCAGGTGTGGACCCGGCGCGCCTGCAGAGCATTTTCGAGCCGTTCGACCGGGGTATGGACAGCGGCAGCGATGGCTTCGGCCTGGGTTTGGCCATCGCCCGCCGGGCAATCGCGCTGCATCAGGGCACGATCACCGCCCAGGCGGGAGAGGGAGGGGGATTGCGGGTGAACATCCAATTGCCGCAGCGGGTATGAGCAAACCCTCACCCGCCGCCTCAATCGCAGCCGACTAGCGCCCGAGCATCACCGTCTTCAGCCTTGCCTGCGCCTGCTGCACGGTCTTGGCCTGGTTGTTCAGGTCCGCCAGCAAGGCATTCAACTCAGCCTGAACGGTCGGGTCGGACACCTTCACGATGGCCCCGTTGATCTCTATCTTTTCCTTGTGCGCATCCACGTAGTCGGCCACTTTCAGGCTGCTGTCCAGGGTGCCGTTGATTTGCGGCAGCACGTCCAGGAAGGTGTCGGCCGGGACGCTGACGGTGCGCTCAAAGGCCTTGTCGTAAACCACCTTGAGGTCTTGCGGCTGCTTGAGCTGGGCATGGGCGGTGTCCGCCTTGGCCTTTTGCTCCTGCAACTGCTTGCCCATGTCGTTCAGGCCGGTCTGCACCGCTTTTATGTCGTCACGGCGGGCAGTGACATCATTGAGCGAGCGAACCGCGCCTTTTTGCAGCAGGTTACCCAGAGGCTGCACGGCGGCATCCATCGCGCCGTTGAACTGGGTGATGACTGCATAGTGATCGCTGTAGGGGCCAAAAGCCTCGGTTTCGTCTGCGCTCAGCTTGGGCACATGCACCCCTGGCTTGTCGACGATACGGGTCTGCAGGAATTCGCTGAAGGCGGCACGTTGCTTGGGTTCGCTGTCGCCGCAGGCGGCGAGTACCAGGGGCAGGGCGAGGGCGAGCAGCCAGCGGGGCTGGAATGAGACGTTCATGTCGGTGAATCTCCTGAGTGCATGGGTAGGCCTGCGCACCGTCAAGCGCTGCGCGGCGGTGCAAGGTTAGCGTTTTCCAGCCTGCGGATCCAATCTGGCAGTGAAGGTAAATCCAGACCCGCTGGCTTCATATGCTGGGCAACTCGAACCCGGGGATCTGCCGCCCCAGCTTGAGCGCCTGGCCATGCAGCACGCGCATCAGGTGCAGCGCCGCCTGCGACGGCGGTTCAAAGCGCGAATGGACGAAGCTGATATCGAAGTGAATTTCGTCAGCCAAGCGCACTACGGCCAGGCCGCTGTCCTGTGCCACGAACTCATCGATCAAGGTGATACCCATGCCTTGCTTGACCAGTGCCACGGCTTCGTTGGCATTGGTGAACGACAACAGCGAGTCCAGGTGAAGGCCGCGGCGCGCTATCTCCTCGGCCAGCAGCTTGCCGAACGGCATATCCGGACGGAACAGTAACAGCGGGTGGCCTTCCAGCTGCTGCAGGGTCAGTGAGGGCTGCTGTGCCAGGGGGTAATCGACGGGCATTGCAACGACCATGCGCCCACGCATGAAGGCCTGGGAATGCAAATGATCGTGCACCACCGGCAGGGCGGCGATCGACAGGTCGACCTTTTTTGACAGGATCTGGTTGGGCATCTCGCCCATCAGCGAGGTCTGCCATTCGATCTGCAGTGCGGGCGCCTCACGCTTGAGCTGGGCCAGGGCGATCGGGATCACCACCGTCGACAACGAGGCGCTGCAGGAAATCCGCAGCTTGCGGTGGGTGCCGGTGGCCAGCCCCACTGCGCACTCATTGACCTGCAACGCCGCCTGATACACCCGTTCGACCTCACGGAACAGGATCTGCGCCTCGGCGGTGGGTACCAGGCGGTTGTTGATGCGCTCGAACAGGCGGTAGGCCAGCCGCCCCTCGATGTAGCCGATGAGCTTGCTCACCGCCGGCTGCGAGACGTAGAGCATCTTCGCGGCGGCGCTGATCGAGCCGGTCAGCATCACCGCCCTGAACACCTCCATGTGCCGCAGTTTGAACACCAGTGCACTGGCATCGCTGCCTTCTTTGCCGGGAAGCATGAGTATTACCTTAGGTTATGGTCTTCGCCATCTGTGTATGAGCGCTATCGCTACGCCCGCAGTATCGTGAACCCAGGCAAGTCGCCCCTGGTGGCGAACAATAACAAGATCTGCAGGCAAGCGCAGTGGCGCTTGAAGGAACCGCTTTTGAACATCTTTGATGAACCGAAGATCGATTGCCATAACCATTTGTTTGACCCTGCACGCTTCGCTTACCACCCCGATGCGCCGTACGCACCGTCCGGTCAGGAGGTCGCGCCGCTGGAGCAGTTCAACCAGGTGATGGATGCCTATGGCGTGCGTCATGCCTTGTTGGTGGGGCCCAACAGTGGCTACCACACTGACAACCGCTGCCTGCTGCATGCCTTGGCCAGCGGTCAGGGGCGTTTCAAGGGCATAGCGGTAGTCGATCGTCACATCAGCCTCGAGCAACTGGCCGCGCTGCGTGAGCAGGGCGTGGTCGGTGTGGCCTTCAACCCGGCGATGTATGGCGTGGCGAGCCTGCATGACGTCGGGCCGTTGTTCGGCAAGCTTGCCGAACTTGGCCTGTTCGCCCAGATCCAGGTGTGCGAAGACCAGCTCGTCGAATTGCTCGGCCTGATCGAGCGCAGTGCGGTGCGGGTATTGATCGACCATTGCGGGCGCCCGGATGCGGCGGCCGGTACCCAACAGGCCGGCTTCCAGGCACTGCTCAGGCTGGCCCGGCATGGGCGGGCCAGCGTGAAGCTCTCGGGCATGCAGAAATTCGCCGCTACTGCTGCCCTGCATGCGCAGAGCAGCGCCTTCGTGCACGAGTTGATCCACGCTTTTGGTCCGCAAGCCTGTGTATGGGGTTCGGACTGGCCGTTCATCCGCCAGCAAACCCGGGTGGACTACGGCCCCTTGCTGAAGTTGGCCGAGCGCCTGATGCCAGACCCGCACCTGCGGCGAACCATCATGTGGGATACCCCCAGGCGCCTGTTCGGGTTTGCCTGACGCCTGCGCATTCGCCATTCCAATAACAAGAGAGCAATTGTCATGAATGCTGATCAGCCTAGCGGCGCCGGGGTGTTCGACATGCCTGCGCGCCAGCAGCAACGTACCCGTACCCGTTTCATGATCCTGGCGCTGATCTCTGGCGGCACCATGATCAACTACCTGGACCGCAGCGTCATGGGCATCGCCGCGCCAAGCATCAGCGCCGATCTTGGCCTTAATGCGGCGATGATGGGGGTGATTTTCTCGGCGTTCTCATGGACCTACGCCGCGGCGCAGATCCCCGGCGGCATACTGATCGACCGGCTGGGCACCAAGCTCACCTACTGGTTGGCACTGACGTTGTGGTCGCTGTTCACCGGCCTGCAGGGCCTGGCCCAGGGGTTTCTGTCCTTGCTGGGCATGCGCTTTCTGGTCGGTGTGACAGAAGCGCCGTGCTTCCCCACCAACAGCCGCGTGGTGGCGACCTGGTTCCCGCAAAGCGAGCGGGCCAGGGCGACCGGTATCTACACCTTTGCCGAGTACACCGGCCTTGCGTTCCTGACACCGTTGCTGTTTTGGGTCTTGCACGCCTATGGCTGGCGCTTTCTGCTGATGGCGGTCGGGTTGCTGGGCGTGCTCTACGGCGTGGTCTGGTGGCGCAAATACCATGAGCCACACCAGTCGACCACCGCCAACCAGGCGGAGCTGGACCATATCGCTGCCGGCGGTGGCGTGGTCGATGGTGGCCAGAAAGCCACGGTGTTCCAGTGGTCACAGATCCCGGCGCTGCTCAAGCACCGCAACATGCTCGGTATCTGCCTGGGGCAGTTCGCCTGCAACTCGACCAACGTGTTCTTCCTCACCTGGTTCCCCACCTATCTGGTCACCGAGCGGCATATGCCGTGGCTCAAGGTCGGCTGGGTGGCGGTGCTGCCGTTCATCGCCGCTTCGTTGGGCACGCTGGTCGGCGGCTGGCTCTCCGATGCCTTGCTGCGCCGCGGCTACTCGCTGAATGTGGCGCGCAAGCTGCCGGTGATCGCCGGCCTGCTGACCGCGTCGGTCATTGTCCTGGCCAACTATGTCGAGTCGGACGTGCTGGTCATCGCCATCCTCTGTATTGCCTATTTCGCCCAGGGTATGTCGGCCCTGGCCTGGATGATCGTTTCCGACATCGCGCCCAAAGGCTTGCTGGGCCTCAGTGGCGGGCTGTTCAACCTGTTCGCCAACGCCGCCGGCATCGTTACCCCGTTGACCATCGGCCTGATCGTGACGGCCACCGGGTCATTCGTCTGGGCCCTGGTGTTCGTGTCCTCGATCACCGCGCTGGGCGCGCTGTGTTACCTGTTCATGGTGCGCGACCTGCGTCGCCTGCCGGATATTCCCTGTGTTGAAAAAAGGAGCTGAACAATGAGCCAACCCCTGCAAGGGCAAACTGCAATCGTCACTGGCGGCATGCGTGGCATCGGCCTGGCCATCGCCCAACGGCTGCACACCGCCGGTGCCCAGGTGGTGATCTGGGACCTCGCGGTGGATGGCTGGGACAGCGTCGACAACGGTTTCGAGCCAGTGCTGCGCCAGGTTGTGGATGTCGCTTCGCTGGCCTCGGTCGAGGCGGCATTCGCTGACGTACTGGCGCGTGCGGGGCAGGTCGACATCCTGGTCAACAACGCTGGCATCAATGGGCCGGTGGTACCGTCCTGGGAATACCCGCCAGAAGCCTGGGACAAGGTCATCGCCATCGACCTGAACGGCGTCTTCTACTGCTGTCGAACGGCCATCCCGCATATGCGCGAGCGCGGCTATGGGCGGATCGTCAACGTGGCGTCGATGGCGGGCAAGGATGGCGTGCAGTACATAAGCGGCTACTCGGCTGCCAAGGCCGGGGTCATCGCCTTCACCAAGGCCGCAGCCAAGGAACTGGCGCAGGATGGCGTGTCGCTCAACTGCATCGCCCCGGCGATGGTAGAAACCCCGTTGATGGCCGAGATGACTGCGGAGCATATCGCGGCCAGCAAAGCCAAGATCCCGATGGGGCGTTTCCTCAAGGCTGGGGAGATTGCCAACATGGTGGCCTGGATCGCCGGGCCGGAATGCAGCTTTACCACAGGCTTCGTATTCGACCTCAGTGGCGGGAGGGCGACTTATTGAAGCCGCTAGGGGTTGCCCACCTGACAGCGCTGGACCTTGCGCCTGAAGCGCTGGTGCGTGAAGCCGGCCGGGCCGGTTTCAGCACTGTTGGGTTGCGGCTGCACCCGGTGATGCCGGGTGCGCAAGCGTATCCGCTTGCGGTTGGTGGCCAGGCGCTACGGGAGCTGAAGGCTGTGATGGCAGGTGAGGGTGTAGGCGTTGCCGACATAGAGTTCGTCTCGCTGACGCCGCAGGTGCAGGTTGGCGATTGTGCGATGTTGCTGGCGGCAGGCGCTGAACTGGGTGCCACCAGCCTCACGGTATCCGGGGATGATGAAGACGGTGTGCGGCTTGCGCACAACTTCGCGGCGCTGTGTGAAATGGCCAAGGAGTATGGTTTGCGTGTAGACCTGGAGTTCATGCGCTGGAGACCGGTGGCGACCTTGCAGCAGGCGCTGGCTGTGTTGAACATGGCTGGGCAGGACAACAGCGCGGTACTGGTGGATGCGCTGCATCTGTTCCGTTCGGGCGGGGATGTAGCGGCACTTGCCGAAGTCGACCCGCGCTACCTGCGAGCGGTGCAACTGTGCGATGCGCCGCTCACTGCGCCGGCTGAGGCATTGATTATCCAGGAGGCGCGTGAAGGGCGGTTATTACCGGGGCAGGGGCAGTTGCCACTGGCAGCGTTGATGGGGGCGTTGCCGACGGATGTGCAGGTGAGTGTGGAAACGCCGTCGGTAACGCTTCGCGGTGAAAACCGGTTGAAACACGTGCGTGAAGCGACGCACGGTTGGTTAGGCAATGTTCGTCTGCCATCCAACCGGCAGCCCCAGATCAAGGATTGACCTGATATCCCCGCCCTTGCAGGCAACCGCTGTAGGCGCTGGCTTGCGCCGAACTTTGTGCCTGATCCTCGGTGCGCCGGTCCTCGCGGCGATCCTGGCGTTGCCGGGAACCACCGACGACCGCTCCGGCAGCGGCCACTTCCCCAGCACGGTTCTGCCGATACTCTTCTTTGGCGTCGTCGCCGGCCCGGTCAGACAACCCTTCATGCTGGTTGCTGCGTACCTGGGCGCCAGCGGCACCGGCTGCAGCACCCACAGCCGCGCCTTTGACCCGGCCACCGACATTGGGGCTGGAGGTGGTTGCGGCGTTGTTCGCGGCGTTGGCTGCCACGGTATTGCATTCATTGATATCCAGCTGCATCTGCTGGCTGCTCTGACCTTTTAATGGGGTTACCGACTGGGCCTGCAGTGCCGGGGCTACGCAAAGCAGCACCAGCACGAAACTCCCTGTGAACGGACGCATGACACACCTCCACTGAATGGGAATTGCATCTGACAGCATAGCTGCCGGTTGCGGCCCTCGACCAAGTCGACGACGAGCCGAGTATCAACCTCAGGTACTCGAGCGGGCGTTTTCCGGTGGACGTGCGCGACGTGGGTATCTACCTGGCGGTGAAAGAGGCCTGGTAGTCGCCCCTGATGGCTACAGCCAACCGGACGGCGCACACCGCTAGGGCGATGGGCCCCACCTATGGTATACAACCCTCATTACCACACCACCATCACCTGGCGCCTGGAAGCGTTCTGGGTTGGTCGGTGACTTTCCTGCAACTGCTCCTTTTATAGAGAAACGGAGATTCGAAGATGACCGCCACCGACCGTCTGAGCCTGCTTCAGTATGAGCACCTGGGCCTGGACGATGTTGCCGCCGCTGAATTCAAGGTCGCTCTGGGTGAACTGCGCAAGTTGGCACTGGGTGACCGTTACGAACACCACGCCGCGCTGCATCTGGGCGATATCGCCGAAGCGGAAAACCGTCAGCAACTGGATCAGACCAAAAACTGGGGCATAGGCTTCCTGCAGGGGCTGAGCTGCGCGCAAACGCTCACCGAAGAGCAAGTCAAGGCACTGCGCGGCGTGTTCCAGGCGGCCGCCAAGCGGTCTTTGGCGCGCATGCCCGGATAAATTTCTGGCAGCCAGCGGATTCTCGTCCAGACTCTGTAGAGCATGCGGGCAGCAGTACAGCAGACGTGCACAGGATGTGGCAGCCTTTCGCGACCACGGCTGGCCGCCTAAGGCCACATGCACCGAGGGTTGTAGATGGTCGAGCGGTGGTCCGGCCGGTCTTTGCTGCTTTCGTTTTCCCTGATTCTGTTGCCTCAGGCCTGGGCAGCGGAGGATGTGTGTCGGCAACTGACGGCCACCGGCAATCCGGAATATCCCCCTTACTTGTGGCGCGACCCGAACGACCCCCAGCGGCTGATCGGTGCCAACGCCGACCTGCTTGACTACCTGGGCCAGGCGCTCGGTGTGAAAATGCAGGTGGTCTACGGCGGGCCATGGTCGCGGGCTCAGGAACAGGTGCGCAAAGGCCGTATCGACTTGATGGCCGGTTACTTCCTGACCCAGGCGCGTCAGCAGGAGGCGGACTTCATCAGCCCGCCGTTCTTGCATACGCCAAGTGTAATCTGGGTGCGCCAGGACGCTGCCTTTGCTTACCGTGGCTGGTCAGACCTGAAGGGACGCAAGGGCGGCACCCTGGTCAGCAACAGCCACGGCCAAGAGTTCGACGATTACGCCAGGGCCAACCTCACGCTCGAAGCCGTTCCCGGTGCCAGGCAGGCGTTCGAGAAGCTGCTGCACAAGCGCAACGACTACCTGATCTATGAGCAGTACCCCGGCATGGCGCTGGCGCGCACGCTGGGTATGGACAAGCAATTGAAGGTGCTCGATCCGCCGGTGTCCAGTGAAGGCCTGTACCTGGCGCTGTCCCATGCATCGCCGTGCAACCAGCCCAGGCTGCGTGAGCAACTGGCGCAAAAAATGAAGGAAATCGTCTCTGGCCCGCTGCCTGGGCAGCTGCTGGCGAAGAACCTGGAGCGTTGGAAGCAGGAGCAAGCGGGCGGGCAGCATTGAGGCACAGTGTGCTGGCATTGGCGCACGTTCACCTCATGCACTGGCTTCCCGAGCCCGCTTGGCCTTGGTCACATCGACCGCGCTGGGCAAGGCAACGCCGTTCTTGATGGCAAGAACCTGCGCCATGACGCTGACCGCGATCTCTGCAGGGGTCTTGCTGCCGATATAGATACCGATGGGGCCATGCAGGCGTTCGAGTGAGGCTTGCGTCTCACCGAAGTGCTCGATCAGCCGTTCGCGGCGCAGCTGGCTGTTACGCCGTGAACCGATCGCACCGATGTAGAAGGCTGTGCTGTGCAAGGCTTCGAGCAGGGCCAGGTCGTCCAGCTTGGGGTCATGGCTCAGGCCAATGATGCAACTGCGCAGGTCGGGGGCAAAGGCCCTGACCACATCGTCCGGCATGCCGACTATCTTCTCCACGCCCGCGACATTCCAGCCATCCATGTATTCGCGGCGAGGGTCGCAAACGGCCACCTTGAAGCCGTTGAACAGCGCCATGGTCGCCAGGTACTCGGCCAGTACCCCGGCACCGATCAGCAGCATGCGGTAGCCGGGGCCCAGGGTATTGACCATGCGTTGGCCATCGAAGCTGAACTGCTCGGGTGCGTGCGTGGCGGCCAGGCTTACGCCACCGGTGCCGAGGTCCAGCTCGCGACGGACCAGGTTGCCAGCGTCCAGCTGCGGCAGAAGCTGCTCAAGGCTGGGCAATGAAGGGCTGAACTCGAGTATCAGCTCCAGGGTCCCGCCGCAGGGCAGGCCAAAGCGATGAGCCTCGTCGGCACTGACGCCATAACGCACCACGCGCGGCGGCCCTTCCGGCATGCCTTCGCCGTTGTAGGCAGTGGTGTAGCGGTGCACCAGGTCATCCTCGATGCAGCCACCGGAGACGCTGCCAATGACCCTGCCATCGCCACGCAGGGCCATCATCGAGCCCACCGGCCTGGGCGACGAACCCCAGGTGCGGGCTACGGTCGCCAGCAGCACCCGCTCGCCGGCCTGGAGCCAGTCACGGGTGGTGCGCAGGACCAATAGGTCGATGCTTTCCATTGACAGTGTTTCCTCAGCGCATGTGCAAGATGATCGGGCTGCTGCTGGCCGGGTCGGTATCCCCGCGCAGCTTGCTGACGGCCTGCGCGTCGACCGCACCGCCGTGGTTGCCCCAGGTACTGCGGACAAAGCTCAGCACCTGGGCGATCTCCTGGTCCGACAACTGCTCGCGGAACGCAGGCATGCGGTAGGCATCCGGCAGCCCGGCGGCGACGATCCGTTGCGAGCCATTGAGGGTGATGTTGATCGCCGAAGCATTTTCCTTGGCCAGCGCCGAGGTGGCCCCCGCCAGCGGCGGCATCCACTCTGCCTGGCCCTTGCCATCCAGGCCATGGCACGTAGCGCAGCGGGTCACGTAGGTGTGGGCGCCGGGGCTGTTCAGGCGTTCACCGGCAGACACGGCCTGATACTGCCACGGCGCGCCGTCACGTTGGGGGTCGCCCGGCAACGATTTGAGGTAGCGGGCGATCGCTGCCAGGTCGTCATCGCTCATGAACTGGGTGGAATTGTTGAACGCCTCGGTCATCGACCCATAGACCACCGCATGCTGGTTGCGCCCGTGCTTGAGGAACTGCACGATCTGGGCCTCGCTCCAGCGGCCCAGGCCGGTGTTGTGGTCGTCACGCAGGCTGGGTGCGTACCAGCCGTCGAGCAGCGCGCCGGCCAGGAACGCTTTGCCACCTTCATCCAGGGCTTTTTCGTTGAAGGCCAGGCCCCGTGGGGTATGGCAACTGCCACAGTGGCCGGGGCCCTGAACGATGTAGGCGCCTCGGTTCCACACCGCGTCCTGCGCCGGTTTGGCCGCATAAGGTTCGTCTGCTGCGAACACGCCGTTCCACAGCGCGATCGGCCAGCGCATGTTCAGTGGCCAGGGAATGTCGCTGGGGATGTTCGCCTGTTGTGCAGGCTGTACGCCTTTCATGAAGAAGGCATACAACGCCCGCACATCGTCATCGCTGAGCTTGGCATATGAGGGGTAGGGCATGGCCGGGTACAGCCGTCTGCCCCCCGGTGCGACGCCGTGGCGCACAGCGCGGTCGAAGTCGGCAAGGCTGTAATGGCCGATGCCGGTCGCGGGGTCGGGAGTTACATTGGTGGCGTGTATCGCCCCCAGCGGTGTGGCCATTTCCAGCCCACCGGCAAATGGCTTGCCGTCGGGCAGGCTGTGGCAGGCGACGCAGTCGCTGAGCCTGGCCACGTACTCACCACGGCTGACCAGCGCCGGGTCGAAGCTGGCGTTCTGTTCGGTGACGAAGGGCGAAGCGGGCTCACGGGTGACATACCAGGCCAGCAGGCCTGCAGCGACCAGGCACGGCAGCGCCAGCCAGCCTGCGGTTCTTGCGAATCGACTGTGGGTCATGGGGCGGTCCTTGTCCGGTCAGCTGAAGGTATGGCGGCTCATGGGCAGGCTGCGGATGCGCTGGCCTGTGAGTTGCGCCACCGCGTTGGCCACTGCTGGCGCCACCGCAGGTAACGGCGGCTCGCCAATGCCCCCCATCTTCGCGCCGCTTTCGACAATGCGCACATGCACCCGGGCCATGCGCGAGGCAGGCAGGATCGGATACAGGTCGTAGTTGCGCGCGCGCGGCTTGCCATCGATGTATACGGCTTCCTCAACCAGCGTCTGCGACAGGCCAAGGGCCACGGCGCCGTTGACCTGGGCTTCGATGATCGCTGGGTTGACGATGCTGCCGGGGTCGATCGCCTGCCAGATGTCATGAACCTTGACCTGGCCATCTTCGATCGATACTTCGGCGATCACGGCGGCCTCCGAGCCGAACGGCGAAGCCATGGCCACGCCACGCGCCCGCTTGCTGCCGTCTGCAGCGGTGAACGGCCCGCGCTTCCAGCCACCGGACAGTTCACCCACCGCTTGCAGCAGGTTGGTCAGGCGCGGGTTGTCGCGCAGCAGGTGCAGGCGCAACTCAAAGGGGTCTTTACCGCCTTTGTAAGCCAGCTCGTCCAGGAAGGACTCATAGAAGAAATCGTTCAGCGAGTTGCCTACCGAGCGCCAGTAACCCAGCATGGCCGGGCCCTTGACGTAGATCTGTGCGATGCGCTTGTTGGCGATGGCGTAGGATTTACCCGACAGCCCTTCGAGCGCCGTCGGGTCGATTTTCTCGCCTTGCTTGCCCGCCAGGGCCTCGGTCGGCCCCTCTGTGGCACTCACCGCTTCGATGGCCACCGGCAGGCCATCGGCATCCAGCCCTGCGCGGAACTTGACCACCGCAACCGGCCGCAGCACATCGCGCAGGAATTCTTCCTCGCGGCTCCAGATCAGCTTGACCGGGCGGCCGACGGCCTTGGCCAGCAAGATGGCCTGCGGGTAAGGGTTGGCCGAGTCATACAGGAAGTGGCGACCGAAGAACCCGCCCAGAAGCGGCGAGTGCAGGGTGATCTGTGCAGGATCCAGGCCGGTGCGTTTGGCGATGTCGTCACGGAACATGTCCGGCGCCTGGTTGGGCAGCCAGACCTCCAGCGAACCGTCGGGGTTGAAGCGCGCCAGTGCCGACGGTGGCTCCAGCTGGGCATGGTTGAGGTACTGGTTGTGGTAGGTGGCTTCGACCTTGGTCTTGGCATTGCCCAGTGCTGCGGCCACATCGCCTTCGCTTTCGTCGTCCTTGGCGGGGCCTGTCTGGGCGGCCAGGTGCTCGCGCCAGGCATCGCTGGAGAAGTCGGCGGGCATCGCGCGTACCTGGCTGTCGGCGCCCGGCTCCTGCCAGTCCACCTGCAGCGCCTCGACCGCACGCTTGGCGTGCCACCAGCGTTCGGCCACCACGGCAACGGCGCCTGGCAATTGATGCACCGAGTGCACGCCTTTCATGGCCTTGACCTGGTCTTCGTTGCGCAGGCTGCCTACGGTCATGCCCAGGCGCGGGGCATGCTGCACAGCGGCGTGGAGCATGCCGTCGAGCGTGATGTCGATGGTGTAGAGCGCCTTGCCGGTGGATTTGTCGTAGGCATCGACACGGCGCACCGGCTTGCCGATCCAGCGGAACTGGCTGGGGTCGCGCAGCGTGATGCCCGCTGGGTCCGGTACCGGCAGGTCCATGGCCCGTTCAGCCAGTTCGCCATAGGCCAGCGAACGGCCCGAGGCGGCGTGCAGCACCTTGCCAGGTTCGGTGGACAGCTCGCTCACCGGTACGCCCCATTGCTCGGCGGCGGCTTGCAGCAGCATGGCCCGAGCGAGGGCGCCGAGGCGGCGCATGGTCGGGTAGCTCATGCGCACCGACATGCTGCCGCCGGTGATGCGCATGCCGTTTTCCATCACTACGTAGGCTTCGCCCGGCGGGGCACTGTCGACCACGAACGTGGCAGGGTCCGCGTCCAGTTCTTCACCGACGATCTGCGCCATGGCGGTGTAGGTGCCTTGGCCGCCTTCCATGAACGGGCAGAGCAGGCGTACCGTGCCGTCCTGGCGGATTTCCAGGAATGCAGGTACCTGGGTGCCGCGTTCCTGGGCAGCGGCCGTCGCCGCTTGGACCCGGCTGACGCCCAGCGGCAGGCCGAAGCCCAGGACCAGGGCGCCTACGGCGGTACCGGCGAGAAAACGCCGACGCGACAGGTTGACCGTTTCGCCCGGCGGCAGGTCGAGCAGCGCTGCAGGGTTATCGACAGGCGTATTCATCAGGCCTTCTCCCCTTGGGCGAGTTCGTGCACGGCGGCATGGATGGCGTTATAAGTGCCACAGCGGCACAGGTTGACCATCGCCGCATCGATTTGCGCATCGCTCGGTTGCGGGGTGTGCTTGAGCAGCGCGGTAGCCGCCATCACCTGCCCGGACTGGCAGTAACCGCATTGGGCCACCTGATGCTCGACCCACGCGGCCACCACGCGCTTGCCCACCGCATCGGCCTCGATGGCTTCGATGGTGGTCACTTCACGCCCGACCACTCCGGCCACCGGCGTGACACAGGCGCGCACCACATTGCCGTCCACCAGCACCGAGCAGGCGCCGCACTGTGCCAGGCCGCAGCCGTACTTGGTGCCGGTCAGGCCGAGGTCGTCGCGGATCACCCACAGCAACGGCGTGTCGGCGTCGGCCTCGACCTGGTAGGTCTTCTGGTTGATTCGAAGTTCCATGGCTCACCTGCTGATCATCGGTTGTGATTATGTTGCCGTGCAGGGAATACGTTGTTCCCCAATCCGCAAACGCTAGCACAGCGGGGGGAGCGGCGGCCTGCCGTGTACGGCAGGTTCAGAGAATCAGGCAAGCAATCCGGCGAAATGCGCAATCAAGTGCCGCAGCGGTGGGCGGCACAGACAAACAGGACTTCCAGCCGAAAAAACCGGATAATGCCGGCCAATTTCGTTTTGCACGCTTAAATCACGGTGTTCCCGCATGGAAATCAAGGTCAACTTTCTCGACAACCTTCGTCTTGAAGCCAAATTCGACGACTTCACGGTGATCGCCGACCAGCCGATCCGCTACAAAGGCGATGGCTCGGCCCCGGGGCCGTTCGACT
The DNA here is from genome assembly GCF_044143025.1 of Pseudomonas sp. TR47. Lineage (NCBI taxonomy): Bacteria > Pseudomonadati > Pseudomonadota > Gammaproteobacteria > Pseudomonadales > Pseudomonadaceae > Pseudomonas > Pseudomonas sp. TR47. The sequence goes on along the minus strand of NZ_JBHFCS010000002.1, from coordinate 178,166 downwards.
ATTTCCTTGCCTCATCGGCCCTGTGCGCCGCCTATTTCGTCAAGCTGTACTGCCAGACCCGGGATATCCCTACCGAAAACATCCGCCTGTCGCAGAACAACATCGTCGACCCCGAGAACCGCTACAACCAGATCTTCAAGATCCAGGTCGAGCTGCCGGAGGACATCTCTGAGAAGGACCGGCAGGGCATCCTGCGCTCCATCGACCGCTGCACGGTCAAGAAAGTGGTACAGACCGGCCCCGAGTTCATCATCGAGCAGGTGGACAACCTCGATGCCGACGCCCAGGGCCTGCTCATGCCGGTGGCCGACACCACCACCTACATCGCCGGCAAGGACCTGCCGCTGGAGCAGACCATCGCCAACATGTCGGGCCTGCTCGCCGGGCTGGGCATGAAGATCGAGATCGCCTCGTGGCGCAACATCGTGCCCAACGTCTGGTCGCTGCACGTGCGCGATGCGCAGTCGCCGATGTGCTTCACCAACGGCAAGGGCTCGACCAAAGAGGCCGCGCTGGCCTCGGCGCTGGGTGAATTCATCGAGCGTTTGAACTGCAACTTCTTCTACAACGACCAGTTCTGGGGCGAGGACATCGCCAACGCGCCGTTCGTGCACTACCCCAACGAGCAGTGGTTCAAGCCGGGCCCCAAGGACGCGCTGCCAGCGGAGATCCTCGACGAATACTGCCTGCAGATCTACAACCCGGACGGCGAGCTGCGTGGTTCGCACCTGTATGACACCAACTCGGGCAATACCGCGCGTGGCATCTGTTCGCTGCCGTTCGTGCGCCAGTCGGACGGGCAGGTGGTGTACTTCCCGTCCAACCTGATCGAAAACCTGTTCCTCAGCAACGGCATGAGCGCAGGCAATACCCTGGCCGAAGCGCAGGTGCAGTGCCTGTCGGAGATCTTCGAACGGGCCGTGAAGCGTGAAATCCTTGAGGGCGAGTTGTGCCTGCCGGATGTGCCGCAGGAGGTGCTGGCCAAGTACCCAGGCATCGTCGCAGGCATCCAGGGGCTGGAAGAGCAGGGCTTCCCGGTGCTGGTCAAGGACGCGTCGCTGGGCGGTGAATTCCCGGTCATGTGCGTGACCTTGATGAACCCGCGTACCGGCGGCGTGTTCGCCTCGTTCGGCGCGCACCCAAGCTTGGAGGTGGCGCTGGAACGCAGCCTTACCGAACTGCTGCAGGGCCGCAGTTTCGAGGGGCTCAACGACTTGCCGCAGCCGACCTTCGAAAGCCACGCGCTGACCGAGCCGAACAACTTCGTCGAGCACTTCATCGACTCCAGCGGTGTGGTGTCGTGGCGCTTCTTCAGCGCCAAGGCCGACTTCGAATTCGTCGAGTGGGACTTCTCCGGCCATGGCGAAGACTCCAACCTCCAGGAAGCCGCGACCCTGTTCGGCATCCTCGAGGGCATGGGCAAAGAGGTGTACATGGCTGTGTACGACAACCTCGGCGCCAACGCCTGCCGCATCCTGGTACCGGGTTACTCGGAGATCTACCCGGTCGAGGACCTGATTTGGGACAACACCAACCGTGCCCTGGGGTTCCGTGCCGACATCCTCAACCTGCACAGCCTGGACAACCGTGCATTGCGTGCGCTGCTCAAGCGCCTGGACAACTGTGAGGTGGACGACTACACCACCATCACCACGCTGATCGGTGTCGAGTTCGATGACAACACGGTGTGGGGCCAGTTGACCATCCTTGAGTTGAAACTGCTGATCTGCCTGGCGCTGAAGCGTTTCGAAGACGCCAAGGAGTTGGTCGAGGCGTTCCTGCAGTTCAACGACAACACTGTCGAGCGCGGTTTGTTCTACCAGGCCCTGAATGTGGTGTTGGAAGTGGTGTTGGATGATGAGCTTCAGATGGAGGACTACGAGGCCAATTTCCGCCGCATGTTCGGCAGCCTGCGCATGGATGCAGTGCTGGGTTCGGTGGACGGTAGCGTGCGCTTCCATGGCCTGACCCCGACCAGCATGAAGCTGGAGGGGCTGGACCGCCACCTGCGCTTGATCGAGAGCTACAAGAAACTGCATGCCGCCCGGGCCAAGGCGGTGTGACAAGGCTCGAGCCGCTCGACCTGCCTCTTCCCGATTACCCCGCACCGGGCCTGATTGGCGAGGCCCTGTACCTGCGCTACGCGGCCTTAATGGCGCAAGCGGCTAATAGGTCCGCGCCGCTGGCCGATGACGCAGTGCGTCATGAAGGCCGGCGCCTGGCCAGCGATCTGCTGGGCCAGGCAATCACCTTGGGCAGCAGCAAAGCCCACGAAGGTTCGGATGAGATCTACTGGTTGGTGCAGAGCGCTGCTATCGCCTCCTTGTTCGCCGATGGCGCCCAGTGCGCCGAATTTGCCCGGTACAGGCAGCACGTGGCCTATTACTCGGAAGGCTGCCGTACGGCGGGACAGGTCAATGCTTTCGACCGCTACGTGGCCGCCAATGGCCAGCCTGCAGTCGAAGACGAGGTGCAGTCCCGCTCAGCGGATGACCACTACCGGGTAATGGTGAGGCCATGGGAGGCTGGAAATACGCATTGGGTCTATTCCCCGCGTGTTCTCGATACCCACCAAGGCACTTGCCTGCTGAGTTTCCAGGATGCCTGTTGGTCAGCGGACGTCAGCACCTGGCATAGCGGCTCGACCGTCGAACTGGCATTGCGCAAGTACCCAAGCCACCGCGCGCGCGACGGCATACGCGTGATCATCGACTGTACAAAACGGTGTGCGCTGCTGGAGGCCGGCGGTGAAATCGAACTGGCGGATCTGGAAGCCGTGCTGGACGCCCGGCTTGAGGGGGCGGAACCGGGCAGCCGCTAGTTCTTGCACTTGGCCATGACCACCTGGCAGGTCCTGGGCGTTCCGCCGGACCGGCCGGCATAGCGGATGCAATTGTTCATCGACTTGTGGCGGGCCATGCTCAAGGTATCGCCCCACGCCAGGCCGCCTTCTCCCATAGTGGGCACGGCCTTGGCGAAACAGTTCGAGCCCAATGCCGCTGTCTGGTAGCGAGCCTGGCTGTGCTTGCTCGAACATCCGGCAGTCAGCGCCATGCTGAGGCCAAGCAGGGCATGTGCGGCCCACAACGCGTACGGTCGTGCTTTATCAGCGCTCATGCCATTTGCCTCTGGTGGAAAGGGGGTGAAGTCTTTCAGGATATTTCTATCAAGCCAAGCGGTGAACTAACCGGACGTCAAGGTGATCCTTTGCTAAGCGCACCCCGCGCACGCCTGACGGACCGGGCACTCGCGCCTGTCCGCCAGCCCCGGGTCACTGACTGAGTAAGGAGGCGCCGTGACCGCTACCGAGCAAACCCTCTACCGATGCACGCCCAGCCCGCTGCACGCAATCCTGCTGGCCGGCACGGTCCCGCTGTTTCTTGGCGCATTGCTGAGTGACATAGCCTACTTCAAGAGCTACCAGATCCAGTGGAGCAACTTCGCCTCCTGGTTGATTGCCGGCGGCCTGCTGTTCTGCGGGCTGACGTTGCTGTTCGCGCTGGCCAACCTGGTCCGCGCCGAGCGCAAGGGCGGGCGGCCGACGCTGTACTTTTTGCTGTTGCTGGTGACTTGGGTACTAGGACTGGTCAATGCCTTCGAGCACGCCAAGGATGCCTGGGCAGTGATGCCAGCGGGCCTGGTGCTGTCTTTGATCGTGACCGTGCTGGCCTGCGTGGCGGCCTGGCTGGGTATGAGCAACCTGCGTTCGGGAGGTGCGGCATGAAACCTTTGCATGCATTGCCTGTATTGAGTGTAGCGCTGTTGTTGAGCGCCTGCGGTGGGGAAGGCGAGGCCACCCAGGCCCTGGGCCCCGACCCGAAATTGCCGGCCCCCGAGCGTGGCCTGTTGCCGAGCATGAAGATCGCCCAGCCCGCACACTGGGGCGAGCAGAAGCCGACCGTGCCTGAGGGTTACAGCATCACAGCCATTGCCACTGACCTGAAAATCCCGCGGCAGAGCCTGGTACTGCCCAACGGTGACATTCTGGTGGCCGAAGGCCGGGGCGGCAGTGCGGCCAAGCTCAAGCCCAAGGATGTCATCGCCAGCCAGATCAAGGCCAAGGGCAATACCCAGGTCAAGGGTGGCAACCGCCTGACATTGCTGCGAGACGCCGACGGCGATGGCACCTACGAGGTGCAGACGGTGTTTGCCGAAAACCTCAACGCGCCTTATGGCCTGGCCTTTGCCGATGGCAAGCTGTACGTGGCCAACCAGGACGCGCTGGTGCGTTTCGACTATCAGGAAGGCCAGACCCAGGCGGGCGGCCCGCCGACCAAAGTCACCGACCTGCCGGCCCAGATCAATCACCACTGGACCAAGGCGCTGACCATCAGCCCCGATGGCCGTTACCTGTATGTGGGTATCGGCTCGAACAGCAATATCACCGAGCGGGGCATGGAAGCCGAAGTCGATCGCGCCATGGTCTGGCAGGTCGACGCTGCCACCGGTGCGCACAAACCCTACGCCACCGGCTTGCGTAACCCGACGGCGCTGGCCATCCAGCCTGGCAGCGGGCAGCTGTGGACCGTGGTCAACGAGCGCGATGAACTGGGCCCGGACCTGGTGCCGGACTACCTCACTTCGGTGCGCGAAGGTGGCTTCTATGGCTGGCCCTACAGCTACTGGGGGCAGCATGTCGATGAGCGGGTGAAACCGCAGAACCCGGACAAGGTGGCCGCCGCAATCAAGCCCGATTACAGCCTCGGTTCGCATGTGGCCGCGCTGGGCGTGGACTTTTCCATACCGGCCATGGGCGAGCGCTTTGCCGACGGCGTGTTCGTCGGCGAGCACGGCAGCTGGAACCGGCCAAACCCTGTGGGCTACAAGGTGATCTTCGTGCCGTTCAGCAACGGCAAACCTGCCGGTGATCCGATCGACTTCGCCACCGGCTTCCGGGCCGAGGATGGCCAGACTCGCGGCCGGCCGGTCGGTGTGACGGTTGACCCTCGGGGGGCACTGATCATCGCCGATGATTTGGCCAATACCGTATGGCGGGTCACGCGCAATCGGTAAGTCCAGCTATGGTGTAGGAGCGGCGCGTGAAGCGTTCACGCGCCTGTCCGGTCTTGAACACAGGGAAGCAGGCCTATGAATGCTCTTTGTACACTCGCTCGCGCTGTTGCGCTTGCCACGCTCGTCGGTACCGCCAGTTACACGGTGCAGGCTGCCGATATACCCATTGCCAGTGAAGCACTGGAAAGTCATGTGACCACACAGGTCACCGCCATCGACCAGGCCAACCGGCAGGTCACGGTCAAAGGCCCTGACGACAAGGACGTGACGTTCCAGCTCACGGAAAAGGCCAAGGCGCTGCCCAACCTCAAAGTCGGTGACCAGGTCGATATCTACGTGACCCGTGCGGTGGCCTATGTACTCAACACAGAGGTGGGCGGGGCGCCCAAAGCCAGCGATGAGTCTGGAACCATCCGCGCCACCAAGGACAACCCCAACCCGGGCGGTGAGGCATTCCGCCAGGTACGGGTAACGTCGCAGATCAAGAAGATCGACCTCAAGACCCATGAGGTGAGCCTGCTACCGCCGGAAGGCAAGTTGCAGGTGGTCAAGGTCGAGGACCCTGAACTGCAGGCCCGAATGAAAAACCTCAAGGTCGACCAGACGGTCGATGCGATCTACACCGAAGTACTGCGGATCGAGACATCCCGCTGACCTCTCGCCGGCCTTTTCGCGGGCGCCCCCGCGAAAAGGCCGGCGTCATCGATCGGTATCCATCATCCATGTGGCGAATAATCTGAGTGCAGGATTTCGATTTCCATAACGCCCGTCGATTTTCAGATGATGTACCGACCCTGTCTTCAGATGAGTGCATCCATGCCTAACAAGGCCCTGCTTATTGCGTTTCTTCCCTTGGTTTTGGCGCTGCTCGCCGGAGTCGTGCTGCCCTACCAGGCCGCCAGCAACGCGGCCGTCGGTCGTGCGCTCGGGCACTGGCTTTGGGGCGCGTTCACATCATTGACGGTCAGTTCCATTGTGGTCATCGCAGCCTTGCTGGTTTTGCGGGTACCGCTGCCTGACCTGGGCAAAGCATTGCAAGGCCCATGGTGGCTGTGGATCGGCGGGGTGCTTGGCGCACTGTACGTCGCCGCTGCCGCCGCCTTGACCCCCAAGCTTGGCACTGCGGGCTTTCTGGTGCTGGTGGTGGCGGGGCAGATTCTGACGTCGGTGATTGTCGACCACTTCGGCCTGATGGGCGTTGCCAGCAAACCGGTGAGCCTGCCAAGGCTTGCGGGGGTGGTTCTGATACTCGTTGGGGTGTTCCTGGTGCAGAGCACCTGGGCCGCAAGCCCGGCGGCTGCCAAGACGGCCATCGTCAAACAGCCCGAAGGCTGATCAGCGACCGGGCTGGCAACAGGCCCAGACCGTCTCTCGCAGCCAGCGATGCCCTGGATCACTGTCTTTTCTGGTGTGCCATGCCTGCTGATAGGCCAGGTTCGGAATTGGCAAGGGCGGAGCGAACTGGCGCAGGCCCTTGTGTGGCCGCATCGGGCCCACCGCGCGCTTGGCCACGGTAAGGATCAGGTCGGTGCCGCCGAGCACTTCGACGGCGGCGCTCCAGTGCGGCAGCGCCAGGGCAATGCGCCGGCGCAGGCCCCGTTCACCCAGCGCGCGCTCGATCTCGTCATGGGCGTCCGGGCGCATGGCCATGAGCACGTGCGGCCGTGCCAGCCAGTCATCCAGGGCAAGGCCACCTTTGGCCGGCAGCACCTGACGGTCGGCGATGCTGACGAAGCTGTCCTCGAACAGTGTCTGTGCGGTAATGCCCTGCGGCAGCTCGGGGAAGATGCCCAAGGCAAGGTCAAGTTCGCCATCGAGCAACTGCGCCATCATCGCCTCGCGGCTGGCCTGGCTGATGGCAAGGTCTACGCCTGGTGCTGCCTGGCGCAGGTGACGGACCAGTGGCGGCAGGATGATCCGCGAGGCGTAATCGGACAACGACAGGCGGAACCTGCGCTGAGCCAGAGCGGGGTCGAAGCGTGGGGTGGCCAGCAGGCTGTTGAGGCTGCCCAGCGCGTCCTGCAAGGGTTTGATGAGGGACTGGGCGCGTGCGGTCAGGGCCATGTGGCCGTTCTGGCGGATCAGCAGCGGGTCGTCGAAATGTGCGCGCAGTTGCGCCAAGGCATGGCTGACTGCCGGTTGGCTGCGGTGCAGGCGGATGGCAGCGCGGGTCACGTGTTTTTCGCTGAGCAGTGCATGCAGGGCCAGCAGCAGGTTGAGGTCGATCTTGCGCAGTTCATCCATGGTGCGAATGGCCAGGGTGGCTTCTTGGGGCTTCGTATCAGCCTAACAGATGTGCGCACTGCCGAGCGCGCAGCCCCCCTGCCACAGATGAAAGCCACCCAAAGCAGCATTGATCGAACCCCGGCGCTATAATCGCCCCCCGTTTTACAGTAATCCGAGCATTCCGATGGGTCTTTCCGCAACCGCAACACCCGAACCGCGCCGCCTGGGCGCCCCCTTGATTGCCTTGGCCCTGCTGCTGGCTGGTGCCTGGTTCCTCAACCTCAATGCCGGGTTCAAGCAGGTACTGCTGCTGATCGTCGGCGCCGCCCTGGGGCTGACGCTCTACCACGCAGCGTTCGGTTTCACCTCGGCCTGGCGCGTATTCATCAACGAACGACGAGGCGCCGGCCTGCGTGCGCAGATGGTCATGCTGACCCTGGCCGTGCTGCTGTTCTTCCCGGCGTTGTCGGCTGGCAGCCTGTTTGGCAACCCGGTGACCGGGCTGGTGGCGCCAGCCGGGGTTTCTGTGGTGTTTGGCGCGTTCATCTTCGGTATCGGCATGCAACTGGGCGGCGGTTGTGCCTCGGGCACGCTGTTCACCGTCGGCGGGGGCAACGCCAGAATGCTGGTGACGCTGCTGTTCTTCATCATCGGCTCGGTCACTGCCACGCACCATGCAGACTGGTGGTTCGCCTTGCCATCGTTGCCGGCCACCTCGATCGTCCAGGCCTGGGGGGTAGCGCCGGCGCTGCTGGCCAGCGTGGCGGTGTTCGCGATGATCGCCTGGGCCACGGTGGTACTGGAAAAGCGCCGCCACGGCGGCCTCGAAGCCCCTGTGAGCAGTGAGCACCAAGGCCTGCGACGCTTCCTGCGTGGCCCATGGCCGTTGCTGTGGGGCGCTATTGCCCTGGCCTTGCTGAACTACGCCACCCTGGCCCTGGCCGGGCGCCCGTGGGGCATTACCTCCGCTTTTGCCCTGTGGGGCGCCAAGACCCTCTCCAGCCTGGGTGTGGACGTCGGCAGCTGGGTGTTCTGGCAGTCGCCGGCCAACGCCAAGGCGCTGGCAGCCCCGTTGTGGCAAGACGTGACCACCGTCATGGACCTTGGCATCGTGCTGGGTGCGCTGCTGGCGGCTGGCCTGGCCGGGCGTTTTGCGCCGAGCCTGAACATCCCGTTGCGCTCGCTGATAGCCGCAGTGCTCGGTGGCCTGCTGCTGGGCTACGGTTCGCGCCTGGCTTATGGCTGCAACATTGGCGCTTACTTCAGCGGCATCGCTTCGGGTAGCGTGCATGGCTGGCTGTGGCTGGTTGCGGCCTACACCGGGAACATCATTGGCGTGCGTCTGCGCCCATTGTTCTCTGCCGGTGAGCGCCGGCCAGCGGCGCTGACGGGCTGCTGATAACACTTTGCTTCATCGGGTGCAGGAGTCACCTGCACCCACCTGATTGCTCGACACGCTTGAACACCGCAGCGATGGGAGCGTGCAGGGCATGGCGGGTTAAGGCTGGGTTATCCCAGATTCCTTATGAGGTTGATCATTTAAGTCTTTGATTAACATAGATTCAGCGTTTTGCTACTGCGTGCTGTACGCACTGCTCGTAGTAGGTCTGCTTGATGGCTGCCGGCTTGAGCCGTGAGCGGCTGTTGTACGTCTGTTCAGTGATGCCGAAGGCGGTCATGCGCATCCATGGTTTGGCGAACCGGCGCACCTGTAGTTTCTTGCGCGTGGCATACAAGGTCACGCCGGAAAGCTTGGCCTGCTGGGCCTCGGCGGCGATCTGCGAACCCCAACCACAAACATGGCGGTCATTCTGGCTCAGCGCTCTGGCCTGGGCGCCGAAGGCAGTCGTGGCCAGCAGGCAGCCGGCCACTGTTGCTAGAAATACTCGCATGTTGCTGTCCTAAGCATCTGAAGAAGAACGGAGTTTGCCTTCGCTTCAAGTGCCCGGGGGCCAGCACGTTGCAGGTCACGTGGTGGCGATGCGCAGGCGATTTGCCAGCGTGGTCCGCAGGCGGGAAGCATTAGCTCCCTGTCCCTATAGCCGAGACGGCGACAAATCCGTTGCGTTGATAAATACCGCGTCGGGTGTATGTGATCGTACAACTGCTTGCGCTATGATGTCGGCTGTCTTTCAAGGTGAAACACAGGGCATGACAGAGCAACAGGTACAGGCAAAGACCCGGCGCAAGCCGCGCAGTCTGGCCCAGGAACTGGTCACGGTGCTGACCGAGCGTATTCGCAGCGGCCAGCTCAAGCGCGGCGACAAGCTGCCGACCGAATCGCAGATCATGGCCGAGGAGGGCGTGAGCCGTACCGTGGTGCGTGAGGCGATCTCGCGGCTGCAGGCCGCCGGGCAGGTCGAGACCCGCCACGGCATCGGCACCTTTGTGCTGGACACGCCTGCCACGGGGGGCTTTCGCATCGACCCGGCCACCGTGGTCACGCTGCGTGAGGTGCTGGCGGTACTGGAGCTGCGCATCGCCCTGGAGATCGAGTCGGCAGGCCTTGCGGCGCAACGGCGCAGCGATGAAGAGCTGGCAGGCATGCGTGCGGCGCTGGACGAACTCAACGAGGGTGCCGCCCATGCCACCGATGCGGTGTCGGCGGACTTCCAGTTCCACCTGCGTATCGCCCAGGCCAGCGGCAACCACTACTTTGCCGACATCATCAACCACCTCGGTACCAGCATCATCCCGCGTACCCGGCTCAACTCGGCGCGCCTGGCGCATGATGACCAGGCGCACTACATGGGCCGATTGATGCATGAGCACGAGGCGATCTACGAAGCCATCGCCCGAAGCGACAGCGAAGGGGCCAAGATGGCCATGCGCATGCACCTGAGCAACAGCCGTGAGCGGTTGCGCCAGGCGCATGCGGAGGCTGAGGCGCAAGGGGTTTGAATTCACCGGTGGCTGTGCTGGCCCTATCGCCGGCAAGCCGGCTCCCACAGATACCCCGCTGCTCTCAAGCTCAGCGCTAACCCAGTGGGAGTCGGCTTGCCGGCGACAGGGCCGGTAAATCCAATGCAAGACTCAAAAGAAAGCCCCGCAAATACGGGGCTTTCATCGCATCAGGGCGTTCAGATCGCCCCGTCACTCCACTGCCCATTCACCAACCGGCGCAGGCCCAGCGGGTTGTTGTCACGCAGTGCCTCAGGCAGTAGCGACTGCGGGTAGTTCTGGTAGCACACCGGGCGCAGGAAGCGGTCGATGGCCAGGGTGCCGACCGACGTACCACGGGCATCGGAGGTGGCCGGGTAAGGCCCGCCGTGGACCATGGCGTCGCACACTTCCACACCGGTCGGGTAGCCATTGATCAGGATGCGGCCAACCTTTTCTTCCAGCAGCGGTACCAGCCAGGCAAATGCTTCGAAGTCTTCGGGCTCACCGATCAGCGTGGCGGTCAGCTGACCGCGCAGGCCGAGCAGGGCGGCGCGCAGCTGCGCGTTGTCCTGAGCTTCAACGGCAACGGTGGTCGGGCCGAACACTTCTTCCTGCAGCAGCGGGTCGGCGTCCACCAGCAAACGGGCATCCGCCTTGAACAGTTGTGCCCGCGCCTGGCTACCTTCCTGAGGCTGGCCTGCCAAGTGTTCGATGCCAGCGTGGGCCTGCAGGTGCTCCAGGCCGCCCACGTAGCTGCGCAGGCCACCGGCGTTGAGCAGGGTCTGGCCGGCTTGCTGGTCCAGGTGCTGGCCGAGGTCGGCGAGCAACTGGCTGAACTGTGGCGATTGCAGGCCGATCACCAGGCCCGGGTTGGTGCAGAACTGGCCAGCACCCAGGCACACGGAACCGGCGAGCTCGCGGGCAATGGCGTCGCCACGCTTGGCCAGCGCGCCCGGCAGAATGATCACCGGGTTGATGCTGGACATCTCGGCGAATACCGGGATGGGTTGCGGGCGTTCGGCGGCCATGCGGCACAGAGCGTCCCCGCCCTTGAGCGAGCCGGTGAAGCCGACCGCCTGGATGGCAGGGTGCTTGACCAGCCACTCACCGACGCCACCGCCAAACACCATGTTGAAGACGCCCTTGGGCATGCCGGTGCGTTCGGCAGCGCGGACGATGGCCGCACCGACCAGGTCGGCCGTGGCCATGTGCCCGCTGTGCGCCTTGAACACCACCGGGCAACCGGCGGCGAAGGCTGCAGCGGTATCACCGCCTGCGGTGGAGAAGGCCAGCGGGAAGTTGCTGGCGCCGAACACGGCGACCGGGCCGACGCCGATGCGCATCTGGCGCAGGTCCACGCGGGGCAGCGGCTGGCGTTCGGGCAAGGCCAGGTCGATGCGGGCACCGAGGTAGTCGCCACGGCGCAGCACCTGGGCGAACAGGCGCATCTGGCCGCTGGTGCGGCCACGCTCACCTTGGATGCGCCCGGCGGGCAGGGCGGTTTCACGGCAGACCACGGCGACGAAGGCGTCGTCCAGCTCGTCCAGTTCCGCCGCAATGGCGTCGAGGAACTCGGCACGACGCGCCGGGGCCAGCTGGCGGAATTCGGCAAAGGCCGCTGCCGCCGCTTGGGCCGCTTGATCCACCTCGGCCTCGGTGGCTTGGGCGAAACTGTAGGGCAGGGCCTCGCCAGTGGTGGCGTCCAGGCTCTGCAGGCGTTGCTCGCCAGCGGCGCTGCGCTGGCCGGCGATGAAGTTGTGGCCAAGAATCTCAGGCATGGTGTGCTCCTGTGTGTGGAAGGGTTGATCAGTGGGTGTCGCATGACCTGTGCAAGCCGGCAAGCTGGCTCCCACAGGCGGGCGTGTGCCATTGAAGTACCGGGCAAGGCCGAACCATCAGGTGATTGGCGCCGGATTGAACAGGGTGATGTCGTTGTGCAGCCGGTGTTGTTCTGCCCAGGTCTGCTTGCGGCCGCTGGCCACGTCCAGGTAGTAGTGGAACAACTCCCAGCCCAATTCCTCGATGCTTGAGCGCCCACTGGCGATGCGCCCAGCGTCGATGTCGATCAGGTCCGGCCAGCGTTGGGCCAGTTCGGAACGGGTGCACACCTTGACGACCGGCGCCATGGCCAGGCCGTACGGGGTACCGCGGCCAGTGGTGAATACGTGCAGGTTCATCCCGGCCGCCAACTGCAGGGTGCCGCAGACAAAGTCGCTGGCGGGCGTTGCGCAGAAGATCAGGCCCTTGCGGTTTACCCGCTCGCCCGGCCCGAGCACGCCCTGGATGGCGCCACTGCCGGACTTGACGATCGAGCCCAGGGATTTTTCGACGATATTGGACAGGCCGCCTTTCTTGTTGCCTGGCGTGGTGTTGGCGCTGCGGTCGGCCGCACCTTGCTGCAGGTAGCGGTCGTACCAGTCCATTTCGCGCACCAGCGCATCGGCGACTGCCTGGTTTTCAGCGCGGGAGGTAAGCATGTAGATGGCGTCGCGCACCTCGGTCACTTCCGAGAACAGCACAGTGGCGCCGGCCCGCACCAGCAGGTCGGCTGCATAGCCCAGCGCCGGGTTGGCGGTGATGCCGGAGAATGCATCGCTGCCGCCGCACTGCATGCCCAGGATCAGCTCACTGGCCGGTACGGTCTCGCGGCGGCGCTTGTCGAGCTTCTGCAAGCGCGTCTCGGCCAGGCCCATGATCTGCTCGATCATTTCAGTGAAACCAAGGCTGGCATCCTGCAGGCGATACAGCCAGGGCTCGCTGAGGTCTACCGACGGGTCGTTGTCGTGCATCACCTGGCCGGCCTGCAGTTTCTCGCAGCCCAGGCTGATGACCAGTGCTTCGCCACCCAGGTTGGGGTTGCGTGCCAGGTTGCGCACGGTGCGGATCGGGATGTAGGCATCACGGGCGTTGATCGCCACGCCGCAGCCATAGCTGTGGGTGAGGGCGACCACGTCATCGACATTGGGGTATTTGGGCAGCAATTCGCTGCGGATGCGCTTGACTGCATGTTCCAGCACACCGGTCACACACTGAACGGTGGTGGTGATGCCCAGGATGTTGCGGGTACCGACGGTGCCGTCAGCATTGCGGTAGCCCTCGAAGGTGAAGCCATCCAGCGCAGGCAGGGGCGCAGGTACGGCATCGCAGCGCGGCAGGCTGTCCAGTTCCGGGGCAGACGGCATGGCCAGTTGGCTCTCCTGCACCCAGCTGCCCTGGCGCAGGTCTTCCAGGGCGTAACCGATGATCTGCCCATAGCGCCGCACCGGCTCGCCTTTGGCGATGAGGACGGTGGCCACTTTGTGGCTCTGCGGCACGCCTTCTACAAGGGTCAGCCCATCGGGGAAGCGCGCGCCTTCGCCCAGGCCGCCATCGTTGACCACTACCACGACGTTATCGTCGTCGTGCAGGCGGACGTAGCGGGGCGAGTCGGAATGTTCGATCAACTGCATGTTCGGGCCCTGTTTGTGATGGTCTCAGGCTTTGTACATCCGCCCGCACCGGGATTGCCGGCGCGGGCGTGTTCACTCAGTGACGTGCGCTGGCCAGCTCGCCCGGGGCGGCAGGCTCAGCGTCTGGCTTTGCATCCTCACGCAACTCGATACGCTTGATCGGCCCGACGATGACCAGGTAGCTGAACACCGCTACCAGGGCGTTGGCGCCCACGTACACCAGCGCCCACTTGAACGAACCGGTCGCGCTGATGATGTAACCAATGACGATCGGGGTGGTGATCGAAGCAATGTTGCCGAAGGTGTTGAACAGGCCGCCGGACAGCCCTGCGATCTGCTTGGGCGAGGTATCGGCGACCACGGCCCAGCCCAGTGCGCCGATGCCCTTGCCGAAGAAGGCCAGGGTCATGAAGCCGACCACCATCCATTTCGCCTCGACATAGTTGCAGAAGACCATGGTGGTCGACAGCAGCAGGCCACAGACGATCGGCAGCTTGCGCGAGAAGGTCAGCGAGTTGCCACGGCGCAGCAGCCAGTCAGACAGTACCCCACCGAGCACTCCGCCGATGAAGCCGCAGATTGCCGGCAGCGAGGCGATGATGCCCGCCTTGAGGATGGTCATGCCGCGCTCCTGCACCAGGTACACCGGGAACCAGGTCAGGAAGAAGTAGGTGATGGCGTTGATGCAGTACTGGCCCAGGTATACGCCCAGCAGCATGCGGCTGGTCAAAAGTTGCTTGATGTAGCCCCATTTAGGGCCGTCATTGCCGCGCTTCTGGTCCATGTCCACCAGGCCGCCGTTCTGCTCGATGTGCTCAAGTTCGCTGGGGCTGATGCGTGGGTGTTGGCGGGGGTTGTAGATGGTCTTCAGCCACACCATGGAGAACACGATGCCCAGTGCACCCATCACCACGAATACGTGCTCCCAGCCGAAGCTGAAAACGATCCAGCCCATGATCGGGGCGAACAGTGCGGTGGCGAAATACTGCGCCGAGTTGAAGATCGCCGATGCTGTGCCACGTTCTGCCGTGGGGAACCAGGCCGCAACGATGCGGGCGTTACCCGGGAACGATGGTGCTTCGGCAAAACCAACCAGGAAACGCAGGGTGAACAAGGTGACGACCGCCCAAGCCACTGGCAGGCCACCGACAAAACCCTGCAGCAGGGTGAACAGCGACCAGGTGAAAATGCTGAAAGCGTAGACATTCTTGGAGCCGAAGCGGTCCAGCAACCAGCCACCAGGAATCTGGCCGGCAACGTAAGCCCATCCAAAGGCGGAGAAGATATAACCGAGGGTTACGGCGTCAATGCCGAGGTCCTTCTGCAGGCTGGAGCCTGCGATGGCGATGGTGGCGCGGTCGGCATAGTTGATCGTGGTCACCAGAAACAGCATGAACAGGATCAGGTAGCGCACATGCGTCTTTTTAGTCGCTTGCATGCTGGTAATACTCCCACTAGTTATTTTTGTGCGGGCTCACGAGTTGTAGCCGGAGTGGGGTGGCCCACTCCGGGTGCGGCGATGGCAGGCCGCGGGGGCCGCTTATTGCGGGCCCATCTTGTCCATCAGGGCTGCGAGCATTTCGTATTCTTCGCCAGTCAGGTCGGTCAGCGGCGTGCGCACCGGGCCTGCGTCGTAACCGGCGATCTTCGCGCCTGCCTTGACGATGCTCACGGCATAACCGGCCTTGCGGTTGCGGATGTCCAGGTATGGCAGGAAGAAGTCGTCAATCAGCTTGCCAACGGTGGCGTGATCGTCGCGGGCGATGGCGTGGTAGAAGTCCATCGCGGTCTTCGGAATGAAGTTGAACACCGCCGAGGAGTACACCGGCACACCCAGGGCTTTGTAAGCGGCAGCATACACCTCGGCGGTCGGCAGGCCACCCAGGTAGCTGAAACGGTCACCCAGGCGGCGACGGATCGACACCATCAGTTCGATGTCACCCAGGCCGTCCTTGTAGCCGATCAGGTTAGGGCAGCGTTCGGCAAGCTTTTCCAGCAGGTCGGCGTTCAGGCGGCAAACGTTGCGGTTGTATACCACCACCCCGATGTTGACCGATTTGCACACCGCTTCGACGTGCGCGGCGACACCGTCCTGGCTGGCTTCGGTCAGGTAGTGCGGCAGCAACAGCAGGCCCTTGGCACCCAAGCGCTCGGCTTCCTGTGCGTATTCGATGGCCTGGCGGGTGGAGCCACCGACGCCGGCGAGGATCGGTACAGACGTGGCGCAGGTGTCGACGGCGGTCTTGATTACCTGGCTGTACTCGCTGGCGGCCAGGGAGAAGAACTCACCGGTGCCACCGGCGGCGAACAGGGCGCTGGCACCGTACGGGGCAAGCCATTCCAGGCGCTTGATGTAGCCAGCCTGGTTGAAGTCGCCCTGGGCATTGAAGTCTGTGACCGGGAAAGACAGCAGGCCGTGGGAGAGGATGGATTTCAGTTCTTGTGGATTCATTGTTATTGGCATCCTGTGGCGCTTGGGTGAAGGGTGTTGTTTTGCGTTGGAGGTAAGTTATCGTACAACTAGTGGGATGACTAGTCCCTCTGCGGAAAATTTTTACGGCACTTGGCCTATCGGGGGATTTGTGATGAGGCGGAATCGTGCGCAGCTCGCGATGCGCAGCGCGGCGGCGCTCAGGATCCCAGGCGCAGAAAAGCTAACGACAACCATCTAAAAAGTCATCGTATCTCTTGGGAAGTGAAAAAGATCGCGGAGACAGGCACAAGCCCGCCGCCCGCATCCACGGGAAGTGTTCTGGGACCAGCAGAGGGTGACCGGGGAAGCGGGGGGCGGCCTTGCGCCGCCCCGCGATCAAAACTGACGAAGCTGAGTGTCAGGCGGCCTGTTGGCGCTTGATCTGGGATTTGCGCACCTGGGCGCGGCAGGCATCGCCGAAGGCCTGGAAGATCTTGATCGAATCAGGGTTCTTGGCCGCTTGCCACTCCGGGTGCCACTGTACGGCGAAAAGGAACGGCGAAATGCTCGGGGCGTGAATCGCTTCGACCAGGCCGTCTTCGGCGTGGGCGATCGGTTCGATGCCGGTACCCAGGTTACGCAGGCCTTGGCCATGCAGCGAGTTGACGCGGATCTCGTCGGTGCCAAGGGCGTCGTGAAGCCAGCTGCCCGCCTTGATCTTCACGCCATGCACCTGAGCGTATTGCACGTCGACCGGATCTTCCGGGTTTTCCCGGTGGTCGTTGTAGCCTGGTTCGGCGTAAACCTTCTGGTAGATATCGCCGCCCAGGGCGACGTTGATTTCCTGCATGCCGCGGCAGATGCCGAAGATGGGCAGGCCACGTTTAAGCGCGGCCTTGACCAGCGGAATATCGAACAGGTCGCGGTTGACGTCCTGGCCTTTGCCTGGTGTCTGGTTTTCCTGGCCATACAGGCTCGGCTCGATGTTGCTGCCGGCACCGGTCAGGTATACGCCGTCGGCCATGTCCAGATAGGTCTCGAGGTCTTCGGTGCCACAGCAGGTGGGCACAAGTACCGGGACGCAATCAGCGAAATCGACCAGCGGGGTGATGTATTTGTGGGTCATGACCTGGTAGTCATGGCCTTTGCGCTCTTGGCTGCCCATGGTCATCAGGACGACGGGTTTGCGCAGGGAAGGTTGCTTGTTGCCAATGTTGCTGTTGGACATATGTCACCTTATGGCAGGTTCGACCTGCCGTTGTTGTGCAGGTGCACGGCGCGGGGCCTGGTGTGCTACCTGAAGCCCCGAGCACTGCCGGCTCGTCAGAGGCGACGATGCCGGTCGGGGCTTGTAGATAGCTTGCCAGAGCCGTTCGATATGTCAAACGACTGAAATGGGCTGAAGCGCCTGAATTCGGGGGCTGAAACCCTTGCGAGCCTCAGGCGGCAAGGGTTTGACAGGGGGTGAGGTCAATTATATTTAACGACGCAGTTGGGTCATTGCAGCCGTGCAATGAAGGGGGCAGTGGCTTCAATGAAGGATCTGCGCCAGGAAACTTTTGGCACGTGCAGTGCGCGGCTGGTTGAAGAACACCTGCGGCGGGCTGTCTTCGATGATCTGCCCGCCTTCAAGGAACAGCACCCGCTCGGCAACCTGCCTGGCAAAGCCCATTTCATGGGTAACACAGAGCATGGTCATGCCGGTGCCCGCCAGTTGCACCAAAACATCCAGCACTTCAGCGACCATTTCCGGGTCCAGCGCCGAGGTCGGCTCGTCGAACAGCATGATCCGCGGCTTCATGCACAAGGCGCGGGCGATCGCCACCCGCTGCTGCTGGCCGCCAGAGAGCTGGCTGGGGTATTTGTGCGCCTGGCTTTCGATGCCGACCTTGCACAGGTACATCCGGGCACGCTCCTCGGCGTCCTTGCGGGACAGGCCGCGCACGCTGGTGGGAGCCAGCAGGCAGTTGTCGAGCACGCTCATGTGCGGGAACAAGTTGAAGTGCTGGAACACCATGCCGATGTCGCTGCGTACCTGGGCGGCCTGGCGCGTGCTGCTGGCCAGGTCGGTGCCGGCTACCTGAACGCTGCCTTGTTCGGCAATTTCCAGGCGGTTGATGCAACGGATCAAGGTGGACTTGCCTGAGCCGGAGGGGCCGCACAGCACGATGCGTTCACCTTCGCGCACCTGCAGGTCGATGTCGCGCAATACATGGAAAGCGCCATAGTGCTTGTTCAGGCCCTCGATGCGGATCAGCACCGGGCGTGGGTCGTTTTCAGGGGCAAGGCTGGCAACGCTCAAAGGGGCGGTCATGTTGTTGTTCTCCCGCGTGGTGTCAGTTGAAACGTGCCGCGCTGTAAGGCGCAGGGTCGGTGAAAGGGCGCTCGCCGGTGAGCAGTTCAGCCACCAGGCGACCGCTGACCGGGCCCAGCGTCAGGCCGTGGTGCGCGTGGCCGAAGTTGAACCACAGGCCCTTGTGCCGTGGCGCCGGGCCGATCACGGGGCGCATGTCCGGCAGGCAGGGGCGACGGCCCAGCCAGGGGGTGTCGTCCAGGCGCTCACCCAGTGCCGGGAACAATGTGCGCGCCAGCGCTTCGCAGCGCTTGAGCTGAATTTCGTTGCCTGGGGCGCTGCTGGCGGCGAACTCGATGCCGGTGGTAAGGCGTATGCCGGCGGCCATCGGCGCCAGTACGTAGCCGCCCTGGGTGTCGCAGATCGAGTGCTGCAACTGAGCGCCGTCACGGGTGGCGTAGTGCATGTGGTAGCCGCGCTTGATACCCAGCGGGATCGTGTAGCCCAGGCGCTCATAAAGGTCGGCCGACTGTGGCCCAAGGCACGCCACCACTTCGCCGGCGGTGACTGGCCCGCGCTGGCTTTCGACCCGCCATTGGCTGCCGACCTGGCGCAGGCTGCGCGCATCACCGTGCAGGAACTGCCCGCCGCGCTGGACGAACAGCGCAGCATAACCACGGGTGAGGGCGCCGGGGTCGTTCACGGTCTTGGGGTCGAGCCAATGGATGCCGCCGACTACGGTGCTGTCGAGCTGGTGCTCGCGTGCCTGCAGTTGCCCGCGTTCGAGCAGTTCGTAGTGCAGGCCATAGCGCGCAAGGCCCTTGACCTCGGCCTTGGCCTGCTCGAACAACGCCGGGTCGCGGTACACCTCGATCCAGCCCTTGGCCTGCACCAGCCCTTCGAGGCCGGCGGCGGCGATCAGGGCGTCGTGCTCTTCTACGCAGCGTTGTACCAGCGGCAGCATGTCGGCCGCGGCCCCGGCCAGCCGCCCCGGTGCCGACTGCCGCCAGTAGCGCAGCAACCAGGGCGCGGCCTTGGGCAAGTGCAGCAGGCTGTAGCGCACGTCCGGCTGGCGGTTGAGGCCATAGCGCAGCAGCTTGCCGAATTGGCGGGGGAACGCATAGGGGATGACACTGGAGCGTTCGATCAGCCCGGCGTTGCCATGGCTGGTGCCGCAACCGGGTTCATTGCGGTCGATCAGGATCACCTGGCGCCCGCGTGCCTGCAGATGCAGCGCGGTGCTGACGCCGACGATACCGGCGCCCAGGACAAGGGTCTGGCAATGCATGATTGTATCCTTCGGTCAGTTCAGGTGGCGGCCCAGGCGGGCCTCCAGGTGTTTCAGCAGGCGCCGCACCAGTTCGACGATCACCAGGTAGAGGACGGCGGCCCACAGGTAGATCTGGAAGTCGAAGCTGCGCGAGAACGCCAATTTGGTCACGCCCATCAGGTCGTAGATGGTCACCAGCGAGGCGATGGCGCTGGCCTTGATCATCAGGATCAGTTCGTTGCCCAGCGGGCCGATGGCCACCAGCAACGATTGCGGCAAGATGACCTTGAAGAAGGTGGTGGAGCGTTTGAGGTTCAGAGCCCTGGCTGCTTCATACTGCCCTGGCGCCACGGCCATCAGGCTGCCGCGGAAGATTTCGGCCTGGTAGGCGGCCGTGTTCAGGGTGAAGGCCAGCAGGGTGCAGAGCCAGGCTTCGCGGAAGAACCACCAGAGGCCGACGTCCTGCCAGAACCCCTTCAGCGACCCAAGCCCGTAGTACAGCAGGAACAGCTGTGCCAGCAGGGGGGAGCCACGGAAGAAATAGATGTAGCCGGCCGCCAGGCGCTGCAGCGGCAGGTTGCGCGACATCCGGGCCAGCGCCAGCAGCAGGCCGAGCATGGCGCCGAGGGTGAAGGAAATCGCTACCAGCTTGGCAGTTACCAGCAGCCCGTCGATGAACCGTGGCCCGTAGCGCTCCAGCAGGTCGGGGTCCAGTACCAGGCTCAGCCATTGTTCGGCACTCATGCGCGTGCTCCTTGCAGGTGGCGGTTGCTGCGCCGTTCGATGTAGGCGAACACCCGCCCCGATAGCGCCGAGAACAGCAGGTAACCCAGGCAGGCCACCCCGTAGAAGAACATCGGCTCTTTGGTCACGCTGACCGCAAGGTTGGTCTGGCGCATCAGGTCGACCAGCGAGATGGTCGATACCAGCGAGGTATCCTTGAGCAACGACAGCCAGTTGTTGGAGAGCCCCGGCAGGGCGATGCGCGTCAGTTGTGGCAGTACCACCTTGAAGAAGGCGGTGCGCTTGCCCAGGCCCAGTGCCGCACAGGCCTCCAGCTGGCCTTTGGGCAGGGTCTTGAAAGCAGCCAGCCAGATCTCGCTGGAAAAGGCGGCGAACACCAGGCTGAAAGCGATCATCGCCGCGAGGAACGTATTGATCAGGAACTCACCTTGATAGCCCATGGCGGCCAGCAGTTGCTGTGCGGCGATCTGGCAACCGTAATAGATGATCAGTAGGGTCAGCAGCTCGGGCAGGCCGCGGAACACAGTGGAAAACGTGGTTGACCAGGCACGCGGCAGGCGCTTGCGCGAGCGCGCCGCAAGGGCCACGACAAGGCCCAGTGGCAAGCCGATGGGCAGGCAGGCGAGGGCCAGTGACACGGTCACCAGCGCGCCTGCCAGCAGCGCCTGGCCCCAGCCACCACTGGCGAAGGACAGCAAGGACAATTGATCGAGCATGACATATCCCTAGAATTGACTGCTCCACGCGCGAGCGCTGTAGGAGCGGCCTTGCGTCGCGAAAGGGCTGCGCAGCAGCCCCACAGGTTCTGGTGGCGCTGCACAAGCCTGGGGCCGCTTTGCGGCCCTTTCGCGACACAAGGCCGCTCCTACGGAGGAGCGCGTCGTTGCAGGCGGAATCAGTTGTAGATATCGAAGTCGAAGTACTTGCTGGCGATTTTCTGGTAGGTACCGTTGGCGACGATTTGCGCCAGCGCGGTGTTCAGCCGCTGGCGCAGTGCTTCATCGTCCTTGCGCACGGCGATGGCGGCATCGGCCTTGGTGCCGGCCACGTCACCCAGCACCTTGCAGCAGTCCTGGCCGTTCTTGTTCATCCACTCGTGCAGCGGGAACTTGTCGGCGATCACTCCGTCCAGGCGGCCGGCGGCGAGGTCGGCATTGGCCTCGTCCATGGTCGGGTAGAGCTTCACGTCAGCGCCCGCCTTGGCATACACATCTTCGGCATAGATCGCCTGGGTCGAGGACGACTGGGCACCCACCGTGTAGCCTTCGAAGGTGTTCTGCGCATCACTGATCTTGCTGTCCTTGGCCACGGCGACGGTCAGCGGGGTGCGGTAGTAATGGTCGGTGAAGGCGATTTTCTTGCGGCGCTCCTCGGTATCGATCATCGAAGCCACCACCGCATCGTACTTGCGTGCCATCAAGGCCGGGATGATGCCTTCCCAGTCTTGCGCCACCAGGGTGCACTCGACTTTCATCTGCTCGCACAGAGCGTGGGTGATGTCGATGTCAAAACCGTGCAACTGGTTGTCGGCATCCACATAGTTGAAGGGCGGGTAGGCCCCTTCGGTGGCGAAGCGCAGGGTTTCGGCGCTGGCGTTAGCCGCCAGCAGCAGGGCACATGCACCCACCATAGCCATGGTCTTGTTCATCTCGCACCTCTTGCACTCTTGCTATTGTTGTTTTCCCGTCGTGTAGCCGACGAATTCGTTATGTAGAGCGGCAGTCGCTTCCAAGCGTTTTTCAACATCAGGCCCGAGCTTCTTGCAGACCTCGTTGACCATCAGGTGCACCCACGACAGCATTGCCGAGGTGGACTCCCAGAACAGATTGAATTCGGTGGGGATGCGGAACACCTCGTCGGCATTGGCATCGGCCCAGTCGCAGAAGGTGTCGGTCACCAGCGTGACCGGGATACCGGCCTGGCGTGCCTTCTGGCACAGCAGCAAGGCATGGCGGGAATAACGGCGTGCCTCGAACACCACCAGCGCGCTGTTTTCCGGGCGCCCGAGCAGCACCTCGCCGAAGTGCCCGGCACTGCCATCGACCACCTGGACGCCGTCGCGCAGGTAGTGCAGCAGGTGGGCCATGCACTGGGCCACACCACGCTCGGTCTGAAAACCGGCAATGAATACCCGCGGCCTGTCTGCCAGGCGCTGGGCGGCTATGTGCCAGGCCTCGCTGCGGCTGTATTCGTGCACCCGTACCAACGCGGCAATTTCCAGTTCAAGGCTGCCTGCGCGGGTGTTGTCGTCGTGCTGCTGGCGGTATTCCTGCAGGCGGTCTCCCACCAACCATGGGCCATCACCCAGGTCGCTCTGAAGGTCTTGCTTGAGCGCCTTGAGATGGGCATAACCGAGTGAGCGGCAGAAACGCCCGACACTGGATTCGCTGACGCCGAGCTTGGCGGCAATGCTGGCTGAGGTCTGGAATGGCAATTCCTGGAGATTGGCGAGCATGTAGCTGGCGATCTTGTGGCCTGAAGCAGTCGCGGCTTGTAGGCTGTGTTCCAGGCGTTGTTTGATCGGTTGGCTCATGCTGTTGCTCCAGGCGAGGCGTGAATAGAAAATGAATGTTTTCTGTCATGGAGTCAATATTTGACAGATAGCTGTCACATGCGGGAAAGTTTTTGTCGCGGCCCACGCTGTTGCCATTCCAATTCCAAGAAAGGAGCTTCAGATGTCTGCACCTTCCACCCACACCGTCGTGCGCATGCCTTTTGCCGAACTGCAGGGGTTGTTGCAATCGATCTTCCAGCGTCACGGCTGCAGTGCAGCGGTGGCCGGCGTGCTCGCCCACAATTGCGCCAGCGCTCAGCGCGATGGTGCCCATAGCCACGGGGTGTTTCGTATGCCTGGCTATGTCTCGACCCTGGCCAGCGGCTGGGTGAACGGTTGTGCCATACCGCAGGTGACTGACGTGGCGGCGGGCTTTGTTCGGGTAGACGCTGGCGGGGGCTTTGCCCAGCCGGCCCTGGCCGCGGCGCGTGCAATGCTGGTCGAGAAGGCCCGCAGTGCCGGCATCGCGGTACTGGCGATTCACAACTCCCACCATTTCGCAGCGCTGTGGCCCGATGTGGAGCCGTTTGCCGATGAGGGCCTGGTAGCCCTGAGCGTGGTCAACAGCATGACCTGTGTCGTGCCACACGGTGCGCGCAAGCCGTTGTTCGGCACCAACCCGATTGCCTTTGCCGCGCCGTGTGCGGGGCACGACCCTATCGTTTTTGACATGGCCACCAGCGCCATGGCCCATGGTGACGTGCAGATCGCTGCGCGGGCCGGCCAGCAGCTGCCGGAGGGCATGGGCGTGGACGCCGATGGCCAGCCGACCACCGACCCCAAGGCCATCCTGGAAGGCGGTGCGCTGCTGCCCTTCGGCGGGCACAAGGGCTCGGCACTGTCGATGATGGTCGAGTTGCTGGCGGCGGCGCTGACCGGAGGGCATTTCTCTTGGGAATTCGACTGGGCGAGCCACCCTGGGGCGAAAACGCCGTGGACCGGGCAACTGATCATCGTCATCGACCCGAGCAAAGCCGAAGGCGACCGGTTTGCGCAGCGCAGCCGGGAGCTGGTCGAGCAGATGCAGGCGGTGGGGTTGTCGCGTATGCCGGGCGAGCGGCGCTACCGGGAGCGGGAAATTGCACAGCGTGAAGGGGTGGCGGTGACTGAGGTTGAGCTGCAGGAGCTCAAGGCGCTGGCCGGCTGACACGCTGCAAATGCCCGCTGTGCAATCTTGCATAGACAACCTTGCACAATAGGTGATGTTCCTGCCCGCCGAGTCCGGGTATCCTCACCTGAGCCTTTCCGAACTGTCCTGATCCAAGGAGCTGCACGCTGTGTTCAAACATGTCGATGCCTATGCCGGCGACCCGATCCTCTCGTTGATGGAAACTTTCAAGGCCGACCCGCGCGCCGACAAGGTCAACCTGAGTATCGGCCTTTATTACGATGAGGCCGGCGTGGTGCCGCAGCTCAAAGCGGTGGATGCGGTTGAAAAACGCATCGCCGGCGTGGCCCACGAGGCTTCGCTGTACCTGCCGATGGAAGGCCTGGCCAGCTACCGCCAGGCGATCCAGGCACTGCTGTTCGGTGCCGATCACCCAGCCGTCACCGGCAAGCGCGTGGCGACCGTGCAGACCGTCGGTGGCTCCGGCGCGCTCAAGGTCGGCGCCGATTTCCTCAAGCGTTACTTCCCTACGTCCGAAGTCTGGGTCAGCAACCCGACCTGGGACAACCACCGCGCCATCTTCGAAGGTGCCGGGTTCAAGGTGCACAGCTATCCGTACTTCGACCAGGCCAGCCGTGGCGTGGACTTCAACGGCATGCTGGCGACTTTGCAGGGCCTGCCGGCCAACAGCGTCGTGCTGCTGCATCCGTGCTGCCATAACCCCACCGGTGCCGACCTTACCCAGAACCAGTGGCAGCACGTGGTAGAAGTGGTCAAGGCGCGCCAACTGATTCCGTTCCTCGACATCGCCTACCAAGGCTTCGGCGAGGGCCTGGTGGAAGACGCCTACGCCATCCGCGAAATGGCCCGTGCCGGCGTACCGTGCCTGGTCAGCAACTCGTTCTCGAAGATCTTCTCGCTGTATGGCGAGCGGGTAGGGGGCCTGTCGGTGGTCTGCGACGATGAAGACACCACCCAAAGCGTGCTTGGCCAGCTCAAGGCAACTGTGCGCCGCAACTACTCCAGCCCGCCCAACTTCGGCGCACAGCTGGTAGCCGGTGTGCTCGGCGATGCTGCGCTGAATGCGCAGTGGGCCGCTGAAGTCGAGGTGATGCGCAAGCGCATCCTCGATATGCGCCAGGCCCTGGTCGATGCGCTGGCCGTGTTGCTGCCAGGCCAGGACTTCCAGTTCTTCCTGCGCCAGCGTGGCATGTTCAGCTACACAGGTTTCAGCGTCGAGCAGGTCCGCCGCCTGCGCGACGAGTTCGGTGTGTACCTGATCGACAGCGGCCGGGTGTGCATGTCCGGCCTGCGCCCGGCCAACCTGCAACGGGTTGCCGAGGCGTTCGCCGCCGTTCAGAAGTAACACCGCACAGTGCCGCTCCTGCAAGGCTTCGCGAACGTCTGAGCGGCCTTGCCGGGGCGCCGGACCGGTCGGAAAGGGCCGCAAGGCGGCCCCATAGTGCAACCCCGCTTGTAAAGACAAGTGCAACCGTCCCTCGGGCGGGGCTTCGCAACCGCCCACTTTCAGTGCACAATCGCGCCCCTCTTTTCTGGTTGGGGTGCTCGAAGCCTCTGTTTCGCCACTCCCAGCCCTGTTGCAGTCTTGCGAGTGGAGTTGCACCCGGAATGAACGAGCAGGCCCCAAGCGTTGAACAACGCTTCGAATCGACCCCGGCTGCCCTTGGCAGCTGGTCCCGTCATGACACTACCTGGATGCTGGGCCTGTTTGGCACCGCCATCGGTGCAGGTACCTTGTTCCTGCCGATCAACGCCGGCCTCGGTGGTTTTTGGCCGCTATTGATCCTCGCCGCACTGGCCTTCCCGATGACCTACTTCGCCCACCGCGGCCTGACCCGGTTCGTCCTGTCCGGGCGCAGTGGCGGGGATATCACCGAGGTGGTGCAAGAACATTTCGGCATCAAGGCCGGTGCACTGATCACCGTGCTGTACTTCTTCGCCATCTTCCCGATCCTGCTCATTTACAGCGTGGCGCTGACCAACACGGTCACCAGCTTCATGGAGCACCAGTTGCACATGACCCCGCCGCCGCGGGCGCTGTTGTCGTTCGTGCTGATCCTGGGCCTGCTGGCCATCGTGCGCTGCGGTGAGCAGGCCACGGTGAAGGTCATGAGCCTGCTGGTTTACCCGTTCATCGTCGCCTTGGCGCTGCTGGGCCTTTACCTGGTCCCGCACTGGACCGGGGGTATCCTCGACGGCGCTTCCCAACTGCCATCGGGTTCGGCCTTCCTGCACACCGTGTGGCTGGCGATCCCGGTGATGGTGTTCTCGTTCAACCACTCGCCGATCATCTCGGCCTTCGCCGTGGACCAGAAGCGCCGGTATGGCGAACACGCCGACGAGCGCAGCGGCCAGATCCTGGCACGCGCGCACCTGCTGATGGTGGCCATGGTGCTGTTCTTCGTCTTCAGCTGCGTACTGACCCTCGACAGCGCTCAATTGGCTGAGGCCAAGGCGCAGAACCTGTCGATCCTGTCGTACCTGGCCAACCACTTCAGCAACCCGACGATCGCTTTCGCCGCGCCGCTGATCGCCTTCATCGCCATCGCCAAGTCGTTCCTGGGCCATTACATCGGTGCCAGCGAAGGCCTGAAGGGCATCATCGCCAAAACCGGTGCACGCCCGGGCGCCAAGGCGCTGGACCGTGTGGTTGCCGCGCTGATGCTGGTGGTGTGCTGGATCGTCGCCACCCTGAACCCGAGCATCCTGGGCATGATCGAGTCGCTGGGTGGCCCGATCATCGCCGTGCTGCTGTTCCTGATGCCGATGTACGCCATCCGCCGCGTGCCGTCGATGCGCAAGTACAGTGGCGCGCTGTCCAACGTCTTCGTAGTGGTGGTTGGCCTGGTCGCGCTGACTTCTGTGGTGTACGGCCTGTTGGGCTGATCCGTCGTTCGCTTTGAGAAATGTCCGGGCTGCTTGTAGCAACCCGGACATTTTTTTGTCCACAAAAACTGTCAGGCAATAGAACAATTTCACTGAACCCCATAGGCACCCGGCCGCCTTCATGCTTAACTCAGTGTCCTTTTCAAACCCCGCATAAGGATTTCGTCCATGGCTCAAGTGACTCTCAAAGGCAACCCGGTTCAGGTCAACGGCGAGCTGCCAAAAGCCGGTGCCCAGGCTCCGGCCTTCTCCCTGGTAGGTGAAGGCCTGGCCGACAAGTCGCTGAAGGACTTCGCCGGCAAGCGCAAGGTGCTGAACATCTTCCCAAGCGTCGATACCCCGACCTGCGCTACCTCGGTGCGCAAGTTCAACGCCCAGGCCAATGATGTGGCCAATACCGTGGTGCTGTGCATTTCCGCCGACCTGCCGTTCGCCCAGGCGCGCTTCTGCGGCGCCGAAGGCCTGGAGAACGTGAAGAACCTGTCGACCCTGCGTGGTCGCGAGTTCCTCGAAAACTACGGTGTTGCTATTGCCGACGGCCCGCTGGCCGGCCTGGCTGCCCGCGCCGTGGTAGTGCTGGACGAAAACGACAAGGTGCTGCACAGCGAGCTGGTAGGCGAAATCGCTGACGAGCCGAACTATGACGCGGCACTGGCGGTGTTGAAGTAAAGAATGGTGCAGGGCTGATGCCAGTCAGTTGGGCTTGTCAGGGCCGCAAAGCGGCCCTAAATCGCTTAGCTGGCTGGCATTGAGCGTAACGAAGGCCTTTATCGAAGGTTTCGGCCTCGGAACTCTTCAGTACGCTGCCTCTCCAAGCAACACCCTGTAACGGCCCGGAACGCTTTCCGGGCCGTTTTCATTTAAAGTTCAGCCTCTTGGCAACGTCAGGCAAAGGTAAACCTCTGGTAAAGGGCCTTTGCTAAAAGAGTGCCAGTGCTTATCGTTCACCTTCCCAAGTCGTCATTCCGAACAAGGTTCGTTCAACCCATGCGAGTTTCCGTCTCCCGATCCCCTCGTCGCTGGCTCGTTGGCCTGCTGATCCTGCTGCTGGTGGCCCTGCTGGCCTGGTGGTTGTGGCCCGCTGCAACGCCTGCCCCAAAAGAAGCGGGCGGGGGGCGCCCGGGCAAGGGCATGGGCATCGGTATGGGCCGTCCCGGCTTCGGCGGCTCCACCGAAGCGGTGCCAGTGCGTGTGGAACCTGCACGGGTGGGCGACTTTCCGCTCTACTACAAGGCGCTTGGCACGGTTACTGCGACCAATACCGTCAACGTGCGTAGCCGTGTTGCCGGTGAGCTGGTGAAAATCCACTTCAAGGAGGGCCAGCAGGTCAAGGCTGGCGACTTGCTCGCCGAGATCGACCCGCGCGCCTACCGCATCGCGCTGCAGCAGGCCGAAGGCACGCTGGCGCAAAACCGGGCGCAGCTCAAGAACGCTCAAGTCGACCTGGCGCGCTATAAAGGCCTGTACGCCGAAGACAGCATCGCCAAACAGACGCTCGATACCTCCGAAGCCCAGGTGGCGCAGTTCCAGGGGCTGGTGAAAACCAACCAGGCTCAGGTTAATGATGCCCGCCTGAACCTTGATTTCACCCAGATCCGCGCGCCGATCAGTGGCCGGGTGGGCCTGCGTCAGCTCGACCTGGGCAACCTGGTGGCGGCCAATGACACTACCGCCCTGGTGGTCATCACCCAGACCGAACCGATCAGCGTTGCCTTCACCTTGCCGGAAACCGAGCTGACTACCGTGCTGGAACGTTACCGCAGCGGTGCCAGCCTGGCGGTCGAGGCCTGGGACCGCGGCGACAGCAAGCTGCAGTCCACTGGCGTGCTGGCCAGCATCGACAACCAGATAGACATCACCACCGGTACCCTGAAGTTCAAAGGCCGCTTCGAGAACAAGGACATGGCCCTGTTCCCCAACCAGTTCGTCAACGTGCGCCTGTTGGCCGACACCCTCAAGCAGGTCGTCATGGCACCGGCGGCGGCCATTCAGTTCGGCAACGACGGCACCTTCGCCTATGTCGTCACTGCCGACAACACGGTCAATGTGCGCAAGCTCAAGGTGGGCCCCAGTGACGGTGAGAACAGTGTGATCCTCGAAGGCCTCAAGGCCGGTGACCGCCTGGTGCTCGAAGGCACCGACCGCCTGCGCGAAGGTTCCAAGGTCGAAGTGGTCGAAGACAGCTCGCAAGTGCCGGCCACCCCCGGCCAGCACCTGCAGGGGCAGGACGGCAAAGGCTCGGCCCAGACCGGTGAAACGGCAGGCAAGGCGGGCGCATGAACCTGTCGCGCCTGTTCATCCTTCGCCCGGTCGCCACCACGCTGAGCATGCTGGCCATCGTGCTGGCCGGCCTGATCGCGTACAAGCTGCTGCCGGTTTCGGCCTTGCCGCAGGTCGATTACCCGACCATCAGGGTCATGACCCTGTATCCGGGCGCCAGCCCGCAGGTGATGACCAGCGCCGTGACCGCGCCGCTCGAGCGCCAGTTCGGCCAGATGCCGGGCCTGACCCAGATGGCATCGACCAGTTCTGGCGGTGCCTCGGTGCTGACCCTGCGCTTCAGCCTGGACATGAACATGGACGTTGCCGAGCAGCAGGTACAGGCCGCGATCAACGCCGCCAGCAACCTGCTGCCCAGCGACCTGCCGGCACCACCTGTGTACAACAAGGTCAACCCTGCCGATACCCCGGTGTTGACCCTGGCCATTTCCAGCAAAACCATGCCGCTGCCCAAGCTCAACGACCTGGTCGACACCCGCGTGGCGCAGAAGCTCGCGCAGATCGGCGGCGTGGGCATGGTCAGCATCGCCGGTGGCCAGCGCCAGGCTGTACGCATCAAGGTCAACGTCGATGCGTTGGCCGCCAATGGTCTGAACCTCGATGACGTGCGTACCCTGGTTGGCGCCTCCAACGTCAACCAGCCCAAGGGCAACTTCGATGGCCCGACCCGGGTGTCGATGCTCGATGCCAATGACCAGCTGCGTTCCCCCGAGGAGTACGCCAACCTGATCCTGGCGTACAACAACGGTGCGCCGCTGCGCCTGAAGGACGTCGCCGAAATCGTCGACGGAGCCGAGAACGAACGCCTCGCTGCCTGGGCCAACCAGAACCAGGCGGTACTGCTGAACATCCAGCGTCAGCCCGGTGCCAATGTCATCGAGGTGGTCGACCGCATCAAGGACCTGCTGCCGTCGATCACCGACAACCTGCCCGCCGGCCTCGAGGTGTCGGTGCTGACCGACCGCACCCAGACCATCCGCGCCGCGGTCAAGGATGTGCAGCACGAACTGCTGATCGCCATCGTCCTGGTGGTGATGGTGACCTTCGTCTTCCTGCGCCGCATCAGTGCCACCATCATCCCGTCGATTGCCGTGCCGCTGTCGCTGATCGGCACCTTCGGCGTGATGTACCTGGCCGGCTTCTCGATCAACAACCTGACTTTGATGGCCCTGACCATCGCCACCGGTTTTGTGGTCGATGACGCCATCGTCATGCTGGAGAACATCTCGCGGCACATCGAGGAGGGCGAAACGCCCATGCAGGCTGCGCTCAAGGGCGCGCGGCAGATCGGTTTCACCCTGATCTCCCTGACCTTCTCGCTGATTGCCGTGCTCATCCCGCTGCTGTTCATGGCCGATGTGGTGGGCCGGCTGTTCCGCGAATTCGCCATCACGCTGGCGGTGGCTATCCTGATTTCCCTGGTGGTCTCGCTGACCCTGACACCCATGATGTGCGCACGCCTGCTCAAGCGTGAACCCAAAGAAGAAGAGCAAGGCCGTTTTTACCGAGCCAGTGGTGCCTGGATCGACTGGCTGATCGATTACTACGGCCGTGGCCTGCAATGGGTGCTCCGGCACCAGCCGCTGACCTTGCTGGTGGCGGTCGCCAGCCTGGCACTGACCGTTTTCCTGTACATGGTGGTGCCCAAGGGCTTCTTCCCGGTGCAGGACACCGGGGTGATCCAGGGTATCTCCGAAGCCCCGCAGTCCACCTCGTTCGCCGCCATGAGCGAACGCCAGCAGTCGCTGAGCACGATCATCCTGCAGGATCCGGCCGTGCAGAGCCTGTCGTCCTACATCGGCGTGGACGGTGACAATGCCACGCTCAACAGTGGCCGTCTGCTGATCAACCTCAAACCCCACGGCGAGCGCGACGTGACGGCCGGCGAGGTGATCAGCCGCTTGCAGCCTCAGCTCGACAAGCTGGTCGGCATCCGCCTGTTCATGCAGCCGGTGCAAGACCTGAGCATCGAGGATCGGGTCAGCCGCACGCAGTACCAGTTCAGCCTGTCCTCGCCCGACGCCGACCTGCTCGCGCAGTGGAGCGGCAAGCTGGTCAATGCGCTGCAACAGCGGCCAGAACTGCAGGATGTGGCCAGCGACCTGCAGGACAAGGGGCTGCAGGTGTACCTGGTGATCGACCGTGACGTGGCCAGCCGCCTGGGCATCGATGTGTCGCAAATCACCAACGCCCTGTATGACGCCTTCGGCCAGCGGCAGATCTCGACCATCTATACCCAGGCCAGCCAGTACCGGGTGGTGCTGCAGTCGCGCGATGCAGCAAGCATCGGCCCACAGGCGCTGGAGTCGATCCACGTCAAGGCCAGTGACGGTGGTCAGGTACGCCTGTCGGCACTGGCGCGCATCGAGCAGCGTCAGGCGCAGCTGGCGATTTCACACATCGGCCAGTTCCCCGCGGTGATGATGTCGTTCAACCTGGCGCATGGTGCGTCGCTGGGCGAAGCGGTCAAGGTGATCGAGCAGGTCCAGCAGGAAATCGGCATGCCCATCGGCGTGCAGACCCGCTTCCAGGGCGCTGCCGAGGCCTTCCAGGCGTCCCTGTCGAGCACCTTGCTGCTGATCCTTGCCGCCGTGGTGACCATGTACATCGTGCTCGGCGTGCTGTACGAGAGCTACATTCACCCGATCACCATCCTCTCGACCTTGCCGTCGGCGGCGGTCGGTGCCTTGCTGGCGTTGATCCTCAGCGGCAACGACCTGGGCATGATCGCCATCATTGGCATCATTCTGCTCATCGGCATCGTCAAGAAGAACGCGATCATGATGATCGACTTCGCCCTCGAGGCCGAGCGCAACCAAGGCATGAGTCCGCACGACGCGATCTACCAGGCGGCGCTGCTGCGCTTCCGGCCGATCCTGATGACCACCCTGGCTGCGCTGTTCGGCGCAGTACCGTTGATGCTGGCGACAGGTTCCGGTGCCGAGTTGCGCCAGCCGCTGGGGCTGGTCATGGTCGGCGGCTTGCTGGTAAGCCAGGTGCTGACCCTGTTCACAACGCCGGTCATCTACCTGTACTTCGACCGCTTGGCACGGCGCTGGCGCCCAGCCGCTGACACCACGCAGGCCGAGGCATGAACCTGTCCGGCCCTTTCATTCGCCGGCCTGTGGCGACCATGCTGCTGAGCCTGGCAATCATGCTGCTTGGTGGCGTCAGCTTCGGCCTGCTGCCGGTTTCGCCGTTGCCGCAGATGGACTTCCCGGTGATCGTGGTTCAAGCCAACCTGGCTGGCGCCAGCCCCGAGGTGATGGCCTCCACGGTAGCCACGCCGCTGGAACGTAAGCTTGGCAGTATCGCCGGTGTCACCACCCTGACCAGTAGCTCCAACCAGGGCTCGACCCGGGTAATCATCGGTTTCGAGCAAGGCCGGGACATCGACGGCGCCGCGCGTGAGGTGCAGGCGGCGATCAACGCCACCCGCAACCTGCTGCCCAGCGGCATGCGCAGCATGCCGACCTACAAGAAACTCAACCCGTCACAGGCGCCGATCATGGTGCTGTCGTTGACCTCTGATGTGCTGCAGAAAGGCCAGTTGTACGATCTGGCTGACACCATCCTGTCGCAGAGCCTGGCTCAGGTAAGTGGGGTAGGGGAAGTGCAGATCGGCGGCAGTTCGCTGCCGGCTGTGCGCATTTCCGTCGAGCCGCAACTGCTCAACCAGTACAGCCTGTCCCTGGACGAAGTGCGCACTGCGGTGGCCAACGCCAACCAGCGCCGGCCGATGGGTTTCGTCGAGGACAGTGAGCGCAACTGGCAGGTACGGGCCAACGACCAGCTGGAAAAAGCCAAGGATTACGAACCGATCGTGATCCGGCAGCAGAACGGTACGATACTGCGCCTGTCCGACGTGGCGACCATCACAGACAGCGTCGAGAACCGCTACAACAGCGGCTTTTTCAACGATCAGAGTGCCGTGCTGCTGGTGGTCAACCGTCAGATCGGCGCCAACATCATCGAGACCGTCGACCAGATCCACGCGCAGTTGCCGGCCCTGCAGTCGCTGCTGCCGGCCAGCGTGCAACTGAACGTGGCCATGGACCGTTCGCCGGTCATCAAGGCCACCCTCAAGGAAGCCGAGCACACGCTGCTGATCGCCGTGGTGCTGGTGATCCTCGTGGTCTACCTGTTCCTCGGCAGCCTGCGCGCCTCGTTGATCCCCAGCCTGGCGGTACCGGTATCGCTGGTGGGGACCTTCGCGGTGATGTACCTGTGCGGTTTTTCGCTGAACAACCTGTCGCTGATGGCGTTGATCCTGGCTACAGGCCTGGTGGTGGACGATGCCATCGTGGTGCTGGAAAACATTTCGCGGCATATCGAGGACGGCCAGCCGCCGATGCGTGCGGCGTTCCTCGGCGCCAAGGAAGTCGGCTTCACCTTGCTGTCGATGAACGTCTCGCTGGTAGCGGTGTTCGTTTCGATCCTGTTCATGGGCGGCATCGTGCGCAACCTGTTCCAGGAGTTCTCGATTACCCTGGCGGCGGCGATCATCGTCTCGCTGGTGGTTTCGCTGACCCTCACCCCGATGCTCTGTGCCCGTTGGCTCAAGCCCCACCGCGCCGAACAGACGCGCCTGCAGCGCTGGAGCGACAATGTGCACAAGCGCATGGTCCAAGGTTACGATCGCAGCCTGAGTTGGGCCCTTCGCCACAAGCGCCTGACCTTGATCAGCCTGTTGGCGACCATCGGCCTGAACATCGTGCTGTATGTGGTCGTGCCGAAAACGCTGATCCCGCAGCAGGACACCGGCCAGCTGATGGGCTTCATCCGCGGTGACGACGGGCTGTCGTTCACCGTGATGCAGCCGAAGATGGAAATCTACCGCCGTGCCTTGCTGGCCGACCCGGCCGTGCAGAGTGTTGCCGGTTTCATTGGTGGCAACAGTGGTACCAACAACGCCATGGTGCTGGTGCGCCTGAAGCCGATCAGCGAGCGCAAGATCGATGCGCAGCAGGTCATCGAGCGTTTGCGCAAGGAAATGCCCAAGGTCCCTGGCGGACGGCTGTTCCTGATGGCTGACCAGGACCTGCAGCTGGGCGGCGGTGGCCGTGACCAGACCTCGTCGCAGTACCTGTACACCCTGCAGAGCGGCGATCTGGCAGCGTTGCGCCAGTGGTTCCCCAAGGTGGTCGCAGCCATGCGCGCGCTGCCCGAGCTGACCGCCATCGATGCTCGCGACGGCTCCGGTACCCAGCAGGTGACACTGGTAGTCGATCGCGACCAGGCCAAGCGCCTGGGTATCGACATGGACATGGTCACCACCGTTCTGAACAACGCTTACAGTCAACGGCAGATCTCGACCATCTACGACAGCCTCAACCAGTACCAGGTGGTGCTGGAAATCAACCCGAAATACGCCTGGGACCCAAGCAGCCTGGAGCAGGTGCAGGTGATCACCAGTGACGGGGCGCGTGTGCCCTTGTCGACCATCGCCCATTACGAGAACAGCCTGGCAAACGACCGGGTCAGCCATGAGGGCCAGTTCGCTGCCGAAGACATCGCCTTCGACGTTGCCGAAGGCTACAGCCCCGACCAGGCCATGGCGGCGGTGGAGCGGGCGGTGGCCAAGCTGGGCCTGCCCGAGGAGGTGATTGCCAAGCTGGGCGGCACGGCAGACGCCTTCGCCAAGACCCAGCAGGGCCAGCCGTTCATGATTCTTGGCGCGTTGGTGCTGGTGTATCTGGTGCTGGGCATACTGTATGAAAGCTACATTCACCCGCTGACCATCCTCTCGACCTTGCCTTCGGCTGGCGTCGGTGCCTTGCTTGCGCTCTACGTCACCGGGGGCGAATTCAGCCTGATATCCCTGCTGGGCCTGTTCCTGCTGATTGGCGTGGTGAAAAAGAACGCCATCCTGATGATCGACCTGGCGCTGCAACTGGAGCGCCATCAGGGGCTGACGCCGGAAGAGTCGATCCGCCGTGCCTGCCTGCTGCGCCTGCGGCCGATCCTGATGACCACGCTGGCGGCCATGCTCGGCGCCTTGCCACTGCTGCTCAGCCGCGCCGAGGGTGCGGAAATGCGCCAACCGCTGGGCCTGACCATCATTGGCGGCCTGGTCTTCAGCCAAGTCCTGACCCTGTATACGACGCCGGTGGTGTACCTGTACCTCGACCGCCTGCGCCACCGATTCAACCATTGGCGCGGCGTGCGCACCGATGCTGCTCTGGATACCCCGCTATGAATTTTGCCCAGTCCCCACTCCACCGCGCCCTGCAACTGCTGACCCGCGGGCGTGGCTCACGCCTGGTCGGTGCCGGTCTGTGTGCGGCGCTGCTAAGCGCCTGTACCCTGAGCCCGGACTACCATCGCCCGGAGCTGAGCACACCGGCGCAGTTCAAACAGGCCGAGGGCTGGACCCAGGCCAACCCGTCCGATGCCATCGCCCGTGGCGCCTGGTGGGAAATCTATGGTGACGCGGGGCTCAACGCTCTGGTCGAGGAGCTCAACCGCAGCAATCAGAGTGTGGCGCAGGCCGAAGCCCAGTACCGCCAGGCCCAAGCGCTGGTGCGCAGTAGCCGTGCGTCGTTGTTCCCAAGCCTGGACCTGACCACCAGCAAGAACCGCTCGGCCCAGGGCACAGGCAGTTCGAGCTCCAGCCTTTCCAACAACAGCAGCGGTATTCGCAACACTTACAACGCGCAGCTTGGGGTGAGCTGGGAAATCGACCTGTGGGGCAAGTTGCGCGAGACCATGAACGCCAACGAGGCCAGTGCTCAAGCGAGCTTCGCCGACCTCGCCGCGATCCGCCTCAGCCAGCAGTCTGAGCTGGTGCAGAATTACCTGCAGTTGCGCGTTATCGATGAGCAGAAGCGCCTGCTGGAAGCCACCGTCGCGACGTATGAACGTTCGTTGCGCATGACCGAGAACCAGTACCGTGCAGGCGTCTCCGGCCCCGACGCAGTGGCCCAGGCACGTACCCAGCTCAAGACTACCCAAGCCGACCTGATAGATCTGGTCTGGCAGCGTGCACAGTTCGAAAACGCCATTGCCGTGCTACTGGGCAAGGCACCCGCCGAGTTTGCCCTCGCCGACAGCAAAAGCATCCCGGCCTTGCCGCAGATTCCGGTAAGCCTGCCGTCGCAATTGCTGGAGCGCCGCCCGGACATCGCTTCGGCCGAGCGCAACGTGATGGCGGCCAACGCCAACATCGGCGTGGCACGGGCCGCCTATTTCCCTGACTTGAGCCTGAGCATGAGCGGTGGTTATTCCAGCAGTACCTTCAATGACTGGATTCAGTTGCCCAATCGTTACTGGTCGGTAGGGCCGCAACTGGCGCTGACACTCTTCGATGCCGGCAAGCGCAGCGCCGAGGTTGACCGCACTGTCGCGGTATACGACCAGACCGTGGCGCAGTACCGCCAGACCGTGCTCGACGGCTTCAAGGAGGTCGAGAATTACCTGGTGCAACTCAAGGTTTACGGCGAAGAGGCGCTCGTGCGCCAGGAAGCTCTGGATGCCGCGCGTGAGTCGTTGCGCCTGACCGACAACCAGTACAGGGCCGGGCTGATCGGCTATCTGGACGTGGTCAATGTACAGACCACGGCGCTGAGCAATGAGCGCAGTGTGTTGAACCTGTTACAGGGGCGTCTGGTGGCCAGTGTGCAGCTGATCGCTGCGTTGGGCGGCGGCTGGGATGCCGGGCAAGCGTTTGCCAGTCAGGAGTGAAGGCGCGGTCTAGTGTCGAAAAACTGCCCGCTCAGGCATGAGCCAACACCTTTTTTCACCTGCCCTTCAGGCGCGACAAAAGCCGACCAATGGCAATTTGATGTCAGTGGTTCGCCGGGGGGCTCTATCGCGGGGCTGGTGGACTCTCGCAGATAATTACAGATCCATTTGAGCGCTCAGAAATCCCGTGCGTTTCGCCAAAGCTTGAGTACAATCGTCGGCTTTTTCGGGCCCCTGTCCCGTCGCTGGAACTCTCAATGCTGACCGGTAGTTACTCTGCTTCGCTGGTGCTGATTTCACTGTGCGTGGCCATCCTAGCCTCCTATACCGCCCTCGACCTGACCGGCCGCATCGCTACCGCCCAGGGCAGGGCGGTGCACCTGTGGATGGGCGGTGGGGCGCTGGCGATGGGTACCGGCGTCTGGTCGATGCACTTCATCGGCATGCTCGCCTTCAGCCTGCCGGTCGAACTGGGCTATGACATTGGCCTGACCGCCTTCTCATTACTGATCGCCGTGCTGTCTTCGGGGTTTGCCCTATGGCTGGTTAGCCAACCGAGCCTGCCGTGGCTGCAACTGGTGTTTGGCGCGCTCTTCATGGGTGCTGGCATCAGTTGCATGCATTACACCGGCATGGCGGCGTTGCGTATGCTGCCGGGCATTGACTACGACCCAACGCTGTTCGGTGCCTCGTTGGCGATCGCGGTGGGCGCTTCGGCGGCAGCGTTGTGGATAGCCTTCCGGCTGCGTCAGCATACCCCTTACGTTCGCCAGATCCGCGGACTGGCGGCTGTGCTGATGGGCGTCGCCATCGTCGGCATGCACTACACCGGCATGGCCGCAGCCAACTTCCCCCAAGGCAGTTTCTGCGGCGCGCTGCCAGGCGGGTTGCAAGGTGACGGGCTGGTCTATCTGGTTCTGATCACTACCCTGGCGGTGCTCGCAGTGGCCTTGCTGACCTCGGTGCTCGATGCGCGCCTGGAGGCACGCACTGCGGAGCTTGCGCGTTCGCTGACCCTCGCCAACCAGGAACTCACCCAGCTGGCGCTGCATGACACGCTGACCGGCCTGCCCAACCGCACGCTGCTTTCTGACCGTATCGAACAGGCGATCGGCAAGGTGGCGGAGCAGGGCGGCTGTTTTGCGCTGATGTTCATCGACCTGGACGGCTTCAAACCGGTCAATGATGCGTTTGGTCACCATGTGGGCGACCTGCTGCTCAAGGCAGTGGCAACACGCTTGCGCGGCCACTTGCACAGCCAGGACACATTGGCGCGCATTGGCGGTGATGAGTTTGTGTTGCTGGTGGAACTGCAGGAGCCCGCGGATGCCATGGATGTGGCAGCCAAACAGGTCAACCTGGTGTCGCGGGCGTTCCGCGTGGCCGAGCATGACCTGCAATTGACGGCGAGCCTGGGGATTGTCCTGTATCCGGGTAATGGCCAAGACCAGCTGGAGTTGCTGCGCAACGCGGATGCTGCCATGTATCACGCCAAGAGCGCCGGCAAGAATGGCTACAGCTTCTTCGATGCTTCCATGAACAGCAACGCCCGCCAGCAGCTGCAGCTGCTGCAGGACCTGCGCATGGCCCTGGAGCAACGCCAGTTCCGCCTGCATTACCAGCCCAAGTTCGCCGCGCAGGCTTGCCAGCCGATCGGCGCCGAGGCCTTGTTGCGCTGGCAGCATCCGCAGCACGGGCTGCTGCTGCCGGACCGCTTCATTGGCCTGGCGGAAAAAACCGGCCTGATCATCCCGATTGGCGAATGGGTGCTGGACGAGGCCTGCCGGCAGATGCGCCAGTGGCTTGATCAGGGGTATGAAAACTGGCGCATGGCGGTCAACTTGTCCGCGATCCAGTTCTGCCATGCCGGCCTGGTTGACAGCGTTGCCCGCGCCCTGCGCGAGAACGGTTTGCCGGCCAACCGCCTGACGCTGGAAATCACCGAAACGACGGCAATGCACGATGCCGATGCCAGCCTGGCAGTCTTGCAGCGCCTGTCCGATATGGGCGTGGACCTGTCCATCGATGACTTTGGCACCGGCTACTCGAGCCTGATGTACCTCAAGCGCTTACCCGCCAATGAGCTTAAGATCGACCGAGGTTTCGTCCGTGACCTGGAGCAGGACAGCGACGATGCAGCCATTGTTTCGGCCATCGTTGCATTGGGCCAGGCGTTGGGCTTGCGTATTGTTGCCGAGGGCGTGGAGACCGGCGGGCAGCAGGATTTCCTGACCCGTCTGGGCTGTGATTCGCTACAGGGTTACCTACTGGGCCAGCCGGTACCGGCCGAGCAGTTCATGGGGACATTGCAGGTATTGCGCAAAAGCCCCGAGGCGGTCGCCTAGCCGGCGTCACGCAGGGCGAGAACCGGTACGAAAGCATCCATTTCAGCTTCTACCGCCTCAATGATACGTTCGACATCGGCTGCCGCCATTATCGCAGTGCAGGGGATGCCAGCGATCGCCAGCAAGGTTTCGCCCGTGGCACGGTCGAACAGGCGGGCGATCATGCTGCGTGGCGCATCCATGGTGGCCTCGAAGCCCAGCGGGTGGAAGTGCCAGCGCATCACCTGGCAGGCGTTGGGGAACGTCATCTTGTTCATGCCAGCCTCCTTGTCCGTACCCGGACGCGGTGAACGGGGCGCCGCGAGCGCGGCCGTCGGGAAACTAAAGATAGCATCCGTCAGGCTGCTGTTCTGCCGAAAAAACGATAAATGCACCTACGCTTGACCCCGGTCACAAACATGGCACCTTCGCCGTTTGGCGGCAAATGGCCAAGCAAACGTTTTCGTTGGCGGGTGTTGCCAGAGCTGCAGAAGGGTTCTGCTATTTTTAACCTCATTCGGCGCACAGCGTTTTCAGACCAGCGGTGCGAGTTGGGCAGACAGGGAGACAGTCATGCGCTATTCCACGCTCACCCAACGCATTGCCGGTGATGGCGCTGCTGCCTGGGATATCCACTACCAGGCACAGGCCCTGCGTCGCGAAGGGCGCGAAATCTTCCTGCTGTCGGTGGGCGATCCTGACTTCGATACGCCAACGGCCATTGTCGAAGCTGCGGTCTTGAGCCTTCGCCGCGGCGACACCCACTACAGTGATGTGCGTGGCAACCTTGCGCTGCGCCAGGCGATTGCACGCCGTAGTGGCCCTGGGGTAAGTGTCGAGCAGGTGATGGTGCTCGCTGGTGCACAGTGTGCGTTGTATGCCGTCTGCCAATGCCTGTTTGGAGCGGGGGACGAAGTGATCGTCGCCGAGCCCATGTATGTCACTTACCACGCTGTATTCGGCGCTTGCGGGGCGCAACCGGTACAGGTGGCGGTAAGCCCGGAGCAGGGCTTTCGGCTCGACCCGCAGGCCGTGGCGCAAGCAATAACCCCGCGTACCCGAGGGCTGCTGCTGAACACACCGCACAATCCGACCGGCAGCGCCATCTCCCCTGAGGACATGGTGCAACTCGCGCAGCTTTGTCGCGACCATGATCTTTGGCTGGTGTGCGACCAGGTCTACAGTGGCCTGCTGTACGACGGCCAAGCGGTTGCCCCGGCGCAACTGCCCGGCATGCGCGAGCGTTGCGTGATCATCGACAGTGTGTCCAAGTCGCATGCGATGAGCGGCTGGCGCGTGGGGTGGGTGGTCGGCCCCCCGGCGCTGATCGCGCACTTGGCCAATCTGGCAATGGCCATGCTGTTTGGCTTGCCGGAGTTTGTCATGCAGGGGGCCTGCGTAGCGCTGGAGCAGAACCTGCTTGCGGTACAACAGATGCGCGAGGCTTATCGTCAGCGGCGTGATCTGGTGTGCTGGGCCCTGCGCGATTGCCCCGGGGTGCGCCCTCACCGGCCGGCGGGCGGCATGTTCGTGATGCTTGATATCCGCGAAACCGGGCTGAGCGCCCAGGCTTTCGCCCAGCGGCTGTTGATTGAGGAGGGCGTTTCACTGCTGCCGGGCGATGCATTCGGGCCCAGTGCAACGGGACATGTGCGCATGGGGCTAGTGCTTGCGGCCGAACAGCTGGAAGAAGTGTGCTGCCGCATCGCTGCCTGCGCCAGGCGTGTACTGGCCGAGCAGGCCGCCAGGGATATCGAAGGTGAAGCCGAGGATTGCCGAGTTGGACACGAGGCCTACCAGTGATAGCCTATGTGCCCCCATTTCAGCTCATGTCAGTGGCCAAGATCCCTGATCTTCAAGGCAATGACGCAGGCCGCTTTACGCCTGGAGGGCCCGATGGCGCTCCGGGCTTCGCTACAGGATTCACGTTTTGTCCGACCTTTCGCAAAATCCGCTGCTGCAGTACCTCGCCAGGCTGGCGCCTTCCAGCCAGCAAACCATGCGCTACATCTTGCAGGACGCTGCCGACCGGCTGGGTTTCATTGATTGCAACCTCGCCGATGTGCCATGGCACAAGCTTGAGCCGGGACATGTGATCGGCCTGGTTGCAGCACTGCGCACCGATGGCTATGCGCCCAACAGTTCGTCGCTTTATGTCAACGCAATACGCGGCGTGATGAATGAAGCCTGGCGCCAGGGCCTGATCGATCATGAGCAGTTGCTGCGTATTCGTGAGGTCAAGCCGGCAACCGGCAGCCGCCTGCCGCCAGGGCGCAACCTGCGCCGTAGCCTGATTCGCGAATTGATGGATGTGTGCACCGCCGACCCGCGCCCGCAGGGTGTTCGTGATGCGGCGATCATCGCGCTGCTGTATGGCACCGGCATGCGCAA
The DNA here is from genome assembly GCF_044143025.1 of Pseudomonas sp. TR47. Taxonomy (NCBI): domain Bacteria; kingdom Pseudomonadati; phylum Pseudomonadota; class Gammaproteobacteria; order Pseudomonadales; family Pseudomonadaceae; genus Pseudomonas; species Pseudomonas sp. TR47. The sequence goes on along the minus strand of NZ_JBHFCS010000002.1, from coordinate 136,628 downwards.
ATCGGAGTCGGTGGACATCGACCTGGAGCAAGTCGACTTCCAGGCGCGCAGCCTGCAGGTGCTGGGCAAAGGCAACCGGCAACTGATCAAGTATGCCCCGCCCTGGGCCTTCGAAAAACTGCAGGCCTGGCTTGATCTGCGACGGCAGTCGCTGCCAGAGGGCGCCTCGGACGACCCCTTCCTGTTCAACCGCATCCGCCGTGGCAACCACATTACCCGTGCGCGCATCACCAAGCATGCGATCTACTACATCGCCCGTCAGCGCGGGGCGCAGGTGGGGGTGAAGATCATGCCGCATGATTTTCGCCGGGCGTTCATCACCCGGGTGATCGAAGAGCACGACCTGTCGATCGCGCAGAAGCTGGCGCATCACGCCAACATCCAGACCACTGCCAGCTACGATCGGCGCGATGACAATGAGCGGCGGCGGGCGGTGGACCGGTTCGACTATTGAGCGAGCGGGCTCACCCATCAGGCCAGCACCGTATCAGATGGCACCAGCCTCGCCGTTGATCGTCGGCAAGCCGGCCGTCAACGCGGTCGGTGACGGCTAGTGGATACTCGACGCCAGCTCGAAGATCGGCATGTACATCAGAATGACGATCACTCCGATCAGCAACCCGATGAAGGTCATCAGCAGCGGTTCAAACAGCTTCACGAACCACTCTACCCAGCGCCCTATTTCCTGGTCATGAAAGTCTGCGCAGCGTTCAAGCATCTCGCCCAGGTTCCCCGATTGCTCACCCGCCCGCAGCAAGCGCAGCGACACGGGTGTCACCAACTGCCCGGCTTCCAGCGCTTGCGACAACGGTAGGCCTTCACCCACCCCGCGACTGGCCTGCTCCAGGCCTTGTGCCGCAGCGCTTCCCAGCAGCCCGCGGGCCATGCCCATGGCCGTCAGGATGGGTATGCCGCCTTGCAGCAGAATGCCCAGCGAGCGGTAGAAACGCGCCAGCTCATACATCATCAGGCGCTGATGCAAGGCTGGCATTCGCCGTATCTGGCGCGACACCCAACGCCGCAGAACGGGGTTACGCCGCAGCAGCACCAAGGCGCCGATGCCGCCTGCCGTTGCCAGGGCCAGGGGCAACTGTTGAGCATGCAGGAACAGGCCGATCTGCATCAGCATGCGCGAAAGCCAGGGCAGTTCGCTGCCCATGCCCTCGAACACCAGGCTGAAGCGTGGCACTACGTAGCCGAGCAGGAACAGCACGACGCCACCGCCCACCAGTAGCAGTAGCAGCGGGTAGACCGAAGCCCCCACCAGTTTTTGCCGGACCAGGTCCAAGCGCTGCCGGTATCCGATATAGCGGTGCAGGGCGTCGCCCAGCGCCCCGGTACGCTCGCTGGACTGCACCAGGGCCACGTATAGCGGCGGGAATATCCGCGGCTGCTGTGCCAGGGCCTGGGACAGCGAGCGGCCTTCGTACAACTGGCCAACCAGCGCCGCCAGCACTTTACGGGTTGCCGCGGTCGGGGCTTTTTCCGCAAGGCTTTCCAGCGCATCGATCAAGGGTAGGCCGGCGTGCAGCAGCGTGGTCAGTTCCTGACTGAAGAGCAACAGGTCAAAGGCGACCTGGCGTCGCCAGGGCACACCGACCAGAGTGCCGCCTTGGCTGCGTACGCTGACGACACGCAGGCCCTGGTCTTCCACTTTGCGCCGAGCCTGTTCGGCATCCTCGGCATCGATGTGCAATTGAACCACGCCCTCTCTACCCAGGGCCTTGAGGCTGTAGCGCATGGCCTTGCTCCTCATTGCCAACTGGTAATTTCGGCGTTTTCACCATCGCCACCGGGCTGGCCGTCCTTGCCCATGGACAGCAAGTCGTACTCGCCGCCGTTTTCACCTGGCTGGCGGTAGATGTAGGCACGGCCCCACGGGTCCTGTGGAATTGCTTTCTGCAGGTAAGGGCCTGACCAGCGGGCTTCGCCACTGGGGGCGGCAACCAGTGCCTGCAAGCCCTGCTCACTGTTGGGGTAGTGGCCGATTTCCAGGCGATAAAGGTCCAAGGCCTTGCCCAGCCCTTCGATCTGGGCCCGTGCCACCTTGGCCTCGGAACGGCCCAGCTGGCTGAAGTACTTGGGCGCGACGATACCGGCCAACAAGCCGAGCACCACCAGGACCACCAGAAGTTCGAGCAGGGTGAAGCCACATTGGCGATTGGGTTTGCGCTGCATGGTGAAGCCCTCCTGCATGGGGACATGCCTTTTCAGGTTTTCATCTGCCATGCAACAGCCGTGCACGTCTGCCTCGGGGCCTTGCGCCATGCGCCATGGCAAGCGGCACAGTGCTTGCGTCGTAGCAGAAAAGCCCGGGTTTTCCGGGGTATTTCCCCCATATCGGGGGGCACGGCGGGGAGGCGACCGACATGCGTGGAATTATCCTGGGACTGATCTGGCTGGCTGGGGCTACCGCCCAGGCTGATGTGTACATTGCCATCGATGACAAGGGCGGTTACGTGCTGACCAACGTCCACCGGCCCGGGCGCAACTATGAACGGGTCATCCGCGAGCCGGTTGCGCAGGCTGGCCCGGCCAATGCGCAATTGATCACCGGGCGGCCCTACGCCGACCTGGTGGCAGCAGCGGCGCGCATGCACAACGTGCCGCAGGCATTGCTGCATGCGCTGATCAAGGCAGAATCGGGGTACAACCCAAAGGCCCGCTCGGCCGCCGGGGCGCTTGGGCTGATGCAACTGATGCCGGGTACGGCGAAGGAGATGGGTGTTGAGGATGTGCTTGATCCGGAGGACAACGTGCAGGGCGGGGCTCGCTACCTCAAACGCATGTTGAACCTGTTCGACAACGACATCACCCTGGCCGTGGCCGCCTACAATGCCGGCCCGGATGCTGTGCGCCGACGTGGCGCGGTGCCGCCCTTCGCCGAAACCCGACGGTATGTGCCCAATGTGCTGCGCGAATACCGCAAGTTACAGGGGCTGGCAGCGGACTCGCCGTTGTGATGGGCACCTGATGGCAGGCAGCCTTGCATCGGCCTTGCGAAAATCAATGCCATGGGTTCCCCAACTCTGGGCTATAACCTTTCAAAGGTGCTCAGCAGTGGTAGCCGCCATGGACATCGCCTCCCGTTCCGACCCACTCGAGTCACCCGCCAGCCCTGAGGCTGGCACGTCGCGCAAGCCGTTCAACCTCCTGCGTTGGTACGCCTGGGTCAGCCTGGCCATCATCCTGTCGGTGGCCGCCGGCCTGGGGTTGATATCCAGCCGTTTCATCATCGACGAAAGCGTCGAGCGTGACGCGCTGCTTACCGCGCAGTTCATCACCTCGATCGCCGACGCTGAAGTACGACATGTGGCGATCCCCAATGTGCGCACCATGGGCGAACTGCTGGACCCGCGTACGGACCTTGATCCTTTGCCAGGCGTTGACCCTGTGGCGCGGCGCAAGGCCCGCGGCGAATTCCTTGACCACATCGCGCACTTGCCAGACATGCTGCTGGCCAACATCTATGCCCCGGACCGCACAGTGATCTGGTCGAGCAATCCGGCGCTGACGGGCAAGCTGATTCAGGGCGATGACGACCTGGATCGGGCGTTCGAGCACAAAATGCGGGTCTCGGCCAGTTACCACGGCTTCGAAGAGGCCCGCTCCGAGCAGAAGTTCGTGACGCCACCTGAGCAGTTGTTCATCGAGAACTACATTCCGCTGTTCGACGCAGATGGCGAACACGTCGTAGCGATGGTGGAGATATACAAGGAACCCCATGACCTGATCGTGCGCATCGAACATGGCCTGGTCCTCATCTGGCTGGCCACCACGGTGGGTGCCGGGGTGGTCTACATCGGCCTGTACGGCATCATGCGCCGCGCCGCCCGGGTGATGGCGGTGCAACAGAAGCGGCTGATCAGTAATGAAACCTACGTGGCCCTTGGCGAGGTGTCCTCGGCCGTGGCGCACAGCTTGCGCAATCCGTTGGCCAGTATCCGCTCCAGCGCCGAACTGGCTCAGGTGTACGACGAAGGGCCGGCGCAGCGCAATATCAACGAGATCATCAGCCAGGTCGACCGCATGTCGCAGTGGATCCGCCAGTTGCTGCAGTCGCTGCGGCCACTGGATGACAAGACGATACCGGTCGACCTTCCCCAAGTCCTGCAGGACAGCTTGCAGACCTTTGCCATAGCGCTGGCACGCAGTGGCGTGACCCTGGACCTGAAGCCGCTTCCGGCACTGCAGGTGATGGGACAGCCGGAATTGCTCGGGCAGATTTTCAACAGCCTGATCGCCAACGCTCTGGAGTCGATGGAGCAGGGTGGGCGGCTGCGTGTCGAGGTGGTGAAGCAGGACAGGCGCAGCGTCACCCTGCGCCTGACCGACACCGGAAAAGGCATGAATGAACAGCAGCAGCGCATGGCGTTCAAGCCCTTCTTCACAACCAAACAAGGTGGGCTGGGGGTGGGGTTGGTATTGGTCAGACGGATCATGGAGCGTTTCGGTGGGTCGGTTCGGTTGAGTAGCCGCGAAGGCCTTGGCACTCAGGTTTCGCTCAACTTTCGGCTTGCGCGACCTTCGTAGAAATCTAGAAGTAGACGCTAAGATATTGTTCTAAAAGAACATTTTATTATTGGGTACAAATTCCCCAAAACTGGGGGATCTATTCTAGATTAAGGATTAGATTCTGTTTCTAACCGATTGATTAACTTCAAATTAGTTTCGAAATAAATCCATGGCTGACTTTTTGCAGGAAGACATAGGCGATAAGTGGCGGCTGCGGCCGGCATGGCTAAGTGCTATCAGTTAGCTACGCACGGCAATGCGTGACAGCCTTCTGAACGGAATCCTTGCGCGGGAACCTCGCGATGCAGACGCTGGAAACCGATGTTCCCGACAAGCTCCTCGCCCAGCCCGGCAGTGGTCTGGCTACGCCCCTTCGCGAATTCAATCTGCTGCGCTGGTTTTCCGTGATCAGCTTGCTGATCATCACGTCGGTGGCAGGTGGTCTGGGCTATGTATCGACCCGCTTCGTGGTCCGCGACAGCGTGGAGCGAGACGCCATGCTCACCGCCCAATTCATCCAGGCCATGGCCCAGGCCGAAGTACGTCATTCGCAATTACCACCTGGCACCACCATGGGTGAGCTGCTCGATCCGCGCCTGGACCAGCAGCATCTGCAGGTGAGCCCGCAGCTGGCCATGGCGACCCGGGTCGAGTTCCTCGATCATGTCGAGCATCTTCCGGACACGCTGCTGGCCAATGTCTATGCCCGTGACCGCACCATCGTCTGGTCCACCAACCCCGATCTGGTTGGCAAGCGCATCGAGGCCGACGGCGACCTGGATCATGCCTTCCGCTCGCGCAAGGCGGTGTCCGCCAGCTACCACAAGGTCGAAGAGCACCGCGAGGAACAAAAGTTCGAGCGTGAGCCCAATTACCTGTTCATCGAAAACTACATTCCCCTGTTCGACAGCCAAGGTGAGCAGGTGCTGTCTATGGTCGAGATTTACAAAGAGCCACAGGACCTCATTCGACGCATTCAGCGCGGTTATGTGCTGATCTGGGCCTCGACCCTGGTGGGCGGGGCGCTGATCTACTTCGGCCTGTTCTGGATCGTGCGTCGCGCAGCGTCGATGCTGCACCAGCAACAGGATCGGCTGGTGGCGAGTGAAACCTATGTTGCCCTTGGCGAGATGTCCTCGGCGGTGGCCCACAGCCTGCGCAACCCATTGGCCAATATCCGCTCCAGCGCAGAGCTGGCACAGGAAATCGCCAATCCGCAGGCCCAGCAGAACATTGTCGACATCATCAGCCAGGTGGACCGCATGTCACGCTGGGTGCGCGAGCTGCTGGTGTCACTGCGCCCGACCAGCGATATGCCCGAGGCTGTGGACCTGGTAGCCGCCATCAAGGATACCCGCCTGGCGTTTGCCCAGCAGATCGAGCGTAACGGCATCCGCTTTTCCTTCGACGGGCCCCAGACGCAGTGGGTAGCCAGCCAGCCTCTGCAATTGACGCAGATCCTCAACAGTCTGTTTTCCAATGCCATCGAAGCCATGCCAATGGGTGGCGAGTTGCGGGCCATGGTCTGCATACAGGAAGGTCAGCGCGCTGCATTACTGCTAAGTGACACAGGCAAGGGCATGACCAGGCAGCAGCAACGCATGGTCTTCAAACCGTTTTTCACCACCAAGCAGGGCGGCCTCGGTGTAGGCCTGGCGCTGGTCCAGCGCATCATGGAACGTTTTGGCGGCTCGGTCAGCCTGAGCAGCCGCGAAGAGGAAGGAACCCGCGTCAGCCTCACTTTCAATATCGCAGCGGGAGGGGAACATGGAGCACAGCATCCTGGTAGTCGAGGATGATGAAATCCTTGCCAACAACATTCGCACCTATTTGAACCTGAAGGGCTTTGAGGTGACGGTGTGTAACAGTGCGGAGCTTGCCCTTGAGCAGATCAAGCGGTTCCAGCCCGACGCGGTACTCACCGACAACTCGCTGCCCGGCATGAATGGGCATGACCTGCTGCGCACGCTGGTGGCGCAGATGCCGGAGCTCAAGGTAATCATGATGACCGGCTACGGTAACGTAGAGGATGCCGTACAAGCGATGAAAGAGGGGGCTTTCCATTACCTGACCAAGCCCGTGGTGCTGGCCGAGCTCAAACTGACACTGGAAAAGGCTTTGGCCACCGAGCGGATGGAGCGCACGCTGTCGTTCTACCAGGAGCGCGAGGCGCAGAAGTCCGGGCTGCAGGCGCTGATTGGCGACTCGCCGGTGATGCTCACCCTCAAGCACACGCTGCGCCAGGTGCTCGATGCTGAACGCCGCATGGCCAATGACGACCTGCCGCCGGTGCTGGTCGAAGGCGAGACGGGTACCGGCAAGGAACTGGTTGCGCGTGCCCTGCATTTCGATGGTTCGCGCAGCAAAGGCCCGTTCATCGAGTTCAACTGCGCCTCGATCCCGGCCAACCTGCTGGAGGCTGAGTTGTTTGGCCATGAGAAGGGGGCATTCACCGACGCCAAGGAACGTCGCGTGGGGCTGGTGGAGGCCGCGGACGGCGGCACACTGTTCCTCGATGAGATCGGCGAAATGGACCTGGTGCTACAGGCCAAGCTGCTGAAACTGCTGGAGGATCGCAGTATCCGCCGCATAGGTGCGGTCAAGGAGCGCAAGGTTGACCTGCGGGTGATCAGCGCCACCAACTGCAATCTCGAACAGATGGTGCAGCAGGGCAAGTTTCGCCGGGACCTGTTCTTCCGGCTGCGCATCATCGCGCTGAAGGTACCGCGCTTGCACGCCCGCGGCCAGGACATCCTGCTGTTGGCGCGGCACTTCCTGGCCCATCACGGGCGTCGGTACGGTAAACCGAACCTGCGCTTCAGTACCGAGGCACAGAACTTGATGCTCAATTACAGCTGGCCTGGCAACGTGCGCGAGTTGCGCAACATGCTGGAACAGACGGTGTTGCTGGCACCTAATGAAGTGGTGCAGGCGCACCAGTTGAATCTGTGCCTGACCCTGGTCGATGAACCCCTCACGCAGCCGATGGCCACGGTGTACGAAATGCCGCGGCATGAGCCTGAGCCTGGGACCAGTTTGCCGGACATGGAACGGGATTTGGTGTGCAGGACGCTGGACCGTACTGATTGGAACGTGACCAAGTCGGCGCGGATGCTGGGGCTATCGCGCGATATGCTACGTTACAAGATAGAAAAGCTGGGGCTGACACGGCCTGAAAAGCGCCAGTGGTGAGGGGTTCGAAGCGGCGTTCCTGCGTTGCCAATTGCGCCCTCTTCACGGGGCAAGCCCGGGAAGAGGGCGGTACCGCTCAGCGCTGACCGCCGTCCGACCCGTTACCACCTTGGCCACCCGTGCCCTCCGACCCACTGCCTTCCAACCCAGGCAAATCGCGATTGTCATTCTGCCTGGCGGGCGGGCTTTCTGGGTCGCTGCCCTGTATTCGCGGGTCGGTATCCCGTGGCATGGGCTCCTCGATCGGGTTGAGGGTGCTGTCCACGCCCGGCTGGGGCGCCGGGTTGTGCGGATCATCCGGATGGGTCGGCCCGGTGCCGACCGCCAGGGCCAGGGGGGAGGCGAACAGGGCAGCGAGTAACAGGCTTGTGCGTATCATGGGCAGGCTCCTTTGCGAAGGTAGGGCACGTACTTGCGTTGGGCCCTACTCAAAACGCCAAGGTGCCATTACCCCGATAAGCGGTCACACCACCGTTGACAGCATCATGATGAAGATGATGCCGACCACCGACAGGATGGTCTCCATCATGCTCCAGGTCTTGAAGGTCTCGGCCACGGTCATGTTGAAGTACTGTTTGACCAGCCAGAAGCCGGCGTCGTTGACATGGGACAGAATGAGCGAGCCGGCGCCGGTGGCCAGCACCAGCAGCTCACGGTTGACGCCGGGCACCAGATCGATCACCGGGGCAACGATGCCTGCGCCGGTGATGGTGGCGACCGTCGCCGACCCGGTGGCGATGCGGATTACCGCAGCCACCAGCCAGGCCAGCATGATCGGTGAAATTTCTGCCTGTACCGCCATCTGGCCGATCACATTGCCGACACCGGTATCGACCAGCATCTGCTTGAAACCGCCGCCTGCACCGACGATCAGCACGATGGCAGCCGTCGGCGCCAGGCTCTGGTCGAGCATCTTCATGATCTGCTGGCGGTTGAAGCCGCGCGCCGAGCCGAAGGTGTAGAAGGCCAGCAGCAAGGCAGCGAGCAGGGCGGTAATCGGGTGGCCGATCAGGTCCATCCACTGGCGAACGATGTGCTCGGCCGGTAGCACGACGTCAGCGAACGTCTTGAGCAACATCAGCACAACCGGCAGCAGCACGGTGACCAGGGTGACGGTAAAGCTCGGCAGGTTACCCTGATCGGACTCCTTGGCGATCTGGTCCATCAGTTCCTGTGACGGATTACCCGGGATATAGCGGGAAATGAAGTTACCGTACAGCGGGCCGGCGATTATTGCAGTGGGCAGTGCCACCAGCAGGCCATAGAAGATGGTCTTGCCGATGTCGGCGTTGAAAATGCCGATCGCCAGCAGTGGGCCCGGATGCGGAGGCACCAGGCCGTGCACCACCGAAAGGCCCGCCAGCAGGGGGATACCGATCTTGATCAGCGATACACCCGAGCGCCTGGCGACGATGAACACCAGCGGAATCAGCAGTACGAAGCCGATTTCGAAGAACAGCGGGATGCCGACCAGGAACGCGGCAAACATCATGGCCCAATGCACGTTCTTCTTGCCGAAGGCGCGAATGAGGGTTTGCGCGATCTGGTCGGCGCCACCGGAGTCGGCCATCAGCTTGCCGAGCATGGTCCCCAGGGCGAGGACGATCCCGACAAAGCCCAGTACCCCACCGAAACCATCCTGGAATGACTTCATGACCTTGGCCACCGGCATACCGGAAGTCAGGCCGAGGAAACCGGCGGCGATGGTCAGGGCGACGAAGGGGTGGACTTTGAAATGGGTGATCAGCAGGATCAGCCCGATGATGGTCACCAGGGCGTCGAGCAGCAGGAAGGTATCTGTAGCCAGTCCGAACATGGTTTTAAGGCCTCGGTCTTATCGTTGTTTTTTGGCGTTGCTTGAAATTGAACTATCGGCGCTTTCAGGCGTCGGGACAGCGCTGTCTTTGGTGAGCCGGAAAAACCGCCAGGTTCATGCGGTCCGCGCCAGGTTCCGCTCACCGCAGGGCTTTAGCCAGGCGTCTACCGTCTCGGCCAGCGTGTCTATCGGCTGCGTGGCATCAAGGGGCAGGGTCAGAGGCTCGCCATGCGGGGGCTCGAGGGCGGCGAACTGACTGTCGATCAGGCTCGCCGGCATGAAATGCCCGGGGCGGGCGAGGACGCGCTTCTCGGCTTCGGCAGGGGTGAGTTCGAGAAACACGAATGCCAGCTCCGGCATGGCCTGGCGCAAGGTATCGCGGTAACGGCGCTTGAGTGCGGAGCAGGTGAGGATCGGGCGTTCGCCCGCCTGCACCGTGGCTTGCAACTCTTGGCCCAAGCGCACTAGCCAACCGGCTCGGTCGTCGTCGTTCAACGGCGTGCCCGCGCTCATCTTGCGGATGTTTTCGGCAGGGTGAAACGCGTCGCCTTCGATCAGGCGGCCGCCGCTTCTGGCGGCTATGGCAGCGCCGATGCAGCTTTTGCCGCAACCGGCCACGCCCATCACCACGATGGCGGACAGGGGAGAATTCATCAGTACCTCCTGCGGGGTGAGATAGCGCTGTCTCGTCGCTGACGAAACGCGAACTCCCCGGTGTTGTTGATCTTGTCGTTACGCAGTATGGACGCTCGGCAGAAGGCGCGTAGTGGCCACCACCAAAGATTACATTGCTTGCGTCCTGAGACAGCGCTACCTTAGTGGCCGTTCCCCTCCCTTGGCAAGTAGTAAAATTACAACACTCATGTCCCGCTCAGGCTCCCGCACTACCGGTCGACCCACCCTGGCAGAAGTGGCCAGGCTCTCCGGGGTTTCCCCGATTACCGCTTCCCGCGCCTTGCGCGGTGTCAGCACCGTGGCTCCGGCACTGGTGGAAAAGGTGGTGGCCGCGGCAGCGAGCCTTGGCTATATCGCCAACCCCGCTGCCCGGGCGCTGGCTTCTGCACGCAGCCAGTCGGTGGTTGTGCTGATTCCGTCGTTGTCCAACCAGCTGTTCATCGACACTCTGGAGGCCATCCACGAAGTGATGCGCCCCCGCGGGCTCGAGGTGCTGATCGGTAACTATCACTACGATATCGACGAAGAAGAGAATCTGATCCGCAATTACCTGGCGTACCAACCGTGCGGCATATTGCTCACCGGTTTCGAGCGTAGTGAGGCTTCTCGGCAGATGCTGGTGGCCAGCGGCGTGCCCTGCGTCCACATGATGGAGCTGGGTGGCACGCCTGGCATGTTGTCGGTAGGGTTTTCCCAGCAGCAGGCTGGTCGGGCTGCTGCCAGGCACCTGCTCGAGCGAGGCCGGCGGCGCCTGGCGTTCATCGCCGCGCAACTTGACCCTCGGGTGATGCAGCGTGCCGAAGGGTTCCGCCAGGCGCTGGCTGAAGCCGGCATGCACGCTACCGAACTGGAGGTCCTGTCGCCGCAACCCTCGTCCATTGCACTGGGCAGTGAACTGTTCAGCCAATTGTTGGCGCAAGCACCGGATGTGGATGGCATTTTTTTCTGCAACGACGACCTTGCCCAGGGTGCTGTGCTGCAGGCCTTGCGCCAAGGTATCGAAGTTCCAGGGAGAGTAGCCATGGTCGGGTTCAATGACCTGCCGGCTTCGGCGCATATGGTTCCCCGTCTGACCTCCATTCGCACACCGCGTGCCGCCGTTGGTCGGGGCGCGGCACAGGCGCTGCTGGCGTTGCTCGATGGCAAGCGAGTGGCTACCGAGCAGCAGGATCTGGGGTTTGAGCTGATGGTGCGAGAAAGTTCCTGAGCCCGCACGCATGGGGCGGGGATGGGCCGCACGAATACACTAATCACTAAGTGATAGCAGTTTGCTTGCACGCTGTCGGCGCCGATCTATGCTCAGAAAACCCTGCGCATAAAGGACCCCGGCGCCATGTTCGATTTCCATCGCAAGTCAGATTTGCTCGAGATTCAGCGCGCTCGCCAGGCTCTGGCAGAAACCCAGGCAAAACTCGCGGCGATCAGCCGCTCAATGGCGATGATCGAGTTTGGCCCTGACGGCACCATTCTCGATGCCAATGCGCAGTTCTGCCTGGCAATGGGCTATGGCGTCGATGAGTTGCGGGGCAAGCACCACCGATTGTTCTGCGACCCCGACTACAGCAAAAGTGCCGAATATCAGCAGTTGTGGCGCGAGTTGGGCGAGGGCAAGCCAATCAGCGGCACGTTCGAGCGTATCGACAAGGCCGGCCGTGAAGTCTGGCTGGAGGCCAGCTACATGCCGGTGCTCGATGAGCGTCAGCAGGTCATCAGTGTGATCAAGGTGGCTTCCGATATCAGTCAGCGGATCAAGGATGAGCACGAGAGCGAAAGCCTGCTCAAGGCCATCGGTCGCTCCATGGCGGTGGTCGAGTTCACGCCGCAGGGGCGGGTGATCAAGGCTAACGAGAATTTCCTGACTACCATGGGCTATCGCCTGGAAGAGGTAGTGGGCCGCCACCACGGCTTGTTTTGTCTGGCCCATGAGCGGGAGTCGTCTGCATACCGCGATTTCTGGGCTTCGCTGAACCGTGGCGAGTATCACTCCCATCGTTTCGAACGGGTCAACAAGCAAGGCCAGACGGTATACCTCGAGGCCTCATACAATCCGATCTTCGACAGCAAGGGCCGGCTATACAAGGTGGTCAAGTTCGCCAGCGACATCACCGCGCAGGTCAGTACGCAGCAGAGCGCCGCTGAAGCGGCCCATGCCAGTTCGGTACAGACTGATGCATGCGCACGAAAGGGCACCGAAGTGGTACAGCAAACCGTGCAAGTCATCGAGCAGATTTCCCAGGAGCTCAATGACGCGGCGCGCAGCATCGATGCCGTCAGCAAACAATCGGACGTGATCGGGCAGATTGTCCTGACCATTCGCGGCATCGCCGATCAGACCAACTTGCTGGCCTTGAATGCCGCGATCGAGGCGGCACGTGCTGGTGAACATGGGCGCGGCTTCGCTGTGGTCGCCGACGAGGTGCGCAGCCTGGCCGCACGCACCAGCAAGGCGACCCTGGAGATCGTCGATGTGGTACGGCAGAACCATGATCTTTCGCTCACGGCAGTGGCCAGCATGCAATCGAGCCTGACACGCACGGGGCGAGGTGTTGCCCTGGCTAACGAGGCAGGGACTGTGATCATGGAGATCCAGCAGGGGTCACGCCACGTGGTTGACGCGATCAGCCAGATCAATTCTACGTTGCAATTGCACTGAGGGCGTCGGAGAGTTCGCGCTGCAGGGTCTGCAGGCTGGTTTCCAGTTGCAGGCGCAGGGCGTCGGTGGGCACGCCCCGCGCCTGGGCCTGTTCGATGGCTTCGCAATCCGTGACCACGCCGCGCACCTTGAGCATCTTGGCGCCGCCCTTTATACGGTGGGCGACGGCGCGCACCGCATCGCCGTCCGGTGTACTGCCCAGGCCGCGTAGCGCCGCAAGGTCTTCGCTGGCGCTTTGCGAAAGCTGTTCAAGCAGGCGGCGGACAAGCTGTTCATCGTCCTGGGTCAGGTGGCGCAACTCGTCGAGGTTGAAACCGCTGGCCTTTGGCTGCGGCGCAATAGGAGTGGCTTGGTTCTGCGGCAAATGGGCTTTGAGGGCGCTGAGGCCGACAGGTTTGAACAGGCAGTCGTCCATGCCACTGGCCAGGCAACGCTCATGTTCTTGGGCCTGGGCGTTGGCGGTGATCCCGATGATCGTACAGGCTGACCTGGCCAGTTCATGCTCCTGCAGACGAATGCTGCGGGCCAGTTGGTGGCCGTCCATCACTGGCATGCTGCAGTCGGTGATGACCAGGTCAAACTCTTCAGCCTGCCAGAGGGCCAGCGCCGTTTGGCCATTTTCGGCCAACGTCACTCGATGGCCCAAAGTATTGAGCTGTTTCTCCAGCAACAGCAGGTTGGCCGGGTAATCATCCACCACCAGGATGTTCAGGGGCCCGCTTTCACTACCTTGGCTGGGTACAGCGTGCTCGGCAGGCAGCGGGGCTTCGCAGGTCGGCAGCTGCAGCTCGACCGATACCTTGGTGCCTACACCTTCGACGCTCTGCAGGTTAAGAGTGCCGCCCATCAGTTTGGCAAGGGTGCGGCTTATCACCAGACCCAGCCCTGCGCCCTGTCGCGCCCGCGGGCCATCAGCCTGGGCAAAAGCGCTGAAGAGACGAGCCTGGTCTGTCAAACCAATGCCAATACCGGTGTCGCGCACGCTCAGCTGCACTTGCACGCTGTTGCCGGCGGTTGTCAGCTCAAGTGCCAAGGTTGCGTGAACCTCGCCCCGATCGGTGAACTTGATTGCATTGCTCAGCAGGTTGGAGAGGATTTGCTTGATCCTCAGGGCGTCTGCCAACACCCAGACGGGCCCTTCTGGTAGTTCGCAGTGCAGGCGCAGGCCCTTGACTCGTGCATTGCCGTCGAAGACCCGCAGGGTGGTGCGGACCAGTTCGACCAGGTCGGTGGCTTCTGGCTGCAGGCTCATGTGGCCGGATTCGATGCGGGAAATATCGAGGATGTCGCCAATCAGCCCCAACAGGCCAATGGCCGAATCATGCGCGGTCTGCAGGACCTGAGTATCGCAACGGCCCTTACGGCTATCTTCCAGCGCCAGTTCGAGCAGGCCGATCACCGCATTCATGGGCGTGCGGATCTCGTGGCTCATGGTCGCCAAAAAGGTGCTTTTGGTATGGCTGGCCCGTTCAGCATCGTCCTTGGCCTGGCGCAGCTGTTCGAGCAGGCCGCGGCTCAGCGACAATTGTTCCTGCAAGGCGCGCTGCGCCTCGGTACGCTGGTTTATCAGTTTGCGCAGGTAGCTGTTCCAGAACACCACGCCGGCCAGCAACAGCGCAGAAAGCACCAGCACTTGCAATGCCAGTGTGCGGTAGTTGCGCCATGGGCTGTCGCTGACCACGGTGCTGATACGCCAGCGATTGATCAGTTGGTCGAGTTCTTCAGGAGGAATGCTCAACAGGGCTTTGTCGAGAATGGCCTGCAACTGCGGCTGGTCAGGGGCGACGGCGAATGCGGCAGTTGCCGGGTCATCACCGAGCACTGTGGCTATGCGTAGCTGGTCCTTGAAAACATGAGTGATGTAGTACTTCGCGTTGATATGACTGCTGTAGGCGACGTCAGCATTGCCATTGGCGACTGCTTCCATCAAGCCTAGCGGATTGTTCACTTCTACCACTACCGCCTTGGGGTGCTGGCGTTGCACTTCTGCTCGCAGGGGTGAGCCCCGCAGCAGGGCGATACGTTTGCCCTCCAGCCCCCTGGACTGTGGCGGCCAGGGCGTCTGGCTGCGTGTGACCAGAACCCTCGGGCTGACGAGGTAGGGGCGGGTGTAGCGCAGTTGCGTCTGGCGCTTCGCACCATAACCCAGGGCCCCGATCATCTGCGCCTCGCCGCGTGCCACTTGTTCGATCATGGTCTGCACGGCGTTACGCTCGATGAGCTTGAATGTCAGCCCGGTGCGCAGGGTTATCTGCTTGAGCAGGTCGATGGTAATCCCGCTGGGCTGCTGCTGGGCATCGTTGAAGGTCAGCGGCGCAAGTGCGGTGTCGATCAGTACACTGACAGTAGGATTCTGGTCTATCCACGTCTGTTCTTCCGCGGTAAGTGCTGACAGATGGCGTTCGAGCAACAGGCTGGTGTTGCCACTTGTCCAACGGCGCAGGATGTTCAAACGCTCGCTTTCTGTGATCCTTGCCAGGGCCATGTCGATCAGGCGGCGCAGGCGCGGATTGTCATTGGCCAGGGCGAAGGAAAAGGTGCCCGCTGGCCCACGGCAGAAATGGTCGATCTTCACCGTACCCTGGTAGCTTTTGCCAATAAGAAAATCGGTGCTGATAGCGTCGCCCAGATAGGCGTCCACCTCTCCCATTTCCACCGCTGCCAGCCCTGCCAGCGTTGAGCGATGAAGGCTCAACTGTGCTTTGGGGTAGAGCGAGCGGACCGTTTCGCTCGGCAGGTAGTGATCGACCATGCCCAGGCGCACGTCTGTGAGGTCTGTGTTGTTTTTCAGGGTGCGCCCTTCGCGGGTGACGATGACTGGCAAATCGTCTGCGTAGGGTTGGCTCAGGTTCAGCTGGGCATCGGCCGCTTCGAAACTGTTGGAGCTGCCCAGCAAATCGATTTTGCCGTCGCGCAAGGCTGCAATCGCCGCATGGCGGCTGGGAAAGCGCCTGACCTCTATCGGTATCTCCAGAAGTTCGGATATTAGCCCGGCATAGTCTGCGCTCAGGCCCTCATAGTCGCTCGGGCTGATGTTGATCTCGAACGGGGGATAATCGGGACGCGAGCTGCCCAGCAACAGAACTTTGCGCTGCTGCAACCATTGGCGGTCCTGGGCATCGAGTTGCAGTGGCGAAGCGGTGCTGACAGCACGTGCCAACAAGCGCCGCGTTTCGACATCTGCCGGTGCGGCGAGCGCGGAGCCAGCCATGCCAATGGCCAGCAACAGCGCAACCAGTACGCACTTCATGCCGATCACGCGCCTAATTGACGTTATTGCGTTTGGCCAGATCAACCATTTCTACCAATGATTCAGTCTTGAGCTTGTCCATGATGCGGCCACGGTAGGTGCTGATGGTCTTGGCGCTGAGGTTCATGCAATGGCCTATGTTCTTGTTGTTTTCACCACGGGCCAGACGCCGAAGCACTTCCATCTCCCGATTTGACAGGCTGCCCAGGCGCCCGTGCTCGCTGTCCAGAGTGTTGCTGTTCACCGACATCTGCGGGAAGGTCGAGTACCCCTTGACCAAGGCTTTCATGGCAAAGACAACGGCATCGAGATCTTCATCTTTGGTTACAAATGCGCCTATACCGGCATCCAGGCAACGGCGGACGTACAACTCGGTGGCCTGTCCGGTCAATACCATGATCCTGGGGACCTGTTCGAGTTGCTGCAGGCGCTTGATGACTTCCATGCCGTCGAGGCCAGGAAGCCCGATATCCAGGATCACGACGTCGGGTCGCAGGTTGCGTGCTACCTGCGCCACTTCGCTACCGTTCTCGACTTCCCCCACAACTTTGAAGCGCTCGCGCTCAAGCAGCATGCGCAGCGCGAATCGAACGGTAGAGTGATCGTCAACGATCAGCACGGTTGTCATGAGGCTAACTCCTGTCGGAATGTGGTCCGTTTCCTAAGGCTAATCAGGAATACGTCTGCAAGGTCTTTCTGCAGCGCAGCACGATACGTCCATTCCGGTTCCTTGGTAATGGCGAGTATAGATCTGTTGAGTTAGGAGGACGACTTTGTTGAAAAGTCCTACAAAATCGTCTGAGTACAAGCATCGCCAGGGTATTTTTTCGCCGATGCTTGTGGCTGCAAGTTGTTCAAGCACAGCGGGCGTGGGGCTTGAGCACGCGCTCAGTGGCAGGTGGGTTGTTGCTCAAGGCCGTGCCAACCCGGGTGGGGCGTGCGACCAATTGACCTGAGCAGTTGGGGCAGCGGCCATTGAAGTGGGTTTCTGCACAGCTTTTGCAGAATGTGCATTCGAACGAGCAGATCAGCGCGTCAGGGCTGTCGCCCGGCAGATCGCTATTGCAGCATTCGCAATTGGGGCGTAGTTCCAGCATGGGCGCGACTCCGGTCCGCGGGATGGAGCCTGGAGTCTGCTACGGTCTGTATCAGCTTGGCAATGTTCAACTGCCCGGGCGATAAAGGTGCGCATGCCCGGCGCGGTACAGGGCTGACTCGGCGAACGGAGCATCGCCCAGTACGTGCCCGACGAGAATCAGCGCGGTGCGACGAAAACCCTTCGCGGCTGCCTTCTCGACGATATCCTCGAGGGTGCCCCGTGCCCAGTCCTGATCGGGCCAAGTGGCGCGGTGAACAACGGCCACCGGGCAGTCTGCGCCGTAATGGGGGACAAGCTCATCGACGATTCGAGCCAGGTGTTTCACGCCGAGGTGGATCGCCAAGGTGCAACCATGACGCGCCAGGTCGCCCAGTTGCTCGCCTGCTGGCATGGGCGAGCTGTCCCCGTAGCGGGTCAGAATGACCGTCTGCGCCACCTCAGGCAGCGTCAGCTCGCAGCCCAGCAACGCGGCACTGGCAGCGGTAGCGGTTACACCCGGAATGATCTGGTAATCGATACCCAGGTCGCGCAGATGGCGGATCTGCTCGCCGATTGCGCCGTACAAGCTGGGATCGCCACTGTGAACACGGGCGACATCCTGGCCTTTTTCATGGGCCGCGTGCATGGCCTCCACGATTTGCTCCAGGTGCAGTTCCGCGCTGTTTATCACGGTCTCGGCCTGGTGCCCGTCGAGCACTGCCGCGGGCACCAGGGAGCCGGCGTAGATGATCACTGGGCACTGACGGATCAGGCGTTGCCCTTTGACCGTGATCAATTCCGGGTCGCCGGGGCCGGCGCCGATGAAGTAGACCGTCATGGAAAATCCTTGCAGGTGAATGGGTGGGGCAATTATCCGCCGCAGGCAAGGGCCAGGGTAGCGGCGCCGAGCGTTTGCCGCGTCACCACAAGCGCGGCGTTGCCGCGTTCATGATGGGCCATTGCCAGGGCTGCGCTCTCCGCGACGCCCCAGCAACCGCTGTGGGCGAATGCCACCGCAGAGCGGTGGCTCAGTTGTGGCTCGTAAGCCTGTAGTTGCGAGGCGTCGAACACCAGCAGGGGCAGGTTGTGACGTTCGGCGAGTTGTTGCAGGCCAGGTTCGTCGGCTTTCGACGTGATGCTGGCGATGCCGCGCAACGCCGCCAGCGTCAGCCCGTAGCCATGAAGTGCCTGGTGCAGCAGCTCGTCCAGGACCTCAACCGGGCAGCCCCGGCGGCAACCAAAGCCGGCGTAAAGCGCCGGCAGCGGGTGGTGGCTTGCCATCAAGCCTGGCTGGAACGGCGGTACAGCCAGGCGCTGAGCAGGCCCAGAGCCAGCCAGAAGGCAGCGTTGGTTGCCCACGAAGCGATCTTGAACTGTGTTTCCAGGGCTTCTGGGGCCAGGCTTTCATGGACTTCGGGTTGCGGAGCGCCGATCAAATGCGGCACTACCAGCAATACTGCCCCAAGGGCCTTGAGCAGCCAATGACGAGCGAACACCAGCAATGCAAGCCCCAGCGCGGTGGCGGCGGCGGTGCCAATCCACCAGTTCTGGCGCTGGCCGAGGTCTGCGGCCGCGGTGCCTGGCAGCTCTGGCGGCAGGCCCAAGGTGGGTGCCAGGCAGAACACGGCGAACCCGGCCAAGCCCCATAATGCGCCGGTGGTGACGCGGTTGGGCTCACGCAGGCTGTACAGCGCGGCAAGGATCAGGGCGAAGCCGACGGCTACGACCAGGTTGCCACCGGTGGTGGCGAGGATGCGCTGCCAGCCGTCCTCCGGTGACCAGGCATCGGCACTGTGTTCGTGCGCCGCAGCATGTTCATGCCCAACGGTTGCGTGGATATCGTGGCTGTGGTGCTCGGTGGAGGGGGCTGTCGATTCATAGGTTTCCGCCTCAAGAATCAGCGGTGCGACCCAGAAGCTTTGCAGCAGGGTCAACAACAAGGCTGCGAGCAGCCCGCTGAACCCGGCGGTGCGGGCAATGCGCTTGATCATGGGGCGGTCTCAGTGGCAAGGGAATGCGGCGCTGTGGCGGGTGTCGTGGGCAGCGTTGTGCACGGCTTCGATGTGTGAGAAGCCGGCAAAGTAGATCAGGCACAGGCCCAACAGGCTGGCAGTAGTGGCGATGACCACGCGCTGGCTGAGGGTGACGGGGGTGGCGATACCGTGTTTGGCGCTGGTGACGGGCATGACGCGTTCCTCTGCTTTGTAGGGCATTGTGCCGATTGAGCAACAGGCAAGCGCGGCAACCCCGGGCTTGAATGGCCCAGGGAAATGCGACAGCGCCCGCCCACCGCGGGGTGTTCATGAACGCCAGGCCGGTCTCCGGGCTTGCGAGGAGGAGCAGGGCTCCTGGTAAAGCGTCACCTTCCCATGCCGTACGCTGTGGCACAGTGGTCTAGACGCTTCGCTCGCTTACCGTTGCGGGGGCAGCACCGGGATTGTCCGGCCCTGATCGAGGGCCTGCGACGCACCGGTTTCCCGTTTCACCCCCAGAGGGGGCACCTGAACGCAAGGTGCAAGGAGAGCACGGGGCAGGGTTTGCGTCAATCGTAGGTCACGATTTGGTTGCCGTTGCCGTTGCCGTTGCCGTTGTTTGCTTTTGCTTTTGCTTTTCAGAGCGCGGTAGTACGGGCACCGCAGATTGCGACTTCAGGAGGCCGAGCGCAGGTCTTGCGAAGGGAGGTGACGGGCATGGATGCCCGTCAAGCGCTGCGGCCTATGGATAGAGGCGCTGGTGCTGGGATTACCTTGGCAACGAGACGGTGGTGGCGGCGCAATTACATTGCTTTAAACGCTGCCTTTGAGCTGTAGCACTCGGGCTGCTTTGGTAAAATCCACGGCATGACTTCCTTGCCCGATCTTGACCAAATGACACCCGAACAACTGCGCGCACTGGCTGCGCAGTTGATGTCCAGGATCGACACCCAGGGCAGAAAGATTCATCGTGATGGATGCTCATCGAGCAACTCACTCACAAGATCGCCATGCTTGAATGCCACAAGTTCGCCAAACGCAGCGAGCAGATCAGCCCTGCGCAAGGCAGCTTGCTCGATGACCTGCCTAATACTGACCTCGAAGCCATCGAGGCCGAGTTAAAAGCCCTTCATCCAGCACCCGCGCAGGCAGAACCACGCCAGCAACCCAGGCGTGCGCCGTTGCCACCGCAGTTCCCACGCACTGTGATCCATCACGAGCCGGAGAACACCCAGTGCGCGTGCGGCTGCCAGCTTCAGCGCATCGGTGAAGATGTCAGCGAGAAGCTGGATTACACGCCGGGCGTGTTCGCTGTCGAGCAGCATGTGCGTGGGAAATGGGCCTGCCGGCACTGCGAAACGCTGATCCAGGCGCCGGTGCCGTCACGTAATCGACAAGGGCATCCCCACGGCGGGCCTGCTGGCGCACGTGATGGTGGCCATGGCGATTACGCCAGGAAACAGCAGTGCCCATCGCTGAAAAGCTACATGAGTGGATGCTGGCCCAACGCGAACTGGTGCCCGAGGGTTCGACCACGGCCAAGGCCTTGGATTACAGCCTTAAACGCTGGGTATCGCTGACGCGCTACCTGGAAGATGGTGCTGTACCCATCGACAACAACCAGACCGAGAACTTGATCCGGCCGTGGGCGCTTGGGCGGTCTAACTGGTTGTTTGCGGGATCGCTACGCAACGCCAAGCGGGCGGTGGCGATCATGAGCCTGATCCAGTCGGCGCGCAGCAACGGACATGATCCGTATGCTTATCTCAAGAATGTGCTGACGCGGTTGCCGACGCAGCGGGCGAGTGAGATCGATCAGTTGCTGCCGCATAACTGGCAAGCGATTTAATCACGCAGTGCGTGATGCCACGACGCGTAACCACTTTCTAGAAATTATATTATTCGACATCGCTAATTTACTAGGGGACATTAGTAGTTTAGCTAATGCAGATGCAAAAAGGAGGCATCATGCGATTTCGATACAGCACCCCATTACGCAATCTGGCCCATCGTCGGGACGGCCCCCGTCAGTGCGTCGAAGGCAAAGCGATTCTTACCTGCGCCGGCGAGGCTCTATCGTCGTGGTATGCCGTCGTCATTGCCTTGTCCATCGGTAGCGCACAGGCCGCGCATGGTGAGGATGCCTCCCTCGACGTTGCGCAAGAGCATGCCCCATTGGAACACCAAAATTTGGCATTGCAGGTCACGCCCTATATTTGGGCTGCCCGCCTAGATGGTCGCGTTTCGCCGTTCCAGCGAGGCCCTATAATTAGCGTCGAGAAGCCGTTCTCCGATGTATTGGATGATTTGAACTTTGGTGGCTTCATAAATGTTTGGGGACGCTATGACCGCTTCGTCCTCTCGGGCGACATCATGTATGTCGATACGACAGATATCCATAATGTCGGCCCGCTGCCTGCACTCTCGATTCCCGGCCTTGGCGTAATACCGCCGGGCGGCAATATCGATGCGAAGATCGACACGAAACAATTCACCGCAACCCTCATGGGCGGCTACCGGGTCATCGATTCACCTGGCTTCAGCCTCGATGCCCTGGCCGGCGCCCGCGTTTGGCACATCTCTAACAGGGTGAAAGTTATCGGGAGCCTTGGCAGCCTAAGCAAGTCTACCAGCTACCACGAAAGCTTCGGCTGGGTCGACCCACTGGTCGGCCTGCGTGCATTCCTTCCCATTACGCAAAAGCTCTCCGTTCAGGGGCAGGCCGACATCGGTGGGTTTGGCATAGGCTCCGACTTCACATGGTCGACTCTGGTTACCGTTAATTATGCTTTCAGAGATAGCCTTTCTACCTCCGTAGGCTATAAGTTGCTCGACGTCGATTACGATTACAACGGCCACGTATACGACACGCGCCTCAGCGGCCCGGCGCTCGGAATGACCTATCGGTTTTGATCAGCGAAGGCTTCGCCCAGCCGTCCCAAGGAATGGTATTCACTATGTCTAAATTCGCACTCACGCTCGCCACCTTAACTGCAACCGCAGCCCTGCTGAGCGCCGAAGTCCAAGCCTGTACAAGGGCTGTTTATCATGGCCCTGACGGCATGAATATTACCGGCCGCAATATGGACTTCAAGGACGCCATGGTTAGCAACTTCTGGGTCTTCCCTCGCGGGATGAAGCGCAATGGAGCCTCCGGTTCGCGCTCACTTGAATGGACATCGAAGTTCGGCAGCCTTGCCGTGTCTGGCTATGATATTTCGACGGTGGACGGCATGAACGAGGCCGGTCTAAACGCCAGCCTGCTTTGGCTCAACGCCACAGAGTTTCCCAAGAACGACGGGAAGACGCCTCGCCTGTCGCTCTCGATCTGGGCACAGTTCTATCTTGATCAATTCGCGACGGTATCAGAGGCGGTCGAATACACGCGCAACCATCCCGTGCAGGTGGTAAGCGGTGAAGTACCTGGCCGACCTGGCAGCCTCGCCCCGTTGCATTTGACGCTCTCCGATGCTTCCGGTGACAGTGCTGTGCTGGAGTGGATCGGCGGAAAGCTGAGCATTCATCATGACCGCAAGTATCAAGTGGTGACGAACGACCCACCCTATGGCAGCCAACTCGCCAACCAGAAATACTGGAGCGCGGTGGACCCTCTCAACTTCCTGCCCGGCAGTGGCCGCTCCGAAGACCGCTTCGTACGCGCGGGCTTTTACATCAACGCGGTAACCCAAAGCGACGACCCGCGAATCGCTGCCGCCGCTGTTTTCAGTGTGATCCGCAACGCTTCGGTACCCTATGGCGTAAGTCTTCCTGAAGCACCGAACCTTTCCACAACCCGCTGGCGTGTGGTGGCTGATCAGAAAAGCATGCTTTTCTATGGCGAATCGGCAACTTCACCCAACGTTTTCTGGGTGAACTTGAAGAAACTTGACTTTTCTGAAGGTGCGCATGTCCGCAAACTCGACCTCGGGGTGGACATGAACCGTATCCTTACCGGGGAGGCATCGGGCCAATTCGTTACTGAAAAGCCGTTCAACTTTATGGCCGTTGAATGAAACTCACCAAAGATTCGTAGCATTCCGAGAGTGGCTAAGTGTGTCGCATTCTTCTGCGATTACAACCGAATCTTTGAATGGACACGATGTCCTGGCTTTTCCGGGATGGCTAGATGACTTAGCCGGACGCATACAGAGCCACAGCAAGAGCAGGGTTAATTGGAGAGGGGCGTGGGTGGTGCACGCCAACAGTTGACCACCTGCCACCCCCCGCGTAGCCTTGCCGCTTCGAGGTTCTTCGGCCAGGCCGAAGCTAAGACGGGAACGCGGTACAAGCCGCGGCTGCCCCCGCAACTGTAAGCACCGGTAACGGATCGACATAGCCACTGCGCCCAAGCGCGGGAAGGCGTCATCCCGCCAGCCCCGTGATCGAAAGGGCCGCAACGGTGCAAGCCAGGAGACCTGCCTCGCAACGTTTTCGACTATCAACCGGGCGGGGTGATCCGGTGGCGAACGAGCCCGGCCGACCTGGCCGCGGCTTTCGTCCCGCATGCCCGCGCCATCCTGCCAAGGGCAACGCGACATGAAAACACTGGCCAAACTCCCCGTCACCATCGTCACCGGCTTTCTCGGCTCGGGCAAGACCACTTTGCTCCGGCACATGCTCGACAACGCCCAAGGCCGCCGCATCGCAGTCATCGTCAACGAGTTCGGCGAACTCGGCATCGATGGTGAAATCCTCAAGCAGTGCAGCATCGGCTGCACTGAAGAAGAGGCTAGCGGCCGCGTCTACGAACTGGCCAACGGCTGCCTCTGCTGCACCGTGCAGGAAGAATTCTTCCCGGTCATGCGTGAACTGGTGGCGCGCCGTGGCGACCTCGACCACATCCTCATCGAAACCAGCGGCCTCGCACTGCCAAAACCGCTCGTGCAAGCCTTCCAGTGGCCGGAAATCCGCAACGCCTGCACCGTCGACGCGGTTATCACCGTGGTCGACAGCCCAGCTGTCGCCGCCGGTACCTTCGCCGTCTACCCGGACCAGGTCGACGCCCAACGCAAGCTCGACCCCAACCTGGACCATGAGTCGCCGCTGCACGAATTGTTCGCCGATCAACTGGCCAGTGCCGATCTGGTGGTACTGAACAAAGCTGACCTGATCGACGCCGAAGGCCTGGCCAAAGTACGCGCCGAAGTGGCCGAAGAATTGCCGCCTGCGGTCAAGGTGATCGAGGCCAGCAGCGGCCGCCTGCCGCTGAACGTGCTGCTGGGCGTCGGGGCAGAGTCCGAGGCGCACATCGATGGCCGCCGCACTCACCATGATTCGCATCACGACGGTGAAGGCCACGATGATCACGATCACGATGCCTTCGACTCCATCTCCATCGACCTGCCAGAGGCCGACGAAGCGCTGCTGCTCGATGCCCTGACCCAACTGGTGGTGGAGTTCGGCATCCTCCGCGCCAAGGGCTTCGCGGCCATTCCCGGTAAGCCGATGCGCCTGCTGGTGCAGGGTGTAGGCACCCGTTTCGACAAGCACTTCGACCGCGCCTGGCGTGCCGATGAGCCGCGCATCACCCGCCTGGTGCTGATCGGCCAAGACCTTGATGCCGCGCATCTGCAAGCGCGTCTGCGCCAGGCACTGGGCGCCTGACCCATGCACCTGCTGCGGACCCAGCCCGGCGGCTTCGTGCCGGACGACAGCATCGCCGACCTCGGCCAGACACCCGCCGAGCTGGTGATCCTCTGCAGCGGCGACTCGCATTTGGCGTTGCTCGCCGAAACCGCCGAGCAACTGCCGGACGACTACCCCAGCCTGCGCCTGGCCAACCCCATGCAGGTGCAGAACCATGCCTCCGTCGACCTGTATGTCGACGAGGTGCTGCGCCACGCCAAGGTGATCCTGGTGTCGTTGCACGGTGGCGTCGGCTACTGGCGCTATGGGGTGGAACAACTGGTCGAACTGGCTTCACGCGGCGTGCAATTGATCCTGGTGCCCGGTGACGACCGCCCCGATCCGGAATTGACCGGGCTTGGCACCGTCACTGGAGAGCCAGCCGAGCGCCTTTGGCACTACCTGCGTCAGGGCGGCAAGGCCAACGCCGTCAATCTGTTCAAGTACCTGGCCAGCCAGTGGCTGGGCCGCGATTACAGCTGGGATGCACCGCAACCGTTGCCACGCACCTCGGTGTATCACCCGGGCACTTCCAATGCCACGCTCCAGGACTGGTACGCCCAGTGGCACCCGGAGCACCCGGTAGCGCCGCTACTGTTCTACCGCTCGCACCTGCAGGCAGCCAATACCGCGTTCATCGACGTGTTTTGCCAGCGCCTGCAGGCGGCCGGCCTCAATCCGCTGCCGATCGCCGTTGCCAGCCTCAAGGAAAGCGCCTGCCTGGAACAGGTCGAAAACTGGCTGGACGAAGCGGGCGCCGAGGTCCTGATCAATACCACGGGCTTTGCCATGTCCAGTCCGGAGCGTCCCAGCCTGCGGCCGTTTCGCCGGGACATACCGGTGCTGCAGGCCATCTGTGCGCAAGACAACCAACCTGGTTGGGAAGCCAGCGAGCAAGGCCTGGGCGCACGCGACCTGGCCATGCACATTGCCTTGCCCGAGCTGGACGGGCGCATCATTACCCGGCCGGTGAGCTTCAAGGACATGGCCTGGCGCAGCGAGCGCAGCCAGTCTGACGTAGTGTGCTATCGCGCCCATCCGGAGCGTATGGATTTTGTCGCCGAGCTGGCCAGGCGCTGGGTGGCGCTGGCGCGCCTGCCCAATGGGCAAAAGCGCATTGCGCTGGTGCTGGCCAACTACCCGACCCGGGACGGGCGCATCGGCAATGGTGTTGGGCTCGATACCCCTGCGGCGGCGCTTAACATTCTCAAGGCGCTGCAGGCTGAAGGCTACCCGCTGGGCGAACTGCCGGACAGCGGCACCCAATTGATTCACCAGTTGCTCGGCGGCGTCACCAACGATCTCGATCACCTCGACCAGCGCCCCTGCGCCCAGAGCCTGAGCCTGGCAGATTATCAGGCCGCTTTCGAGCGCCTGCCCGAAGCCAACCGCAAGGCTGTGCTGGAACGCTGGGGGGCGCCCGAGCAGGACCCGATGTACCGCAGCGGCCGCCTGATGGTGGCCGGGCTGCGCTATGGCCTGACCTTCGTCGGCATCCAGCCGGCACGCGGTTACCAGGTCGACCCCAGTGCGGTGTACCACGACCCGGATCTGGTTCCGCCGCATGGCTACCTGGCATTTCATTTCTGGCTGCGCCACGCCTTTGCCGCCGATGCGGTCATCCATGTGGGCAAACATGGCAACCTGGAGTGGCTGCCCGGCAAAGGCGTCGGCCTGTCTGACCAGTGCTGGCCGGATGCGCTACTCGGCCCGCTGCCGAACATCTACCCGTTTATCGTCAACGACCCGGGCGAGGGTGCCCAGGCCAAGCGCCGCACGCAGGCAGTGATCATCGACCACCTGATGCCACCGTTGACCCGAGCCGAAACCTACGGCCCGTTGCGCGAGCTTGAACAGCTGGCTGATGAGTTCTATGAAGCGCAGATGCTCGACCCGCGCCGCGCCCGTGAGCTGCAGCGCGACATTCTCGAGCTGGTCAAGGCCAACCACATCGACCGGGAGCTGCAACTGGAAGGGCAACTGGACGACGCCGCCGTGTGGCTGCCACGCCTGGATACCTACCTGTGCGACCTCAAGGAGTCACAGATTCGTGATGGCCTGCACGTATTTGGCCAGTCTCCGCAAGCCCGCCTGCGGATCGACACCTTGCTGGCTTTGCTTCGGGTCGAGCGCGGTGATGGTCGGGGTGGTAACGCCAGTTTGTTGCGCACACTCGCCAAGGCTTTGGTGCTGGGCTTCGACCCATTGGACTGTGACCTGGGGCAAAACTGGGCGGGACCGCGCCCGGCGCTACTGCAGGCCGTAAGCGAAGCACCGTGGCGTACCTTTGGCGACAGCCGGGAACGCCTTGAACTGCTGGCTCTGCAGGTGATCGAGCAAGCTTTGGGCGGCGCTCTGCAATTGCCCGACGAGGCGCAATGGCAGCCGGTACGTCAGGTGGTGCAGGCCTTACAGGAGCAGGTAGCTCCAGACCTGGATGCCTGCGGGCCGGCCGAGATCAATGGCCTTCTCGCAGCATTGGCGGGGCGCTTCGTACCAGCCGGCCCCAGCGGGGCACCCAGCCGCGGTCGCCTGGATGTACTGCCCACGGGCCGCAACTTCTATACGGTGGATGTACGCAACCTGCCCACCACGACTGCATGGCGCCTGGGTTTCGCCTCAGCGAACCTGGTCCTCGAGCGCCATTTGCAGGACCACGGCGACCATCTGCGCCAGCTTGGCCTTTCGGTGTGGGGCACTGCAACCATGCGCACCGGCGGTGACGATATTGCCCAGGCCATGGCGCTGATGGGCGTGCGCCCGGTATGGGCTACCGGTAGCCAGCGTGTCGACGATTTCGAGATCCTGCCGTTGAGCCTGCTCGATCGCCCACGGGTGGATGTGACCCTGCGTGTCTCGGGCTTTTTCCGCGATGCCTTCGGCAACCTGATCCGCCTGTTCGATGCCGCGGTACAGGCGGTAGCGGCGCTGGACGAACCGGATGACCTCAACCCCCTGGCGGCGCGGGTGCGTGCCGAGCGAGCGGCGCTGCAGGCTGAAGGGGTGGAGGCCGAACAGGCTGCACGCCAGGCCGGTTGGCGGGTATTCGGCGCCAAGCCCGGCGCCTACGGGGCCGGGGTGCAGAATGCAATCGATGGCCGCCTGTGGCATAGCCGGGACGATCTGGCCGAGGTGTACCTCAACCATGGCGGCTACGCTTATGGTGGCAGTGACGAAGGCACCCCGGCGCGTGTTCAGTTCGCCAGGCGGCTGGGCCAGGTCCAGGCGGTGCTGCAGAACCAGGACAACCATGAGCACGACCTGCTCGATTCCAACGACTATTACCAGTTTCAAGGTGGCATGCTGGCGGCGTCCGAAACCTTGTCCGGTGCGGTGGTGGCCAGTTATCACGGCGACCACTGCCAGGTCGATCGGCCGCGTATCCGCACCCTCAAAGAGGAACTGAACAGGGTCATTCGCGCCCGAGCCCTCAACCCCAAATGGATCGACGGGGCCAAGCGGCACGGCTACAAGGGGGCCTTCGAACTGGCGGCGACGGTCGACAACCTGTTCGCTTTCGATGCCACCACACACCTGATCGATGACCATCATTATCAGTCGCTGGCCGATGCCTATGTGCTCGACCCGGCGACCCGCGACTTCATGCGTGAGCATAACCCCGAGGCTTTGCGAGACCTCACCGAGCGATTGCTGGAGGCCCAGCAGCGCGGGCTCTGGGAAGCGCCTGGTGAATACCGCGAAGCCCTTGAGGAGCAGTTGCTCGACGGCGAGGAACAAGCTTGAAATGAGTGAACCCGTGCAATTTCCCCTGGCGGCCGTGGTCGGTGCAGACGACCTGAAGCTGGCGCTGTGCCTGACCGCAATCGACCCGAAAATCGGCGGCGTGCTGATCGAGGGCCCGCGTGGCATGGCCAAAAGTACCCTGGCTCGCGGCTTGGCCGACCTGCTCGGTGAGGGGCCGTTCGTCACCCTGCCGCTGGGCGCCAGTGAGGAACGGCTGGTCGGCACGCTCGACCTCGATGCGGCACTGGGGCAGGGCAAGGCGCAATTTTCGCCAGGGGTGCTGGCCCAGGCTGATGGCGGCGTGCTGTACGTCGATGAGGTCAACCTGCTACCCGACACCTTGGTCGATCTTTTGCTCGATGTGGCTGCCAGCGGCACCAACCGTATAGAGCGTGACGGCATTTCCCACCGCCACAGTGCCCGTTTCGTTCTGATTGGCACCATGAACCCCGAAGAAGGCGAGTTGCGTCCGCAGCTGCTCGACCGCTTCGGTCTGAATGTGGTGCTCGATGGCTTGCCCGCGCCACAGGCGCGCCAGCAGATCATTCGTCGTCGCTTGGCATTCGACACCGACCCCCTGGCGTTCTGTGAACAGTGGGCCGCTGCTCAGGCACAGTTGCGCGAACGCTGTCATGCGGCGCGTCAGGGGCTGGCAGCGATAGCGCTGGACGATCAGGCCTTGGCCTGGATCACCGAGCGCTGTTTCGCCGCTGGGGTCGACGGCCTGCGTGCAGACCTGGTCTGGCTACGTGCCGCCCGCGCCCATTGTGCCTGGCGCGGTGGCGAGGCGATCGAGGAGCTTGATGTCGATGCGGTCGCGGAATTCGCATTGCGCCATCGACGCCGCGTACCGCCAGAGGTGGCACCACCTTCCACGCCCCCCGAGGCAGGCGGTCGCGATGGGCATAGCCAGGGCGGGCAGGGTGATTGGGGCGCGCTGCCTGCGCAGCCTGTGGCCAGCGGTGCCCGGCGTGAGGTGCCGAACTGGGCAAAAAAGCCCTGAGCATCCGCCCGCCAGGCACTAATGTGGCGGATGCCTTGCCCCGGGTCGGTAAGCTGAGCGGTGCCAGCCGTGGCCGCGTGCGTGTAGCGGGGAAGGGCCGCGTGGCCTGGCTGTCTACTTTGCTGAAAGGGCGACCACGCGTGCGCCAAGACCTTTGCTGGCAACAGCGCCAAGGCAGTGCTGCCCAGCTGTGGCTGGTGATCGTCGATGCTTCGGCCTCCACCCGCCGGCACAAGGCACTGGCACAGAGTAAAGGGCTGCTGGCAGAGTTGTTTGACCAGGCTTACCGCCAGCGTGCGCGACTAGCCTTGCTGACCGCCAGCGGCGGTGCACCGCAGTGGCAGCGTCATGGCCTGAAAGCCTCGGCGTCACTGCAACCCTGGTTGAACGCATTGGGTGCTGGCGGCGGTACGCCGCTGATCGCAGCCCTGGAGCAGGGCAGGCGCTGGCTGCAGGCAAGGCAAAAAGCCCACCCACAGGAGCAGCAGCGCTGCCTGGTATTCACCGATGGACGTCTGCAGCGCTCAAATGATCTGCAGCCGATGCCCTGTGCCACACTATTGGTGGACATGGAAATGGCGCCGGTTCGTCTGGGGCGGGCACAGCAACTTGCCATGCAATTGCAAGCACGCTATCAGCATATCGAGCAATTCAAGCTAAAAGAGTGATGCACTGCGCGAGGGTGGGGCGACACTTTGTCGCAGTTGTGCAAGTTGCCTGAGTGGTACTGGAAAGTTGCACAAGTGCGTGCCGAACACGCACTTGCACGCAAACTCTGATATTACTTCGGCATCGACCAGGGTTGCAGGGCATAGCCTTTCTGGCACAGTTCGGCACGCACTTCTTCGATCAGGCTGGCCCACTGGGCCGGGTCGGAATAGATGCGCGAAGACACTTGCTTGCTGCCGATACGGGTGCTGGTCCGGTCGATCACTGCCAGGCTCAGCTCACCAGTACCGTTGGGTGCATCCCAGGCGACGCACTGGAAGGGTTCGAAGGCGTGGTCGGCGATCAGCAGTGCTTCGTTGACACGGAGCGGGGCATTCATGGTTCGGTCTCTCTATGGTCCCAAACATCGAAATTCAAGTCCGCGTAACTGCTATCGCTTCAGGTTGTCGCGATACGCAGCGCGGGGTTATTTGTACTGATGCTCCAAGTTAGGGGTGAAGTCACACAGTGGTTGTAAATTTTTTTACGACGCACACATTTTTTGTTTCCTGCGCCGCCTGTGACGCCGTTTATTACGAAAAATTCCCGAATGCCCGAAAACCGTCAGAAATGGGCGGACAGACGGTAGTGGGCAGCGTCAAGTTCGTTGCTACTGTTAAATGGGCGCCGCAACTTACTGTTTTCTCGTAAAAAACCATAATCTGGCGCCAAGGAACGGTCATGCACGAAACCGCATCCCTTCGTCGCTTGCTCATCGTCGACCCCTGCGACGATTGCCACCGCCTGTTGCCAGGCCTTGAAAACGCCGGTTGGGATGTTCACAGCTGTAGCCTTGACCTGGCGCTGGAGCACCGTTGCGATATTGGCCTGCTGCGCTTGCAGGATTCGCATTTGCGACACCCGGATGCAGTCAAGGACATGATCAAGCGCAGCAACACCGAATGGATCGCGGTGCTCAACGCCGAACAACTGCGAATTCAGAATGTGGGTGACTTCGTTTGCGAGTGGTTCTTCGACTTCCATACCTTGCCGTTCGATGTATCTCGGGTTCTGGTGACCTTGGGGCGCGCGTTTGGCATGGCCCGCTTGCGGGGCAAGGGAAGCGTGCCGATCGATGGCCTCAAGGACGAGCTGCTCGGCGACAGCCGGCCGATTCTCGAATTGCGAAAACTGCTGGGCAAGCTGGCCCCAACCGAATCACCCGTGCTGATACGCGGGGAAAGCGGTACAGGCAAGGAACTGGTCGCTCGCACCCTGCATCGGCAGTCGCAGCGCTGCGAAATGCCGTTTATCGCCATCAATTGCGGTGCGATACCCGAGCACCTGATCCAGTCGGAGCTGTTCGGGCATGAGAAGGGCGCTTTTACTGGCGCCCACCAGCGCAAGGTCGGCCGTATCGAAGCAGCCCATGGCGGCACCTTGTTCCTCGACGAAATTGGCGACCTGCCGTTGGAATTACAGGCTAACCTGCTGCGGTTTTTGCAGGAAAAGCACATCGAGCGGGTAGGTGGAAGCCAGCCGATACCGGTCGATGTGCGGGTGCTGGCGGCGACGCACGTGGACCTGGAGCGTGCCATCGAACAAGGCCGCTTTCGCGAAGACCTGTACTACCGGCTCAATGTCTTGCAGGTAGTGACAGCACCTTTGCGAGACCGGCATGGTGACCTGTCGATGCTGGCCAACCATTTTTCCCATTTCTACAGCCTGGAAACAGGCCGCAGGCCGCGCACATTCAGTGACCACGCTTTGGCTGCAATGGGCCGCCATAATTGGCCGGGCAATGTGCGGGAGCTGGCCAACCGGGTGCGTCGGGGGCTGGTGCTGGCAGAAGGGCGACAGATCGAGGCTCAAGACCTTGGCCTGCATGTACTGGAACAGGAAGATCTGCCGTTGGGTACCCTGGAAGACTACAAGCATCGGGCAGAACGTCAGGCCTTGTGTGATGTGCTCAACAGGCACAGCAACAACCTGAGCTTTGCCGCAAAGGTGCTCGGAATATCACGGCCTACGTTCTATCGGCTATTGCACAAGCACCAGATTCGCTGAATTTTTTTGTAGCGGCGCCTACCTTGGGAGGCGCCTCCCACAGAGAGCCGCTCAGCTCGACTGAGCGATATGCCCGTCCGAACCCTCTTCGGCCTTCTCCTCTTCGCCTGGCAGCGCCGTGATCACACTGAAATCGCTGACTTCGACTTCCCCTGCGCCATACCCCAGCAGGTGGAACGAAAACGCCTTGCGCTGCGTCGGGTTGTCGAAGCCGAACTCCATCTCCAGCGGCTCGGCGGCAGTCACACGAATTTCGTCAGGCAGCCCCAATGGCACATCCTGCTCCAGTTCCTTGGCCTTGAGTTGAATATAGGCGGCATGCTGTGGATCGAGTGCGCGTACCTTGACCCGTACTCGTGTGCGTGACCCCCCAGGCATCTCCAGGTACTGCGCGCCAATCAGGTTATCGGCCCAGTCATCGCGAATTCGCGCTTGCAACTGGATGGGCGAGGGGCCGCCGAACTGATAGCGCAGGTTGAGCGGCGTCTGCAGCAAGGACTGATCCAGCACGCCGGCCAGCGCGCCGAGTTGAGCACCGAGTCGGCTGTCACCAGCGCCGAGGTACTTGGCCTTTTCGGCAATGAAGCCCTCGCTGGCATAGCGGCGGCAGCGCTGCTGGAAGTCGCATTCGGTGAATACACCCCGGCCATCGTGGTAGCGCAACATGCCGTTGGTGTAGGACATCATCTCGCGACCCGTATCGTAATCGCGGTAAAGCGAGCGGCCGCCCAAGGCGGCAGGTATTGGCAGGGCGAAATAATCGAGCAAGGACGTTGCCAGATCGATATGGCCATAGGTGCCATGTTTGATATGGGGTAGCTGCGCCTGCTCCGGGGCCAAGGTCAGGTTGAAGCCCCAAGAGGAGGCAAGGCGCACGCCGTCGATACCGTGGGACTCGTCGGAGGTTATTACGACCAGCGTATCTTTAAGCACGCCTTGGCGTTCGAGGTTGTCGAGAAATGCACCGATTGCGTCATCCAGATAAGCCACCGCAGCCTGCTTGGCTGTGTCATGCCGCTCCAGGTATTGAGCGGGCGCCGAGTATGGCTGGTGGGTACCCACGGTCAGCAGGGTAAGCATCCAGGGGCGGTCTTGTTGCCTGAGCTGGCCCACGTAGTCTAGCGCGCCCTCGAAGAACGCGCGGTCATCCTTGCCCCAGGGGAATTGCAGGTAGTTCTCGTTGCTGAACCATTCCAGGCCGTGCACCGAGTCGAAACCGATGTGCGGCATGATGCGGTCCTTGGCCATGAAGCGCAGGCCAGCGCCTTGCAGGTAATGCGTGGTGAAGCCGGCCTGGCGCAGCTGGGCTGGCAGGCAAGCCTGGTTGCGCTGATGCTGGGTGAGCAGTTCCATACCCTTTGGCGTACCGTTGGCCAGCTTGTCGTAATCACCGCAAAGCATCGCATACAGGCCACGAATGGTCTGGTGGGTATGCAATACGTAGTCTGGCGTGTTCATCCCACGCTCTGCCCAGCGGCTGAGGTTGGGCATCAGGTTTTCATGAAAACGGCTGTGCAGGGCCTGACGGTTGGGCCGCACGTAGGCGCCGGGGATGCCTTCGAGGGTGATCACCAGCAGGTTGCGGGCACGCCCGCTTGGCAACTTCTGGCCGTTCAGGTCTGACTGGGTCAGGCCGGCAGTGGGAAGGGGGGTGATCGGTTGCGTTTGCCCGGCCCAGCTCAGTGCCTTGTGCTGCAGCGTACCGACGCCGACGGAAAGGAGCTGATGGGGAAGGTTGTACTGGCGCCACTGATCGGCGTCGGACGGCGCCAGATGCTGAGCGCCCCAGTGCAAACCAAACAACGTCAACGGTATGGCCAGCACCTTGGGGCCCAGCGGTGCGTCAGGCGTTGTGCGGCTGCGCCAGGCAGAGCGCGCCCAAACCAGCAAGCCAGCGCCCATGACCCACGGCAGCCAGGCATGGGCAAGCCCGCCGTCGGTGGAGTTTTCCATGAACTGTGTATCGAACAGGTAACTCAGGTCGGCACTGGTAGGCAGCCGGCCCACTGCACTGACCAGCTCTGCCGAAGCGACCCACAATGCAGCCCACGCCAGCAGCACGGGCGTGGCCAGCCACCAGGGCCTGCGGTACAACAGCAGCACCAGCAGGCTGCCCAAGGCAAGGTCCGAAAGATAGCCAAGCGGGTTGGACCAACCCAGCAGGGTGCGCGCAGCCAGGGGTATCACTATTACCAGGGTCGCAAGGGCTACGAGCCGGGTATGCGGATGGCCGTGCGGGTTTTTCACGAAAACTTTCCTTGATTGCCGTTAAAACGTCACAAATGTATGGGCAATCATAGCAGGGTGGGGTCATGAAAGCGGCTGACTTAAGGGTTGGTTACCAAAAGCCGGGCCCGCCGGGAGCCCGGTTACAGTGACGTCAGAAGTAGTAAGGGAACTTCAGGCTGAAGGAAAAGTCAGGGGCATCATCGGTCAGGCCGATGGCAAGGTTCGGGACGATGGTCAGGTTGTTGGAGGCCGCGAAGGTCATGCCGATGTTGAAGTTCGCCGCGTTGTAGTCGCTGTTGGTGATTGACTGCCAGTCACCGCCGTCGGGTTTGATCTTGCTCTTGCTCGAGAACTGATCGGTGACCGAGAACGACATGCTCATTTTCTCGTTCAAGGCAAACGCAATACCGCCGCCGATCTGCCAAGAGTCGCCGAGTTTCACGTCACCAGGCACCTTGGTGTTGACCGTGGGGCTGATGTCGCTGAACGAGTCCTCCATGTTGTAGGTGTAGGACAGGCTGGCGAACAGCACGGCCGGGTCGAAGGTCTTGACCAGCGAGATGCCGGGCGTGATCGCCCAGACACCGTTGCCGGTCGGCAGGTCCTCAGGGACAGCCAGGTTGTCATTACCGGCGACCGGGATGAGTTTGATGCCATAGGGGTCGTCGCCGGTGGGCGCCTTGATGCGTAATGTGGCGACTGCGTCGGGCCAGTTCTCCGACTCATCCAGGAACTTATAGGCCACGCCGACGTTGATATCACCGAGGGCGGGGTCGCGGGTAACGGTACCATCGGAGCTGACACCGGCAGCACCCCCCGCACCGCCGGAAGAGTAGGTCGATTCGCGGTAGACAATGGGAACGTTTATGTCGAACTGCCAGCGCTGATCGACGTTGTAGCGTGCCGTCAGGTCCAGCGTCCAGTTGTCTGCCTTGATGCGGTCGATGTTGATGTTGCCGAGGAAGATCGAATCGAGGGCAAGGAAGCCGTTAAGGGTCAAGGCGCGCGTGTCGTAGTGGGTGTAGGTCAGCCCGGTTTCGACACTGAACTTGCCGCCGCCGAAGAAACCGCTGGCTTCGTCGTACAGGTTGGACACACTTTGCGCAGGTTCCGAGTCGTCCTGCAGCGATTGGCCATAGGAACTACCGGTGGTCCCGGGAGCGCCCGATGCCACGGTCTGCCCACCCTTGACGCCCTCGGCGGGGGACTTTGTCAGGCGTTTGGGCGCTGGCGCTCGCGGCGCCTCCTCCACCTGGCGCAGGCGTTGCTCCAGTACCATCAGTGCGTTCTGTTGGGCTTCATAGCGCTCTTTGAGCGCCATCAGTTCCTGTTTGAGAGTTTCGACCTGTGGGTCGGTTGCCGCCTGTAGCAGAGTGGCCGGGGCCAAGGTTGTCAAACAAACGATAACTCTGAACGTCAACAAACGGTGCATGGGTTAGCCGTCCCTTCTGACTACATACGATGAGACTGAGCGTAGATCAGTATCCGAGATTGCGAAGGCCTTTGAGCTGATCAAGGTTTGGGGCCATCGATCCGGCTGTGGGCGCGTCACGCAGCACCACATTGAGCGACGTCAGGTTGCTGACGCGGTTGCTGGTGCCGAGCAGGGTAGTGTTCTGCATAAGGCCACCCTGGCCCAGGCGCTGCACGGTGTTGCCCTGGTTGTTGCTGGCGATGATGTTCAGCTGCACGCCGCGGCCACTGGAGGTAACGCTCAGCGAGCCTGCGCCATTGGCGCCGACCAGCGTAGTACCTGCGGCCAGGGCCTGGCCTTGGGGTTGTGTCGCTGACGCTTCGTTGGCCTTGGTGACATTGATGTCGACATTGTTATGGGCAGTGTTGTAATCGCCGGCAGCACGCACGACCTGGGTTACGCCTTCAGTGCTGTTCAGGCCACCGCCGCCGGTGACGGTACCGGTGCCGGCGCTGCCCGATTGCGGCCTGCCTGTACCTTTTTCATTGATCATCGACACATAGAACTGCGGCTTGATGGTCGACTGCTGGATCTGCATCGCGGAGGTTGCACCAATCACTTCACCGTTGGCGTTCTGCCAGGTACTGGTCATGACGATGCCAAAGCTGACGATGCGCCCAGGCATAACGTAGCGCCCGCGCAGGTTGGCCAGTTCCTGATCCTTCAGCTCGATCGGTTTGAACGTTTCTGCCTGTGTCGGAAGGCTGGCGGCCAGGCAAATGGCGGCCAGCCAGATTGAAGTCTTCATGGGATGCTCCCGGAGCGTCTTGCCCATTGTCATTAGAAGAAATCGCTTTGGATGAAGCCGAAGTCCATCAGCTCGGCGTCCTGCACCGGGGTGAAGTTGCTGACACGGTTCTTGGCGCTCAGCGGCAGCGGCGGATCGAGCAGGATATTGTTCTTGTCGTACCCTTGGCCGATGACGGCGAAGATGATGCCGTTCCAGCCTTTGACGAAGTCATCGATCTTGAAGCGCTTGTGCCCTAGTACCGGGTCGCCGACGTATACCCAGCCTTTATCGACTTTTTGCATCACCACGAAGTGCTTGTAGCCGCGGATGTCCAGCAGCACGACTACCGGTATGCGGATACTGTGCAAGGTGTCCGGGGCTACCCGGTAGCCGCGGGCACGCATGCCCAGGCTTTCCACGTAGCGCTTCATGTCGAGCATCGAGAAGCCTTGGGTGCGGACCAGATCCTGGTCAGCGTGTGCCAGCATCCCCTCGATCACGTGTTGTTCGTCGACGTCAAGCCAGTAGGCCTGGCGCAGGATGGTTGCCAGAGATGCGGCGCCGCAACTGAAGTCGGTTTTCTGCTGTACCAAGTCAGCGAACTTGCGCTCGCGGATGCTCTGGATGGGTTTGTAGATCACCGCGCCACCCGGTAGCACAGACAATGGCATCTGGGCTGCTTCGCTGACACCGGCCATGCTCAGCAACATTGCCAAGGCGATCATGCGCATGTTCGACGCCCCCTGCTTTTTCTTGTTAGAAAGAGGCCCCCTGAAGGGGGCCTCCAGGCCGCAGTTGTTACATCGAGGTGTTGGAGATGGCCAGCGAGTTGCTTTGCTGGTTGCCCACACCTGCTGCCACGTTGACGCCCAGGTTGCCGCTGCCACCATTGACCGAACCACTCAGGGTCGCGGTGTTGGTCACAGGGTTGGCCCAGCCGGTCGGGGTCAGCACTTGGAACGACACGGTGTTGCTCAGCGCAAACTCGCTAGACTCGCTGAAGCTCTTCGAGATGCTGTCCGAAGATTCCGACGCTTTTTCGCCAGCTTTCTCGTAGGCCGAAGCGCTCGCTTTTTCCCATGCCGAATCGTGTGCCTTCTCGTAGGCGGTATCGCGAGACTTGTCATAGGACGAGTCACGGGTACGGTCATACGAAGAGTCATACGCCTTGTCGAAGGACGAGTTGTAGGACTTGTCGAACGACGAGTTGCTGGCCGAGTCATGCGACTTGTCCACCGAGGCGTCAAGCGATGCGTTGAGCGATGCATCGAAGTCGGAGCTGCGAGAACGCTCGAAGCGGCCAAACGTTTCGGAGGAAGAGGCGCTGCCCTCAATGCTGGCATCGAGCGAGGCGTTCAGCGAAGCGCTAGACGAAGAGCTGTGGTCCCGGCTGGCCGAACCACTGGCATCCCAACCGCTGGAGCCGCTGGCAGCCATGCTGTTGGTGCCACTGGCGCTGCTGCTGTTGGAGCCGCTGGCGTTCATGCTGCTAGAGCCGCTGGAGCTGCTGCTCTTCGAACCGCTGGCGCTGCTGCTGTTGGAGCCAGCCACGCTGAAGCTCGAGCTGGAGCTCTTGTCGACGCTCGCATCGAACGAGCCGCTACGCGAGGACGACCCGCTCTTGCTGGTGGTGAAGGTCAACGTATCGACGGTATAGGTACGGTCGGCGCGGTTGTTGACTTCCAGGCCAGGGCCATTCTGATCGGCCGAAGCGGTGGCGGTCGAGTTACCGATACCGGCACTGTTGTTGGCAATGGCCATGGTATTTTTCTGCTGGTTCAGGTCGCCGCCAGCCACGTTGATACCAATGTTGCCGCTGCTGCCATCGGCCGAGCCGCTCATGACCGCGGAGCTTTGGGTCGACCAGTTGTTGACGGTGTTATTGTTGCTGCGCTGGACAACATCGGCGGTTGCGGTGGCTGTGCCGAAGACGAAGCTGTTGTCGATGTCGGCATTGTCGGACGACGTGTTGGCGATGGCCGCGGCGTTGTCCTGCTGGTTGCCGTTACCGGCTGCCACGTTGACGCCCACGTTGCCACTTGCGCCAGTACCGGAGCTGCTCATCTCGGCTTCGTTGATGGTGCCTTCGTTGCGGATGCTGTTGTTAGTGCTCCTCTGAATGTCGGTCGCTTCAGCAGTGGCACTGGTGTACACGGCTTTTGCCGGTGGTGTGTAGTTGTGGTTGTGGCCGTTGCCACGCCTGTCGTTCTGATCCGCTTGTGCAGCAACAGCCATGACCGCAGCAATTGCGAAAACCAGAGGCTTGATTGCCATCGAGGGTTTCATGGTGTTTCTCCGTCTTTTTAGGTTAAGTGTTGTTCTCACCTGTTTGGGTCAGTTCGCGACCCGTACGCTCAGGGTGTTTGCCGTCTGGTTGCCCACCCCGGCGCTCTGATTCAGCTGGATGACCCCGCGACTACCGGTGAATGCCTGGTCACCGGTAGTGACCTGGCGATAGCCGGGTGAGGTATCAGTTGGATCGGAGCTGTTGATCAGCGCCACGTTCTGCTGCAACAGGACGCTGTCATCGATGCTTTGCGGTTGTGTACTGATGCTGATGCGCAGGGCATTGGCCTGCTGGGTGCTGGCGCCTGCGCTCTGGTTGACGCCAAGAGCGCCGCTGCCATGGCTGAAGGCGTCGCCCTGAATGCTGGCGGTGGCTCCCATGTTGGGGTCGACGATCGACTGCTGGCGTTGGCGAATCTGCGTGGTTGCATCTGCCCCGTGGCCCATCGCAAAAGCCCGGGCATTGGCCTGTTGCTGCCGGTCGCCGGCGGCCTGGTTTACGCTGAAGTTGCCTTGGTATTGCGCGCCGGAGCTGTCGATGGTGGCATTGTTGAGCACAGGAACGGGGGATTGGGCGAGGGCCGATGCACTGAACAACACGGCCATGATAGACAGCGTCTGCCTCATCTCATTTGCCTCCGGTAAGGATCTGCAGAGGGGCGAGGCCACGCTGAACACTTGAGTTGACCATGTTGGAAATACCGTTGCCCGAGCCTGTGCCACGGCCTGCTGCCAGGTTCGGTAGCTGGTTCTGGTTGCTGATGTTGCCGCCCAGGTTGTCGGTCTGCTGGGTGATCAGCGAAGAGATTCCCGTGCCACTGGTGATGTTGGCGAAGTCGCCATCGCTCAATTCGTTGCTCTGTTTGAGCACGTATGCGGATGGGTTGGCGTTGGCGGTAGTGGGGTTGGGGTCAGGCGCCAGTGGCGCACGTATCGCCATCCGAGGTTGTACATCGCGGGTGATGACGATGATGCCGTTGTCGGCCTGGACCGGCAGCGCCATGCTTGCCCCCAGTACGCAACCGACAAGCAAGAGGCGGGTAATGCCTTTATCCAGTGTGCTCACGACGGCGATTCCTTCTTCGAGCGCTGGCCTAGTTCAGCGTTGCGAGGAGGAGAGCAGGAGGCGTGCCGCTTTTGGATAAGGCTTTGAATTCAGTGGCTTGCAGAATCTAGCTGGGAGCGGCTGGAAGTTGTTGTATCAGCGCTGAGACAGATTTGCCGCCGCTCGCCGTTTTGCCCGCTATGCACGTTGCCTGCAGCGCTCTTTTCAACAATGTCTCACCTGCTTGACACTCCCCCCGCAATTGGTGGGGAAGTGCGCAAATACGGGGGTCAACGCCCAGCGTGGTGTATCACCGGTTTAACACTCGGTGGGGCAGTGCGGCGCTGTGCCCAGCAGCAGGTGTTGCACGGCACGTAATGCTGAGGCGCTACGCTGGGGCCAGTGGCCATCAATGATTTGCAGCCTTTGCCGATGGCGTTGCAGCCATTGCAGGCTGTCATCGAAGAATGCCTGGCGGTCAGCCAGGTCGGGCTGGCTGCGCTGGCCATCGGCAACCCAGTCAACCCCTTGCGGACTGAGCAGCAGATGCAGGTCGTAGTGGCGTGCAAGCAATGCCTGTTCAAGCCAGGGTGGGCAATCCTGGAACAGCGCTTGGCTCCAGAGCATATTGCTGAGCAGGTGGGTATCGAGGATCAGCAACGGCGGCGCCATCTCCCGGGCCTGGTCTTCCCAGGCCAACTGGCCGCGGGCGATGGGGGTGATATCGGCGTAGCAGGTGTCGCGGCAGTGCTGGTCGATGAAATGCCGCACGTACTCGCTGACCACCACACCGCCAAAGTGCGCCTGGATTTCGCCGCTAAGCCAGCTTTTGCCGCTGGACTCCGGGCCGCACAGTACCAGGACCTTCATGGTTGCACCTTGCTTGGCTGCAACGCCGGATCACGGCCCCATTCCAGCCAGCCACGCACGGCGATGAGGGTCAGCACGGCGAAGAAGCCTGCCGTGAAATACAGTTGCTGGTGCAGGTACTGGCCAACATAGAACAGGTCGACCACCAACCAAAGTGGCCAGCACTGCAGGCGTTTTTGCGCCATCCACAGCTGCGCGACCAGGCTCAAGCCCGTCAGCGTAGCGTCCAGCCAAGGCAGAGCGGCGTCGGTCCAGTGGGCCATGGCTGCGCCAAGGGCAACGCTGAGCACCAGGCCCGCTGCCAGCCCTGTGAACACAGCCTTCACGGGCAGGCGCGACACTGCGCGTGCGTCCTCTACCCGGTCTGGTCGTTTCCATTGCCACCAGCCGTACAACTGCAAACCGGCGTAGGCCAGTTGCAGCAGCATCCCTGAGTACAGCTTCACCTCAAAGAACAGCCAGCCATAAATGAGCACCATCACCAGGCCGATAGGCCAGCACCAGGCGTTCTGTTTGACGGTGAGCCAGACGGCAGTGACGCCAAGCACGGCGGCGATGAGTTCGAGGCCGGACATCGGCGATCCTTGGAGAGGGTAAGGGGCGCGATTGTAGCGTGTGGGCGCAGGAAGGAGTAGAAGGCCAGCAGCAAGTGCTGGCGCATGCCAGTGGGAACCGACGGGCCGGCTCCCACGAGTGTCCTCATACCCGGAACTGGCGCAGCAGTTGCTCCAACTCTTCGCTCAGGCGCCCCAGCGCCACGCCGGCATCACTGGACTGGCGCGCTGCATCGGCGGTCTGTTGCGACAACCCGGCGGTGTCCAGCACATTGCGATTGATCTCCTCAACCACATGCGACTGCTGCAAGGTCGCGCTGGCAATGGTGGCATTGAGCACGGTGAGGTTGTGCAGCGCCTGGCTGATGGCGTCCAGGCTGGAGCCAGCCTCCCGGGCTTGCTCGACTGTCTGGCGCGAAGCTTCGCTGCTGGTGTCGATGGCCTTGACCGCGGCGTCCGATTGACCTTGCAGGTGCTCGATCATGGTGTGTATCTCTGCCGTCGATTGCGCGCTGCGCTGGGCCAGCAGCCGCACCTCATCAGCCACCACCGCGAAGCCACGGCCCTGCTCGCCGGCGCGGGCCGCTTCGATGGCCGCATTGAGGGCCAGCAGGTTGGTCTGTTCGGCGATCGAGCGTATCACCTCCAGCACCCCGCCGATCTTCGTGCTGTGCCCGGCGAGGTCACGGATCACTTGTACCGCCTGCTCGATAGTTGCCGAAAGCCGGTCGATCTGCTGCAGGCTGCCATGGATCGCTTGCTGCCCGTGCTCCACCTGCTGCTGCGCTGCGCGCATTTCGCCTGCAGCCTGCTCCGCGGTCTTGGCCACGTCCTGCACCGCGTAGGTCACCTCGTTGACCGCTGTTGCCACCTGGTCCATCTGCATCGATTGCTGTGCGCTGCGTTTTTGCGCGGCACCGGCATTGTCACCGACATGCCCGGCGGACTGCGCCAACGAGTGCGCCGCGCCCTGCAGTTGGCCGACCACACGCTGCAACTTGCCGTTGAAACGGTTGAAGTGCTCGCCCAAGTGGGTGATTTCGTCACGGCCATGGGTATCCAGGCGTCGGGTCAGGTCGCTTTCGCCGCTGGCGATGTTGCCCATCGCCTGTACCGCTTCCTGCAACGGGCGCGCGATGCTGCGGGCGATGAGCATGACCACCAGAGCCATCAGCAGGGCGATACCCAGGCCCACCAGCGAGGCATGGCGCAACTGGCGGGCGAATTCAGCCTGCACATCATCGATGTACACGCCAGAGCCGATGATCCAGCCCCATGGCTTGAACAGCTGAATATAAGAAGTCTTGGCCACCGGTTCGCTGGCACCAGGCTTGGGCCAGCGGTAATTGACCGGGCCTGCGCCCTGGCTGCGGGCGAGGGCAGCCATTTCGTCGAATACGGCGAAACCGTCAGGATCGCGAATGGCGGAGAGGTCCTGGCCGTCGAGCTTGGGGTTGGCCGGGTGCATGATCATTTTCGGCCCCAGATCGTTGATCCAGAAGTAGTCGTTCTGGTCGTAGCGCAGCGCGCGCACCACCTGCAGGGCCTGTTGCTGGGCCGCATCGCGGCT
Source organism: Pseudomonas sp. TR47 (assembly GCF_044143025.1). NCBI lineage: Bacteria > Pseudomonadati > Pseudomonadota > Gammaproteobacteria > Pseudomonadales > Pseudomonadaceae > Pseudomonas > Pseudomonas sp. TR47. The sequence goes on along the minus strand of NZ_JBHFCS010000002.1, from coordinate 93,631 downwards.
GAGCGTGCCTGCGGCCTCCAGGCCTTGGTAATACGCCAGCACGCCCGCAGCGGTCTGCACCACATGGCGGGTTTTCTCCGCCTTGGCCTGGTACAGGTCGCCATGGATCTGACGCAGCATCAGCAGGCCGAGGATCACCAGCATCGCCACCGCAACCAGCAGTATCAGCCACAAACGGCGGCTGATCGACATCGACCTCAAGGTCTTCATGAACGGCACTCCCACATTGTTCTTTTTATGAAGGTGCATCCAAGCATGCTTTGGCGCTTGGCCAAACCCGACTAATGGCTAAGTGCTAGTTAATGGCTGTGATGCCGCATGCCGGGCAAGCCTTTGCAAAGCCGCTCTGCTAGGATTTCGGCCGCGCGAGATGAAACCTTTAGGCCACGTGAACTTTTCTACTGGCACGGGTCCCAACTAACGCTGTAAAAAGGCCGCGCCGCATGCGGCAATCACAAGCAAATCAAGAACAAGGGGCCTGCAAGCAGCGGCGCTCCAACCGGGGGAATGATGGATTTTTGGACTGCCTTTCAGGCAATCATCTTGGGCGTGGTCGAAGGACTGACAGAATTTTTGCCGATCTCCAGTACCGGTCACCAGATCATCGTTGCTGACCTGATCGGCTTTGGTGGCGAACGGGCCATGGCCTTCAACATCATCATTCAGTTGGCGGCCATCCTGGCGGTGGTATGGGAGTTTCGGCGCAAGATCCTCGATGTGGTGTTCGGGCTGAAAAGCCAGCCGGCGGCGCGGCGTTTTACCGCCAACCTGCTGCTGGCGTTCATGCCGGCGGTGGTGCTGGGCGTGCTGTTCGCCGACCTGATCCATGAGTATCTGTTCAACCCGATCACCGTGGCGACGGCGCTGGTGATCGGTGGTGTGATCATGCTCTGGGCCGAGCGCCGCACCCACAGCGTGGCGGTAGATCACGTCGATGACATGCGCTGGTCGCATGCCTTGAAGATCGGGTTCGTGCAGTGTTTGGCCATGATCCCGGGCACCTCGCGCTCCGGCTCGACCATCATCGGCGGCCTGCTGTTCGGCCTGTCGCGCAAGGCAGCCACCGAGTTCTCGTTTTTCCTGGCAATGCCGACCATGGTCGGTGCGGCAGTGTACTCGGGTTACAAATACCGTGACCTGTTCCAGCCGAGCGATCTGCCAGTGTTCGCGATTGGCTTCGTGACTTCGTTCATCTTCGCCATGATCGCAGTGCGCGGCCTGCTCAAGTTCATCGCCAACCACAGTTATGCGGCCTTCGCCTGGTACCGCATAGCTTTCGGTTTGCTGATCCTGGCCACCTGGCAGTTCGGCTGGGTCGACTGGTCGACGGCGCACGGCTGATATGGCTCGGACACAAACGGCAGAACGGCGTGCTGCGCGCAAGGTAGAGGGCGTACGCAATGTACGCCTCAAGCTGCTGATGCTTGGGGTGCTGTGCCTGCTGCCGCTGGCGGGCGCGGCGCAGATGGCCTGGAGCGGGCAGTCATGGCTGCCGTTGGCGATTTATCCCGCTGTAAGCCTGGTTACAGTTCTGCTGTATTGGCAGGATAAGCAGCAGGCCCGTACCCAGGCCTGGCGCACGCCAGAGAAGGTACTGCATGCCAGTGAGCTACTGGGTGGCTGGCCAGGTGCGCTGATCGCCCAGCAGCTTTACCGGCACAAGACACGCAAGGCCTCTTACCAGATAGTGTTCTGGGCGATTGTATTGCTGCACCAGGTGTTCTGGGTTGATCACCTGTTTCTGGGTGGGTATGTACTGTCTCTGGGGTGATGGCCTCTTATTGCCCTTCGCGGGCCCTCACATCAGCAGGCCCACCTGCGAACGCTTCGCCAGCCGCCGCACCACCAACTGGTGCGAGCGCTGCAGCAGGTCACACAATTCTTCCCGGCCCATGGGGTAGGGCGGCGCCATGCTGATCCACCGCGCCCGTGCCAGATACGGTGCCGGGCGCACGCCTGGCCTGTCGCAGTAGCCCAGAAACAGCTCATTGGCCACCTTGAACGACAAGCCAGCCCCCGCCAGGTCGAGTACTGCGAACATCTTGTTACCGGCCACCGAAAATACCCGGATACCGCCCCACTTATAGTCTTCCCGCGCGCCGGGCAGCGCCAGGCAGAACGCCGCCACCTGTTCCTCGGTCATGGTCTGTCTAGACATAACGGTCTCCACACGCTTCGAACGATGCTGCCAGATGATCGATCCATACCCGTACTGCAGGCAGCAACCCACGCCGATGCGGGTAAACCGCCTGCAGATAGCCCCCCGGCAGCGACCAGTCCGGCAGCAGCCGCACCAGCTCGCCGCGTTCGAGTTCATGCTCGCAGAACATGCTCGGCAACGCAGTAAATCCCAGCCCGGCACGTACGGCGGCATTGCGCACCACAAAATCATCGATGGCCAACCGTGGCTCCAGGGCGATTTCCTGTTGGCGACCATTGGGCCCCAGCAGGCGCAAATGCACCAGCCTGTCTGCTTCAGCAGCGCCCAGTACCGGTAAGGAGGCCAGCTCGGACGGCTCACGGACATGATCGGCAAAGCCCGGAGCGGCCACCAGTTGCATCTGCGCCTGACGCAGCCGGCGCGTGACCAGCGCCGGGTCTTCGTCGCCCAGCTCTCGCACGCGCAGGGCAACGTCGATGCCTTCGGAAATCAGGTCGACACGGCGATTGAGCAACACCATGTCCAGTTGCACCTGGGGGTACAGCTCCAGAAATCGGCTGATGACGTCCGGCAGGAACGCATGGGCCAACGCTACCGGGCAGGACACCCGCAAGCGCCCCCGCGGCTCGCTGCTCATGCTGGCCACCGCCTCGTCAGCGGCCTCGGCTTCCAGCAGCATGGCCTGGCAATGGTGCAGATAGCGTTCACCCACCGCGGTGAGCTTCAGTTGGCGCGTGGTGCGCTGCAGCAACCGCGTGCCCAACCGCTCTTCCAGTTCGGCGATGCGCCGCGACAGACGCGACTTGGGGATGCCCAGCTGGCGCCCGGCGGCGGCGAAGCCACCGGCTTCGACTACGCGAACGAAGTAGAAGAGATCGTTGAGGTCTTGCATGAGGGCTGTCTCACTGTTCTATCTGTGGGACAAACTAACGCATTTTTGCTGGCTTTTCAGCTATTCGACGGCCCGGTAGGATTCTCTCCATCGTGATCGCCCAATGCTGCGGTCTTCATTCACAGGAGAGTCCCATGAAACTGTTGCACATCGATTCGAGCATCCTGGGCGACAATTCCGCCTCGCGCCAACTGAGCCGGGAAGTGGTCCAGGCCTGGAAAGCCGCTGACCCGAGCATCGAAGTGGTCTATCGTGACCTCGCCGCCGACGCCATTGCCCACTTCTCCGCTGCCACCCTGGTTGCAGCCGGCACGCCGGAAGACGTCCGCGACGCAGCCCTTGCCTTCGAAGCCAAGCTCAGCGCCGAAACGCTGGACGAGTTTCTTGCCGCCGACGCCGTGGTGATTGGTGCGCCGATGTACAACTTCACCGTACCGACCCAGCTCAAGGCCTGGATCGACCGCGTTGCAGTGGCCGGCAAGACCTTCCGCTACACCGAGGCAGGCCCTGAAGGCCTGTGCGGTGACAAGAAAGTAGTACTGGTTTCCACCGCTGGCGGCCTGCACGCTGGCCAGCCGACCGGCGCGGGCCACGAAGACTTCCTCAAGGTGTTCCTGGGCTTCATCGGCATCACCGACCTGGAGATCGTTCGCGCCCACGGCCTGGCCTATGGCCCGGAGCACCGCAGCAAAGCCATCGATGCTGCTCAGGTGCAGATTGCCAGTGAGCTGTTCGCCACGGCATGAACAACTTGTATTAAACGAACGGCTGTCGCTTGCGCGGCGGCCGTTTTTCATGGGTAACGCTCAGCCGCGATGGCTGCGCCGCGCCAGCAACAATGTCAGGCCAACCCCGCTAAGGGCCAGCAGGGCCGCGACGCAGAATATCGACGCATAGCCAAGGTGCGCCGCCACTGCGCCCATGACCGGGCCGGCGATGGCCAATGCCATGTCGAAGAACACCGCATAGGCCCCCAGCCCGGCACCCCGGCTGCTGCTGGGCACCTGCTTGATGGCTTCAACGCCCAAGGCTGGGTACACCAGCGACAGGCCGAAACCGGTGAGGCCGGCCCCGACCAGCGCCCAGAGCGGGGAGGGCGCAAGCCACAACAGGCTCAGGCCGAGCACTTCTGTGGCCATGCAGGCAACCGCCACGTTGTAACCGCCAAAGCGGTTGACGGCGTTGACGAACAACAGTCGCGAAATGATGAAACACACACCGAAGGCACTCAGGCACAAAGCGGCGCCTGCCCATCCACGTTCCAGATAATAAAGCGTGACGAAGGTGGTCAGGGTGCCATAGCCGATCGAAGCCAGGGTCAGCCCAAGGCCGCAAGGCGCCACACGGCTGAACGCAGACCAGAACGGCAGGCGCTCACCGCGCACCACCACCACGTCCGGGCGTTTGCGCAGCACCAGCATTGCCAGGGCGGCGAGCAGTATCAAGGCTGGGCCGAGCACGCTGAAATTCAGGCTATCGACTGCGAGCACGCCAACGGGGGCCCCGATGGCGATGGCACCATATGACGCGATGCCGTTCCAGGATATGACCCTGGCCGTATGTTCAGGCCCCACCTGGCTGATACCCCAGCTCAGGGTGGCAACGCCAATCAGGCCCTGTGCGAGCCCGAGCAGCACGCGCCCGCCAAGCAGCAGCGCAAGGCTCAGCAAGGGCGCATTCAAGGTCCAGGCCGAGGCCAGCGTCAATATTCCACAGGCCGCGATGCCCAGCAAACCGTAGCGGATCGCTTGCTTGCCGCCCAGCGTATCGGCCACACGGCCTGCGAAAGGCCGGCTGAGCAGGGTAGCCAGGTACTGCAGGCCGATGGTTACCCCGGCAATCACCGCACCGAAGCCCAGTTGGTCGTGTACATAGCTGGGCAGCACCGCGATCGGCAGGCCGATGCAGAGGAACGCGATGAAGGTGTAGAAAACGATCGAGAGGATCTGCAGGGTGATGGAGGCGTTGCTGCTGGCGGGGGCGGGCTGTGGCGCGGTCATTGGCTCGTTCGCGGGCGGGCGGTGGGCGTGGCCCCATCATGGCCGTTGCGCGAAGGAAATGAAAGCAGGCTAACGAGTTATTCAAAGGGAAACCGCTCCACAGTTACTGCGTAGTACCTGTGGAGCGTGGTCGCCATATAAAGAAGCCGGCCTGGTCACCTCAAAGGGCCAGGCCGGCTAGCGACTTCAGACCAGCACGCCCTGGCTGCGCAGGTAGTCGTCATAGGTGCCGCTGAAGTCCACCACACCGTCCGGCGACAGTTCGATGATGCGGGTCGCCAACGACGACACGAATTCGCGGTCATGGCTGACGAACAGCAAAGTGCCTGGGTAGTTTTCCAGCGCCAGGTTCAGCGCCTCGATCGACTCCATGTCCAGGTGGTTGGTCGGTTCGTCCATTACCAGCACGTTCGGCTTCTGCAGGATCAGCTTGCCGAACAGCATGCGGCCCTGTTCACCACCGGAAATCACCTTGACCGACTTGAGGATCTCGTCGTTGGAGAACAGCATGCGCCCCAAGGTGCCACGGATGACCTGCTCACCCGAGGTCCACTGGCCCATCCAGTCGAACAGGGTCATGTCGTCTTCGAAATCGTGCGCATGGTCCTGAGCGTAGTAGCCCACTTCGGCGCTGTCGGTCCACTTCACCGAGCCTGCATCCGGCGTCATCTCGCCGACCAGGGTGCGCAGCAGGGTGGTTTTGCCGATACCGTTGGGGCCGATGATCGCTACGCGCTCGCCGGCTTCGACAGTGATGTCGAAATTCTTGAACAGCACCTTGTCGTCGAAGGCCTTGGCCATTTTTTCCACGACGACAGCCTGGCGGTGCAGCTTCTTGGTCTGCTCGAAACGGATGAACGGGCTGACCCGGCTCGAAGGCTTGACCTCGGCCAGCTGGATCTTGTCGATCTGCTTGGCACGCGAGGTTGCCTGCTTGGCTTTGGAGGCGTTGGCCGAGAAGCGGCTGACAAAGGTCTGCAGTTCAGCGATCTGGGCTTTTTTCTTGGCATTGTCCGACAGCAACTGCTCGCGCGACTGGGTGGCCGCGGTCATGTACTCGTCGTAGTTGCCCGGGAACAGGCGCAGCTCACCGTAGTCCAGGTCGGCCATGTGAGTGCACACGCTGTTCAGGAAGTGCCGGTCGTGGGAAATGATGATCATGGTGCTGTTACGCGCCGTCAGAATCGTTTCCAGCCAGCGGATGGTGTTGATGTCCAGGTGGTTGGTCGGTTCGTCGAGCAGCAGCACGTCCGGGTCGGAGAACAGCGCCTGGGCCAGCAGTACGCGCAGTTTCCAGCCCGGGGCCACTTCACTCATCGGGCCAAAGTGCTGTTCCAGCGGAATACCCAGGCCCAGCAGCAGTTCACCGGCGCGCGATTCGGCGGTGTAGCCGTCCATTTCGGCGAATTCGGTTTCCAGCTCGGCGACGGCCATGCCGTCTTCTTCGGTCATTTCCGGCAGCGAGTAGATACGGTCACGCTCGGCCTTGACCTTCCACAGCTGGGCGTGGCCCATGATCACCGTGTCGATAACGGTGAATTCCTCGTAGGCGAACTGGTCCTGACGCAGCTTGCCCAGGCGGGTGTTCGGCTCGAGCATGACCTGACCACCGGAAGGCTCCAGGTCGCCGCCGAGGATCTTCATGAAGGTCGACTTGCCACAACCGTTGGCGCCGATCAGGCCATAGCGGTTGCCGTTGTTGAATTTGACCGAGACGTTTTCGAACAGGGGCTTGGAGCCGAACTGCATGGTGATGTTAGCGGTGGAGATCAAGGAGCTTACCTATCAATAACTTACGTGGCTTCTTCGCAGCTGCGGACCAATTTTGGACCAATCTGGAGCGTTTCCCGCTCCTGCCAGTCGTTGGACGAGTTAATCCAGCGCGCATAAGTCGATGAGAGCATCTGCACGCCATGCCCGAGCTGTTGGGCGATAAATGTGGGGTTGAGACCAGACATTGAGCGTATTGTCGCATAGGTGCGGCGGCATTGGCGCATCGCGGGCGCCGTTTTATTCATCGCGGTCTGCTTTCTGGCCGCGCAGATCGACGCTTGGCTCACAGATAAAGCCGCTTTTGGCGATGTATTCGACGGCATCGTTTTAACGACGCTCGCCGGAGGGATGTTCTACCTGGCAGGCAGAGGGTGACCCTGGCTGGCAGACTGCCCTGCAGACACTTCAGGGCTTGTACTGAATGGTGTACGACGCATCCGTTTGAGGGTCAATGGTAATCGGCATGCCGAACAGCTTCCCTTTACATTCACTGACGACGCAGCGATAAACGGACCCCTGCCTGAGCTGTGCCCACAAGCTTTCGTCATGTATCACGATACACACGACGCGGTTTTCCGGATCCTCTCTGACCTGAGCGACGTGGTGGTCCAGGTCGCAACCGAAATCGGCAGTGGTAAACTCTGGATCGTAGCCGATCAGCACACCATGCCTTTTCAGATCGTCCCTGATACGCTCAATCACGTCGTCTGCTTCTTGTTTCAGCATGATCGTTATCTCACGGTGCTTGAACATATCAATACTCTAGCTGACCCTGCCGGTCTTCGTAGATTGAGTACTGGTATTGCGCAGGCTTGAAGGTTTTGCGGTCGTGGCAGGAGCCGGCTCGCCGGCGATGGGCTGCACTGCAGCACCCGCTTTTACCCAGGCAACCCCGCCAACGGGCAATGTAACACCAGCTTAGCCCCACCCAGCCCGAACCCCGGGTGGCTGTGCCCTTCCTCGCTGCGATAAAAGCGCTTCAGCAAGGAAAGATTGTCAGCTATGGACATGCTTGCGCACCTTGTCACTAGGGCGTTGCGCGTCACCGAACCTGGCACCCGCCCGTTTTCTTGCCATTTCGATCACCTCTTTGTTTACCCTGATCTCCCTGCCCAAGGCATCCAATACATGGGGTATGGACGCAGATGCCCTCTTGTGCACCGTCATCGGTGACCCAGCGCAAACGGCTGGGTAGAACGGCAGCCACACGCGGATTGCCTGGCCTGTGTCGTCACATTCCGTCTTGCCGGGTAGCAGCATTCAACACCCACCACCCAAGTCGGTGAAGCTGTCGGCGGAAAGCGAAAAGTTCTGTCAATGGGACGACCGTCACAGTTTGTCAAATTCTGACTTGCCCCGATGGGGTTGATCCTCCCGGGCCCTGTGATACTTTCCGCGGCTAGTTTTAACAGGGAGTAATATCGTTGATGGAATTGACGAAGATCTTTGCACCACAGAACCGCCGGCTGATCAAACTCACCACTCCCATCCGAGATGACCAGGCGTTGTTGCTGGAGCATTTCAGCGGCAGTGAAGGGTTATCCACGCTGTTCAGCTTCGAGCTGTCGTTGATCAGCCAGGATGCCAGGCTCGAACTCAAATCATTGATCGGCCAACCTGCCTGTCTGGACATCGAGCTGGCCGACGGCGGCGTACGCCACATCCATGGTCACATCACCCGGTTCAACCTGCTGGGCAGCGACGGTGGCCTGCGCGTTACAGCGCGACACTGAGCCCCTGGCTGTGGATGCTGACGCGACGCGTTGATTCGCGGATCTTTCAAGAGCAGACCATTGAAGCGGTCATCCGCACAGTTTTCGAGCATTACGGCGGGCTGGGCACATTCGAGTTCCGCCTGCTGAAGCCGCTCAAATCCCACAGTTACATAACCCAGTATCGCGAAACCGACCTGGATTTCGTGTTGCGCTTGCTGGAGCAGGACGGCCTGTTCTTCTACTTCGATCACGGCACGGACGGGCACAGCCTGATCATCATGGATGAATCCCAGGCTCTGCAGGCGTTGCCCGAACAACCGCAAATCCGCTACCACAGCGCCTTTGTCACCGAAACCAGTGACTCGATCACCCAATGGCGCAGCCACCGGGTATTGCAATCGGGCAAGATGGCCATCCAGACGTTCGATTACAAGCAGCCAAGAAATCCGCTGCCCATCCACATGGGCAGCCTCAATGAGCAGGGGGATGTCGCGCCCTACGAGGTGTACGATTTTCTCGGTGCCTACAGTCATCGCCTGCCTGACGAGGGCGAGGCGCTGGTCCGCCGCCACCTGGAGGTCATCGAAGCCCAGGCCAAGACCTTCACCGGCACCAGCAACTGCCGGGCCATGTGTGCGGGCTACACCTTCGAACTGACCCAGCACTTCGACCATGAGGACGGTGCGGCAGAAGCTCGCCAGTTCCTGCTGGTGTCGGTCGAGCACCGGGGGCGCAACAACTATTTTTCGGATGAGCCTGCAGGTTACGACAACCAGTTTGTCTGCATTCGCCAAAGCATCCCTTACCGCCACCCGATCACCGTGCCGCGCCCCACCGTCAACGGGCCGCTCAGTGCGATCGTGGTCGGGCCGGCGGGCGAAGAAGTCTTCACCGACGAGCTGGCGCGGATTCAGGTCCGGTTCCACTGGCAGCGCGGCGACAGCCTGCCGCAGGGCAGCACCTGGGTGCGTGTGGCGATGCCCAGTGCTGGCAGAGGTTTTGGCCATCAGTTCTTGCCACGTATCGGCCAGGAAGTGCTGGTCACCTTCCTGGCAGGCGATATCGACCGCCCCGTGGTCACCTCGGTGCTGTACAACGCCGAGCAGACGCCGCCGCGCTTCAGCAAAGCCTCGGGCCTGCCAGGCAACCGCGCGCTTTCCGGCATACAGACCCAAGAGCACAAGGGCCGCGGTTTCAACGAGCTGTTGTTCGACGACACACCGGGCGCCTTGCGTGCCCGCGTCGGCACCACGCACCAGGCCACAGCGCTCAATCTGGGCAAACTCACCGAGCCACGTACTGACGGCCAGGCCAAGGCCCGTGGCAACGGTGCCGAATTGCGCACCGACGCCGCGATTGCGCTGCGCGCCGCCCAAGGCATGTTGCTGACCACCTATGCCCGCCGGGACGCCACAGGGGCACAGCTGGACCGCGAAGAACTGCTCACGCTGCTGGCCGAGTGCGGGGAGCTGTTCAAAAGCCTCGGGCAAACCGCCGCCGCGCGAGGCGGGGCAGCGGTAAACAGCGAGGGCATCGACGCCTTGAGCCAGGCGCTTAAACAGTGGCCAGCGCCCGACAGCGACAGCCCGGGCAAGCCAGTCATGGCCGTTGCAGCTGAGGCGGGTATCAGCAGTGCCACACCGCGCTCGCAAACCCACTATGCCGGTGCTAACCACGACACCACCGCCCAGGACCACCTGCAGTTGACCAGCGGCGCCGCCATGCGCCTGCAAGCCGGCAAGGGCATCAGTGCCTTCGCCCAGGATGAGGGCATCAGTGCCATTGCCAACCGCGGCAAAGTGCTGGTCCAGGCCCAGGAAGACGACATCACCGTCAACGCACAAAAGAACCTGCACCTGTCGGCCGCCGAAGGCGAGGCGGTCATCACCGCGCCAACCATCCGCCTGGTGGCCGATGATGGCAGCTATATCAAGATCGGCGGCGGCGTTGAAATCGGCAGCCAAGGCAAGGTGATCGTCCATGCCAGCGAGCATGACTGGGTCGGCCCCAACACCGACAGCGCCCCGTTGCCAGCATTCACCCGCGACCCGGCGGCGCAACGCCTGGCTTTCCACTACCCGGGGCACGCCGACGACAGCGTGCGAATGGCCGTTGACCACGCCTACCAGATCAAACTCGAAGACGGTAGCACCGTGCAAGGCATGACCGACGCCAGCGGGCTCACCGAACACGTCGAGCGCGAAGCGATGCACCAGGCACAAGTGGCTGCCCTGCGCAGCACCGGCAGCAAAGGAGGCAGCCAATGAGTGGCGATCAATATGCTGTGGCTGAAAGCGTCACCCGGCTGGTACCCAATTTCAGTACCGAACGCAAAATGGAGGTGCCCGCCGACCTGCCAGGGGTGGTGATCTTCTTGCACGGCGTGAATGACCCGGGGGCTTCATACGAGTCGGTGGAGACGGGGTTGTGCCAGGGGGTGAATGAGCGTTTGGATCGGCCTGATCTTAAGGCGGGGCGGTATGGGGCGGACTACAATGCTGCAAAAAAAATCCCGATTCAGGAGCTCGGTGAAGATCACAAAGCCACACTCGACGATCCAGACACGTTCCTTTATCAGCGAGACGCGGACGACCCCAAAACCCGCAGCCTGATGATCCCTTTTTATTGGGGCTATCGCGCCGAGCCTGGCGAGATAAAGCGCGATAAAAATAACGACCCGACCAAACTGCGCGACCAATATCAGGACGTGTTCGAAAACCGCCTGGACCGGCACTTCGCCAAGGGCGGCGGGTTCTTCGCCAATGCCACCAACAACCTGCTGGAGATGTACAGCCAAGGCTTTGCCAAGGCTATCCGGCATCTCGCACAAGTCACGCTGTCCAACACCCAGTACATGGGAAAAGGGCCACACCGGCGTTACTTTGTGTTCGCAGCAACGCGTTTGGCCATGTTGGTCAGTGAGATCCGCCGTGTATCGCCTGATGAAACCATCACCATCATGGGCCACAGTCAAGGCACCTTGATTACCCTGCTTGCTCAAGCGATGCTGATCGACAAGGGCCAACGCTGTGCCGACACCGTCATCATGGTGGACACGCCTTACAGTGTGCTGCCAAAGGCCACACCCAAAGGCCACGACACACTCGCGACATTGATCAACATCGCCACCGCAGTCACCCAGGCACCCCATGCCCAGCCGCCGCTGTCCGCGCTCAGGGACAGCAAGACCTACGGCGGTCGCACGGGCCCCAAGTGGTCACCCACGCAGGGCTCGCGCAAGGACAAGGTGGGTAACCTGACCGTTTTCCCCGAACGTGACAACCGCGGCAAGGTGTACCTGTACTTCTGCCCGGACGACACCACGGTCGCCCTGGACGACGTTCATGGCATCGGTACCTATGGGGTACCCAATGCCTTGGCTGACGGCAAACCGGCGATGGCGGCGTTGCAGTCCTTGCGCTTTTACCAGCGCATGTGGACCAAGCGTCATCGCAACGGCGAGCCGGTACTAGTCGGCGAAGCCATACAACAAACGGTGCTGCGTGCCAAGGGAGAACCCCGCTACCCTGGCGGGTGGTCAGCCGCTGCCGTGGCCTCGCGAGCGCCAATAGCAAAAGGTGAGGAACTCCTGATCAATGCCGAACCTTTAAGCCCACCCCATGCTCCACAAATGTTTGGCGGCGAGGCAGTAACTGGCACACCCACCAAGGCAGGCCTGGACAGTCCCGATGACGTGAGTATCCGCAGCGCGCTGGGTAATCCGAAAGCCAGCTTCAAATGGTTCAAGGTGCGTACCAGTCCTCATCGCGTGAACTCGGATGCGGAACGGGCCCGGTGGAACACTGGCAAAGAGCCCGGTGATCAAACTTCCGCCATAAATCAAGTGGCCGTGCGTCAAGGCTCAGAGGTGAAAGAGTACGTCATTTACCGTGAAGAAACGCCTAACGAAATTCAGGTCCGGATGCCCGCAGATCCGGACGAAATGGACCCTAACAGCTACCACTCGGCCGTTCTGCGCAGCCCGGAGAACCAACGCTGGGTTACGGCGATGGACATTGCTATTGGCCAGGCGCACAGCCTCGATGATCCGGCTATGCGAGAGGTGTTGGTAGCGATTGCGGATTGGAAGATAGATGAAGCGATATTTACGGAAATAATTAAATTGCCGGGTTGGACGAGACTGAGTGGGGAGGCTCAAGCATTGGTGACTGCTAGTAGTAAGTATTATCAATGGGGCGTGTTCCCGTCTTCTGAGCTGGTCTCGCTAAGGCCGCCGTCCCTGGTAGTCGATGCACCTGTAAAAGGAGTTGGCCGATGAAGGACTACTCCCCCACCTCTAAGTCACGGCCCAACCTGAAACCTTATCAGTTGATCGCCGGGGTGCTGATTGTGCTCTGGCTCAGCTTCATCTGGATTGTCCAACTCAAAGCACAGGAAACCGACATGGTACTTCGCGACATGAAACCCGTCATGGCCTGGGGCATTGCCGCTATTGTCGGCCCGCTGCTGGTGATCTTTGGCACTCACTGGTGGGGCAATGTCCTGGCAAGTGAGAAGGCAGAGCTTGCAAATTATCGGAAACAGATAGAGGCCAAAAACGCCGAACAGCAGGCCACGCAAGCGCGGACCTACGCCCTGGAAATTCGGGGAGTGGGTCTAGGGATTTACACAGACGGCCAGTCCAAAATCTGGCAGTTCATAAAAAAGAAGAACGACAACTTCGCTTCGATCTACCCGCAGGACGCGAAAGACTACAACCCATCATTAACTTCCAGGAGAAACTCCGCAGGCATCAAAGTCCGTATTGCATTCAAAAACTCGGCAGGTGAGGCAGTAGCGTACTGGCCAATCCCGGTGTTTGCGCTGGGGCCGCCTACCCCCTACGACAGCTCCTATAGCGCAGCGGGCCTGATCAATTCAGGCCGTAATGCTGCAACCTTGGGCGTTACCCAGTTTCTGTGGCAAGACGATGAAAGCACTACCCATGCTCAAGGCATGATCGAGCGATTGTTCACGTTTTTTGACGATAACCCGAAGGTGCCACAGGCTTTGATCGCGAGCCGAGACGGTGACGTGACACGAAACGGTTATCGCAAACCCGGCACACCGGGTTTGCAGAATGGCCAAGTGGTTCCGACGATCTACGAAAACGCGACTGGCCTGCTGGTCACGCGTTCGGACCGAGTGGACCGCTACATTCGCCCCTTCGTCACCCATGACGCCGAGGACAATCAGGACAAAAAAACTGACTTCGGGAAATTGTGGGCGTTTTATTGGGACCGGAGCAAGGCATTCATGGAGTGGTATGAAGCCGCCGAGCATGCCAAAGGCGTTAAAATCTTGCTAGGCCCGACCACCATGTCCAGCGCCTACTGGCAATCGCAACTACCCACCTTGTGGAAAACCATCGACAACCGCGGCCCAGGCCATTTCGAACCGTCCCCTTGGCTGCCCGTACGTTGGGCCGAACACCAGTTGAAAGAGTTCGACGCAGCGCCAGTGCTGGGCTACTTGCACCGTCCGATCAAGGTTTCCATGCAGGACGAGCACGGCAAGCGCCTCAAACCCGCGTTGCAGGCCAAGGCCTTGCAGGCAGGTTGGCTCAAGGCCCTCGACACGCTGCCCGATCGGCAAAAACCGGTGCGCGTGTTCTACGACACCACTAACAACGCTGAAGCAGAAATCGCCCTGACCAACGCCTTGCACAGCCTCAATACCGACGGCCAAGGCCTGGATGTGAGCAATGTCGACGAGGGCTATGACATCGGTCGACGCCTGGGCAATACCGGCGTCAGCAGCGCGCTGGTGGAAATCAACCTGGCCACCATCGCCAGCTACCACGACGGCGGTGCCAGTGCCGTGGTGTACGCTGGCAGCGACGGCAGCCTCACCGTGCAGATGATCAGCCCGCCAGATGAGGCACGCAAAGCGAAGAACCAGCAGAACCGTGGTGCTGACCCCTTCAAGTATGGCCTCCCAAATGTCGGGCGACCCAAGGCATGAACCGTCCCATCTGCCTGGGCGACCCCACCAGCAGTGGGGGCAGCGTGCTGTCATGCCAACTGGCTGGCACCCACGCCGTCAACGGTAAAACGCCAGCGGTGCTGGGCGACAAGGCCAGTTGCCCGCTTCACAAAGGGGTTTTTGCGTTTATCGAGGGGCATCCAAGCCGACGCATGAACGGTAAGCCGGTGGTGCTGCAGGGCCATCGGCTGGCATGCGGGTGTCACGGCGTGGTCAGCCATGCGCTGACTGTGAGCGTCGAGTAGTCACGGGTTTCAGACCGCCCAACCCCAAAACTCATCAGCGGATCGCCGGGGTGCTGATTGTGCTCTGGCTCAGCTTCATCTGGATTGTCCAACTCAAAGCACAGGAAACCGACATGGTACTTCGCGACATGAAACCCGTCATGGCCTGGGGCATTGCTGCTATTGTCGGCTCGCTGCTGGTTATCTTTGGCACTCACTGGTGGGGCAATGCCCTGGCAAGTGAGAAGGCAGAGTTTGCCAATTATCGAAAACAGATAGAGCTCAGAAACGCCGAACAACTGGCCACGCAAGCACGGATCTACGCCTTAGAAATTCGCGGAGTAGGACTTGGAATTCACACTGACGGCCAGTCCGAAATCTGGCAGTTTATCCAGAAAAAGAACGATAATTTCGCTTCGATCTACCCGCAAGACGCGAAAGATTACGATCCGTCATTAGACACTAGGCGAATCTCAGCAGACATCAAAGCCCGTATCGCATTCAAAAATTCGGCAGGTGAAGCAGTTGCGTACTGGCCAATCCCGGTGTTTGCGCTAGGGCCGCCAGATCCCTACGCAAAAGGCTACAGAGCTGCAGGCCTGATCAATGAAGGGCGTAATGCGGCGACCTTGGGCGTTACCCAGTTTCTGTGGCAAGACGATGAAAACACTACCCATGCTCAAGGCATGATCGAGCGACTGTTCACGTTTTTTGACGATAATCCCAAGGTGCCACAGGCCTTGATCGCGAGCCAGGACGGTGACGTGGCGCGTGACCCTTATCGCAAACCGGGCACACCGGGATTGCAAAATGGCCACGTGGTTCCAACAATCTACGAAAACGCGACTGGCCTGCTGGTCACGCGCTCAGACCGAGTGGACCGCTACATTCGCCCCTTCGTCACCCGTGACGCCGAGGACAATCAGGACAAAAAAACTGACTTTGGCAAGTTGTGGGCGTTTTACTGGAACCGGGACAGGGCATTTACAGACTGGTATGAAGCCGACGAGCTCGCCAAAGGCACCGAAGTCTCGGAAGATCCGAGCACCATGTCCAGCGCCTACTGGCAATCGCAACTGCCCACCTTGTGGAAGACCATCGACAATCGTGGCCCAGGCCATTTCGAACCGTCGCCCTGGCTGCCCGTGCGTTGGGCCGAACACCAGTTGAAGGAGTTCGACGCAGCGCCAGTGCTGGGCTATCTGCACCGTCCGATCAAGGTTTTCATGCAGGACGAGCACGGCAAGCGCCTCAAACCCGCATTGCAGGCCAAGGCCTTGCAGGCAGGTTGGCTCAAGGCCCTCGACACGCTGCCCGATGGGCAAAAACCGGTGCGCGTGTTCTATGACACCACTAACAACGCTGAAGCAGAAATCGCCCTGACCAACGCGTTGCACAGCCTCAATACCGATGGCCAAGGCCTGGATGTTGGCAATGTCGACGAGGGCTATGACATCGGTCGACGCCTGGGCAATACCGGCGTCAGCAGCGCGCTGGTGGAAATCAACCTGGCCACCATCGCCAGCTACCACGACGGCGGTGCCAGTGCCGTGGTGTACGCCGGCAGCGACGGCAGCCTCACCGTGCAAATGATCAGCCCGCCAGATGAGGCACGCAAAGCGAAGAACCAGCGCAACCGTGGTGCTGACCCCTTCAAGTATGGCCTCCCAAGTGTCGGGCGACCCAAGGCATGAACCCTCCCATCTGCCTGGGCGACCCCACCAGCAGCGGGGGCAGCGTGCTGTCATGCCAACTGGCTGGCACCCGCAACGGTAAGCCGGTGGTGCTGCAAGGCCATCGGCTGGCATGCGGGTGTCACGGCGTGGTCAGCCATGCGTTGACGGTGAGCGTCGAGTAGCCACGGGTTTTAGACCACCCAACCCCAAACCTCATCAGCGCATCGCAGGTGTGTATTGAGGCCCTCTCGTCTGTTTGGGCTTTTTTTGGGCTGAATCCGCGAGCACCGGCCGGGGTCAGCACAATGCGATCATCGAGCTGCCGCGCCCGGCCTGAAGTTGTACAAATCCTTGATTTTGTAACGGTTATTTAACCGGTGGTCCGATTCAGCCCACAGTTGCGCGTGTACCGGTTGTGCGGTCGTACCGCTTCGCTATGGTGGTATTTGGCCATTCCAAATAGACATCAGTCGGAGGAGGCGGCATGCGAATTCGCGGAGAAACTTATTGGCTGTGGGCGGACCCGACCCTGCATCACCGGGAGCACGATGAGGCTCTTTATAACGGCACGGTTATCGATGTTCAGGTGAGGCTGTCGCGCACAGGCGCTACGCAGATGTTCATCGGCGTCTATGCGGCCGCTGGTACCGCGCTTCACGAGGAGGCGTTCGACTCGAGGCCCGGCGAGTCGATGACCAGAGCGCTGGCGTGGGGCGTGGGGCGTGCACGCCGAATTGCCACCGAGGGTCTGGTTGCTATGGGTAGGCCCGCAACCTGCTTGAAATAGTAAGGATTGCGCAGGAGTACAGATGTACTCTGACGTGCTGGTCCGGCTTCACCGGGGCAGGTAACTTGACGAGGACAACGGAACGCACGCGTGAACGCACCAGTCGTATTTGCAGCAAAGGTGCAATCAGGGCGCCCCGTTGGAGAATCAGATGAACCTTCAGTCCACCAGTCATGATCTTTATGTGCATTCGTACCTTGGTTACCAGGCATCCATTTACGTTCTGTGGGAGTCGTGCACTGACTCACCGACCGGAATGCTGGTGGAGGTCGGCCGGCCCGGCAGCGTCTCGAGAACGCTGCGAGTGAGTCGGGCATTTTCGTCCTCGACGGAGGCCATACTCGAAGGCAAAGTGATGGCTGAGCAGTATGTGCAGAGCCAGGCGGGCAGAGCATGATGCTCACCGCTCGATGCGAAAGCGTTTCTGGCCGACAATGGTCCGGTTCCAGGGCCTTCGTCTATCACTGTATATAAGGGTTAACCGGATCAGGAGGTTTGAACGAAGCGGCTAGTGTTGGGCGTTGTTCTGATTTCTGTTGCAGGGATGGCCAACGCAGGCATCCCATTGGTGAATGCCACATGCCCGGGCGGAATCGAAGTGCACGCGGATGAAGGCGGCCCTGTCTACATTAATGCCAAGGAGGCAAAACTGAAGAAATTCAGTGACGCGTACTACGAAGCCAAGGGCGATGGGGTTACCGTCTCTATCATGGTCAACCCGGATGAGTCTGTGGGGGTCTCGTATACCGGCAAGGGGCGTGCAAATGGCGTTTGTGAGGTGGCCGAGCAAGATTGAGCGGTGCTAATGGCAAAGCGGCATGGCGTGTTCCCGTCAGCTTGCAAATAGGGTAGGGCGCTGCCACATCCTCTATAGCGAAGAAGAATATTGCTCGGTTATGACTGAGGGTTAATATGGGATTGGCCAAAAAAACGAAAAAGGGCGTTGCTCGTTAGCTATTTTCAAAGGGTTGTTGAAGGGGGCGCCGGAGTGTGTCGCGTGAAGAACTCTAGATCGCTCGCAAGCGCAATACTGATGTCAGCGTTGGCTGCAACTTTTATGACGGGGTGTGCACAGAACCCCGATGTTCGGGATGGGCATGATCATACCTCCGGTATCACCGAGAAGAGCCCGCCGGATTATCTAGGGTGCGTCAAGGAAGAGATGCATGGGAGTGCAACCACCTATGAGGTGGGTAGTGGTGATTCGGTGCGTCTGTTCGTCGACAGTACTGACCCCAACACAGCCAATGGCCTTGTAGAGTTGCGCAGCTACGGCACGCGTCAGCAGTTCATGGCCTATCAGCGCGATGCCTGGTATGACCACGGGCGGCTGCTCGATGCAGCCCTCATGTGTTCGAAGGCCTAGCCAGCCCGCGGCAAAACCTGAGTACAAAAGCCCGCGCCCCAGATGCGCGGGCTTTTTGTCATGCAAAACCATGGTTAAAATGCATCCTGTCCACTTGAGTCAAATGCAAATGCCTAACTTTCGCATCTTTTTTTGCTACGCACTGGTCGTCACCCTGGCCGGTTGTGCAAACCCAGGAAAGCCAACAGCCAGCAAGCTGACCCGCAAATCGCCAGAAGTCTATGCCGCCTGTGTATTGCCCAAGTGGCAAGCGTTGGCGCCACTCACGACGCAAAAATCCATTTCCCATGGCTACCGCCTGACCGCACCCAGCGCAGTGACCTCTGATGAAGTCCTGGAAGTGTTGGAGTCCGGTGAGGGCAGCCGGGCGACTTTCTACAAAGGCAGCTTCCTCTCGGGCAACAAGTTGCGGCTGGCGGCCCGGGAATGCCTGGATTGAGGTGATGCCTGCCCCCTGGCAGTCCCATGGCTTCTAGGCTTTCAGATTCATCTGACGGCATTGCACCTGCGCATCTTCTTTGCAGGAGTAACTGGGCTTGAGACGCTCCTTTGCTTGATTGTCGTAGATGTCGTAGCCGCCGCAGACGGTAGCTGCGTAATAGCGACCAGCGACGCGGAAGGATTCCCTTTCGATAGGCACTGCGGGAACGATAACGAATCTTGGTTGCATTGTTCGTGCCTCCCCAGGCAGAGAGTTAAGTATTAGTACCGCCAGGGGTAACCGGCAAGGCGACTCATGCATAAAAGAGAGTCGTCGCGTGAAACGAACGGCAAGACGTTGGTCAGATTGTGTAAGGGCTTTGTAAAAGGGATCGTTCGGTGTCCGAGGGGTATTGTGTTTTAGGTACTCCAAACCGATGATGGCGCGATGAATATATCTCCGTCACAGCTCGATGCCGAGCGCGGCGCGTTCTCAGGTTTCGAGGCGTGCCGAAACACCCAGAAAGGGCCGGTGGTGATTCTTGCGTCGGGCGCTTCTGCCAAACAGTTCCCCTTGCTTGAATTTTCACACCTCCCTGTGATTGCCATGAATGGTTCGGTTTCCCTCACCGCTGCGTGTGCCGTGAAGCCGTTCTTTTACATCTGCACCGACAAAAGCTTTCGCACACAGCAGCCAGAGCTGTTTGCCTTGGCGTTGCGCGATAGCCAGCGCTTGGCACTGTGGCCAGAGCAGTTCGTCGGCGCTGACATCCCGCCCGACACCGAGTGTTATCCGCTGCATAAAGCCGACAACCCCGGCATGCTCGACGGGTTGCGGGGGCACGGCGCAACCCATGTCTGCAGCAGGGCGTTGTGGAGCAAGCGGGCGCGGTCGATCGCCTTCAGCAAAGACCTCTCAAGCGGCTACTTCGATGCCCGGACAGTGGTTTATGTCGCCCTGCAACTGGCGTATCACCTGGGGTTCGAGCAGGTGTTGCTGGTGGGTGTTGACCTGGACCAGTCATTAGGGCGCTTTTACGAGAACGGTGAGGGGCAGCATTCCCCCTGTGGGCTCGACCAGCACTGGGAGAGCCGCATACTGCCGTCGCTGACGCTGATGGCCGAGCAGGTTGTCAGCGAGCGATTCCGGGTTTACAACCTGTCCGAGGTTTCTCGCATACCTGCGGCGTTGATCCCCAAAATCGACCTGGCCCAAGCCCGCCGCATCGCGAGCTGAGTGATTGCCTGAGCAAGAAAGCGGATGCGCGAGGTGTGGGCCGACGCTACAGTGCCCGGACCTAGCCCTGCAGTGAGACACAAGCATGTCCAGCGCCTTCACCCTGATGCAGTCCCCGGTCGGCACCTTGACCCTGGTGGCCCGCGGCGAGCGCCTGGCCGCCGTGCTGTGGGAAGAGGAGCGGGAAAACCGCGTTCGCCTGGGTGAGGTGCATCGGGATGATGAGCAGCCAATACTGCGCGAAGCCGCTCGCCAGTTGGAAGAGTACTTTGCCGGCAAGCGCCAACGGTTCGAGTTGGCACTGGATTTTGCCGGCACCGCCTTTCAGCGCCAGGTGTGGGCGGCGTTGCTCACCATTCCGTTCGGCCAGACCCGAAGCTACAGCGATATCGCCCGGCAGATCGGTAACCCGAGCGCCGTGCGCGCGGTCGGTGCGGCCAACGGCCGTAATCCGATCTCGATCATTGCCCCGTGCCACCGCGTGATTGGCGCATCCGGGAGCCTGACCGGCTTTGCCGGGGGGATGCCGGCCAAGCAGTACCTCTTGGCGCTTGAGGGGCAACAAAGCCTGACTTTGGACCTTTAGCCATGCATTGTCCGCAAAGGTCGCGACTGAATCTGAAAACTCAACTGATCCAATACACGACCAGGCACGCCACCACCGCCAGCGTCGAGCCCGCCATCAGCGTGTACTGCTGATGCGCCCGGCGGGCCTGTGGCCTTACTTCGCGCAGGTACTGACCGGGCGGTGGCGCATCCGGGCGATGGCGCAACCCCTCGGCCAGCTCATTCAGCTGGCTGTTGATCAACAGCCCCACCAGATGATAGGTGCTGGCAAAGCTGGCCACTATCAAAAGCAGATACTTCATGCAGAAGGCATGCTCAGCGGTACGCCGATGGCGCTGGAGTTCGCGGTATCCAGCAAGATGATGCCTTCCTGGCGGCCGTCCAGCGCCGCCAGCAGGTTGCCCTGGCTGTCCCAGGCCGCCGAGCCGCCGGCACCCACGAAGTTGTCGGCCGGGCCCACACAGTTGGCCATCAATACCGGGATACCTAAAGTGCGAGCGACTTGCGGGTAGTGCTCATTGCCTTCCCGGATGCCCTTCGCCGTCTTCGCCACGCTCACCAGGTACAACTCTGCGCCCCTGTCGCGGGCTTGTGCTGCATGCGCGATGAACATCGACTCGTAACAGATGGCGGGTGCTACCTGCAGTTGCCCTGCGGCGAAAACCAAGGGCTGGTCACCGGCCGAAAAAAACGCCAGCTCGTCCTCGTGCAGCCGTTGTTTGGCGTAGGCCAGCCGCGGCTGGCCGGGGCGCAGGATCGGCATTGCGATCTGAATGCCATCTGCGGTGGGCAGTGGCAGGCCCACGGCTACGCAGATTGCCAGGCGGTCGCAGATTCGCTGCAGCGGATCGAGCCGGGCAGAGGTGAGCGGCAAGGCCACCTGCCTTGCCAGGGTAGGCTCGTAACCGGTCAGCGACAGCTCGGGGAACACCACCAGTTCGGCGCCCAGGTCTGCGGCCTGCTCTATGCAGTGCAGGTGGCGGTCGAGATTGACTTGTAGTTCGCCTTTGACTGATGCCAGCTGTACGGCACAGAGTTTCATGGGTAATTCCCTTCCCTGGTACAGATCGAAAGGCCGAGCATACTATCGGCGGGATCACCTGTTCCAGTGAAGGGTATTTCAGGAGGCCGCGGGCGTGGCGAAACATTGGCGAAACCAGTTCGAACTGCGCAGGTGCTGTGCCTTGTGCCATGCTGTTGGTTGATAGGGCCATGAGCACGTCATGCACGAGAGCGGTACCCATCATCCGCTCCCCAACGTGCGGCAACAGAGGAACAATGCAATGAGCCGGTTTCGGCGGGTAGCCGCCAACAGCCACGGGCGTGACCTGGCTGTTGGCGATATTCACGGGCATTTTCGGCGCCTGGAGCAGTGCCTGGAGGCGGTAGGGTTCGACCCTGCGGTGGATCGGCTATTCAGTGTTGGTGATCTGGTCGACCGCGGGCCGCACAGTATCGAGGCCCTGACGTGGCTGACCAAGCCTTGGTTCCATGCCGTGCAGGGCAACCATGAGTCGCTGGCCATCACCTGCCTGTACGGTGGGCGGCTGGATCTGGACATGTATCGGGCAGCGGGCGGCGGCTGGTTTCTCGATCTGCCAAAGGATGAGCAGGCGCTTTTCGTCGAACACTTCCTGCAGCTGCCGATAGCCATGGAAGTACAGACAGAGGCCGGGTTGATTGGCGTGCTGCATGCCGACAGCCCGTTTGCAGACTGGGCCGAGCTGCGCGCCAGTCTGCTCGAGGATGATGACCCGGGGGTGCGTGAAGTCTGCCAGTGGTCGCGCCGGCGGCTCAAAGAAGGGGATACCGGCGCCGTCGAAGGCGTGCGTGCCCTGCTGGTGGGCCATACGCCGGTGCTCCAGGCCAAACGGTTGGGTAACGTCTGGCACCTGGACACCGGTGGCTGGGCAAGTGGCCATTTCAGCCTGATGGACTTGGCCAGCCTGGCGCTGCTCAACCCTGCACCAGGCTGAAAAGCAATGCACCTGCCAGTGCAATCAGCATCATCCCCGAGGCCCGCTCCAGCCAGGGCAGGGCATGAGAAAAGCGCCGTAGCAGGCGCTTGTTGCCGATGGCCGCTGCCACCAGCAAATCCCACAGCAGAACGATGGTGAACATCCAGGCGCCATAGGCCCACTTCCAGGCAGCACCGCTGTTGGCGACCATGCTGGCGAGGCTGGCGTAGAACAGTGCGTTCTTGGGGTTGAGCCCCCCAGATACCAAGCCCATGCCCAGCCCTCGCCACCAGCCGCTCACTGCCCCTAGGGTATCCACCGCAGCCAGGCCGGACTGCCCGGCATGGCGCAGGAACAGCGCGCCTATATAAAGCAGGTAAACCGCGCCGGCCAACTGCAAGGCGATGAACACCGGGCTGCCTTCTTGAAGTACCGCCAGGCCCGCGAAGGCCAGGCTGATGAACAGGCCATTGGCCAGAGCGATGCCCAGGCAGGTGCCACTGGCGACGCGCCAACCGGCGCTGATCGAGGTACGAGCGACCAGAAAGAAGTCCGGGCCTGGGGAAAGCAGGGCCAGGAAGTGGGCGAGGGCGACGATCAGAAACTGCTCCATGGTGCGGGCTATCTCGAGTGATAAAGCCGCAGTGTGGAGGCGGGGCAGGACCAGGTATTGAAGATTATTGCGGGTTGCTTAGGGCCTCTGATCCAGACGCAGCCGATATTGCCCCGGCGTCACGCCCACATGCGCCTTGAATACCCGCTGAAAATGGCTCTGATCGGCAAACCCCAGTCGATAGGCCACCTCGGCCAGCGCCAGCCCGTCGCGCAGCAGCCGCCGGCCCCGGTTGATGCGGGCATTGATCAGGTAGGCATGCGGCGTCAGCCCGGTGGCCGCGCGGAACGCACGGATCAACTGATAACGGCCAAGCCCTGCTTGCCGGGCAAGCACTTCAAGACTCAAGCGGGCCGGGTCTTGAGCTTCGATGCACTCGATCAGGCTACGCAGGGCCGGCATGCCCAATGCTGGCGCTGGCGCAGCCGCCAGGTGAGGATGCTGGGCAAAATCATGATCACCCATGAAGGCGATCAGTGCGGCTTCCTTTTCGCCGCTGCTCGCACCCGAGAACAGCAATTCATTCAACCCGCAGAACTCGCGGTACAACGCAGGCAGCCGGCTGATACGCGCCGGCGCCCCCGGCCCGGCCGCGTCGAGCCCCGACTCCAGGCGCAGCTGCGCAAGCCACTGGGCCTCGACATGCAGCATCTGGTAGCTCCATGCCTGGCCGGGCTCGGGGTTGCAGGCATGCACCCGCTGCGCCGGCACCAACACCAGCGTGCCTGGGGTCAGCCGCTGCTGCCCATCACCTGCGCCAGTGAAGACGCTGCACCCCGCATCCACCGCGCCGATGGAGAATGTCGGGTGGCTATGAGCCTTGTAACAGGCGCGGCTGTGGCAGGCCCGGCGGCTTTCCACCCAGGGCAGGGCCGGATCGCGCCAGAGTGAGGAGCGGGTAGGGTGCATGCTGGAGCCCTCGTTGAGGCTGGCAGCTTAACAGCGCCGAACGCGCTGCCGTACAGTTTTTCCCTGTGGCTGTACCTTGACCGGTACCGCTCAAGCATCGACATTGGCGGCAGATTTCCAGGAGAACGAAATGGACCTGTCGAGCCTGCTGTTATTCATCCCCGCCTGCTTCGCCCTGAACATGGCACCGGGGCCGAACAACCTGTTGTCGTTGCACAATGCCAGCCGCTATGGCCTGCGTACCGCATGCGTGGCAGGTGGCGGGCGCATTCTCGCCTTCAGCGGCATGATTGCCCTGGCGGCGATGGGCCTGGCGGTGGTGCTGCACACCAGTGAGTACCTGTTCCTGGTGATCAAGGTGGTGGGTGCGGCCTACCTGTTCTACATCGCCTGGCAGCTGTGGCGCGCTCCGGTGGGCGAGGCCCTGGTGGCGAGCGAGCAACCGCGTGGCGTTTGGCGCCTGGCGCGGCAGGAGTTCTGGGTGGCCGCAGGCAACCCGAAAGCAATCCTGATTTTTACCGCCTTCCTGCCGCAGTTCGTCTCGGTGGGCAGCCCCACCCCGGTCAGTGAGCAGTTCCTCTGGCTGGGGGTACTGTTCCTGCTCCTGGAGTGGGCGGCGATTGCCATCTATGCCGGCCTTGGCGCCTACCTGCAGCGCTGGTTCAGCCAGCCGGGGCCGCGCCGGCTGTTCAACCGGGTCAGCGCCTGCCTGCTCGGTTGCGCTGGCCTCGGTTTGCTGGCCGCACGCCGTTAACGGCGCTGTTCAGTCGCGGTAGAAGGTCTGCACCAGGTGATAGCCGAACTTGCTCTTTATCGGCCCGTGCACCACACGCAGGGGTTTCTTGAAAATTACCTGGTCGATCGCCCCCACCAGCTGCCCCGGGCGCACTTCGCCCAGGTCGCCGCCACGCTTGCCTGAAGGGCAGGTGGAAAACTTCTTGGCCAGCACGTCGAAGGCCTCGCCATTGGCGATGCGCTGTTTGAGCTTTTCGGCCTCCTCAGCGGTCTTGACCAGGATGTGGCGGGCTTGAGCTTTCATGGGACACCTGTGCTTCTGGGTGAAAAAAGGGCGCCATTATGCCTGAACGTGCAGCTCCGTGCGGTCACGAAAAAACTCAAGTGCTTCCGGGTTGGCCAGCGCGTCGGTATTTTTCACGGGTAACCCGTGCACCACATTACGCACCGCCAGCTCCACCAGCTTGCCGCTGATGGTACGTGGAATATCACTGACCTGCAGGATCACCGCCGGTACATGGCGCGGCGTGGTGTACTGGCGGATCACCTGGCGAATGCGCTGTTGCAACGGCTCATCTAGCGCCAGGCCATCACGCAGACGCACGAACAGCACGACACGCACATCGCCTTTCCATTGCTGGCCGATGGCGACACTTTCCAGCACCTGCTCGACCTTTTCTACCTGCCGATAGATTTCCGCCGTGCCGATACGCACGCCACCGGGGTTGAGCACGGCATCGGAACGCCCATGGATCACCATGCCGCCTGTGGTGAGCTGCTCGGCGTAGTCGCCCTGCGCCCAGACACCGGGAAACTGGCTGAAGTAGGCCTCGCGGTAGCGGCT
This sequence comes from Pseudomonas sp. TR47, assembly GCF_044143025.1. NCBI lineage: Bacteria > Pseudomonadati > Pseudomonadota > Gammaproteobacteria > Pseudomonadales > Pseudomonadaceae > Pseudomonas > Pseudomonas sp. TR47. Next base: position 67,769 of record NZ_JBHFCS010000002.1, on the reverse strand, counting down.
GCCATCGTTGTCGTTCCAAAACCCCCGGGGCATCGACGGGAAGTGGCGGGCGCACACCAGCTCGCCTTTTTCACCGGTCACCGGCTGGCCGTGCTCATTCCACACTTGCACCGCCATGCCCAGGCCCTTGCAGGCAATTTCGCCACGGCGTACCGGCAGCGTCGGGTTGCCCAGCACGAAGCAGGACACGATATCGGTACCACCGGACATGGACGCCAGGCACAGATCGGCCTTTATCTTGCGGTAAACGTAGTCGTAACTGTGCGGCGACAGCGGTGAGCCGGTGGAGAGGATCAGGCGCAGGCTGGCCAGTCGATGACTGCGTGCCGGCTCCAGGCCTTCCTGTTCAAGTGCGGCCAGGTACTTGGCGCTGGTACCGAAGGCCTGGATGCCTTCGGCGTCGATCAGGTCGAGCAGGCGCTCAGGCCCCGGGTGGAAGGGGGAGCCGTCATACAGCACCAGAGTGGCCCCGACTGCCAGGCCACTGGCCAGCCAGTTCCACATCATCCAGCCGCAGGTGGTGTAGTAGAACAGCACGTCATCGGCCTTGAGGTCATTGTGCAGGCCGTGTTCCTTGAGGTGTTGCAGCAGGACACCGCCGGCGCTGTGGACGATGCACTTGGGCACGCCTGTGGTGCCGCTGGAATAGAGGATGTACAGCGGGTGATCGAACGGTAAGGGGGTGAAGCCTGGCTCACCTCCTGCGTGGTAGAAGTCGCCCCACAGGCTGACCTTGGCAGGGGTACTGAATTCGTCGGCCTGGGTGTCCGGCCGCGTGTAGGGCACCACGATCAGTTGCTGCAGCCCGGGCAACTGCGCGCAGACCTGGTTGATCTTGTCGACCTGGTCGATCTGTTTGCCGGCGTACTGGTAACCGGCACAGACGATCAGCAGCTTGGGCTCGATCTGGCCGAAACGGTCGATGATGCCGTGCAGGCCAAACTCCGGCGATGACGTCGACCAGACGGCGCCGAGGCTGGTGCAGGCGAGCATGGCCACGAGGGTTTCCCAGGTGTTGGGCATCACTGCGCCAATGCGGTCACCTGGCTCGATACCGGCATTTTTGAAGGCCTTCTGCAGCCCGGCTACCTCAGCGGCCAGTTGCGCGTGGCTCAGTGAGCGGCGCTCGCCGTCTTCGCGCACGGCCGTCACCGCAGTGTGATCGTCACGCCGGCGTAGCAGGTGTTCGGCGAAGTTGAGGGTGGCCTTGGCGAACCACCGAGCATCGGGCATCTGTGCACCTTCGCTCAGTACCTGGCTGGGTGGGCTATGCCACAACACCTGGAAATAGTCGGCAATGGATTCCCAAAAAGCGGCGCGCTGCTCGATGCTCCAGCTGTGCAGTGCTGCGTAATCATTGAGCTGCAGGTTGTAGCGCAGGTTGATCCAGCGGCGAAAGGCATCCATTCGGCTGGCCTCGATTTGCGCCGCAGCAGGACACCAAAGCACATCATTCATGCCATACCTCCCATTGCCAAGACGCGCTTGATCGCCAGCTTGCCGTCGATCAAGCACCGCTACGCTTCAATTTACTCCACCTTGGCCTCTTGCACGTCCTGCGATGCCGACCACACGCGGTAACGCACTTGCACGCCATCAGGCACATACACCACGACAGGCAACTTGCTGTTGTAGTGCAGCAGGAAGCCTTCACCGACCACCGGCACGAACGTCTCGGTCTTTTTGCCATCCGGGCAGGCCATCAGGGTACTGGCCGGCCCGCCGACCTTGTCCAGGCGGTAATAGCTGTAACCCCAGCCTTGGAGGGTGTGTTCCTCCAGGCTGCCGGCCAGGCGCTGGCGGTTACAGTCCACCTGCAGCGTTTTGCCAGCCAGAATTTCCAGCTTGTAGGCTTGCTCCTCGGGTTGTGCGGGCAGGTGGATGACCTGCCGGGTAAAGCCTTTTTCAGCGTCGGGGTAAGGCGCGATGTCCTTCAGGCTGGCGGCCGTCGCTGGGGCAGTGGCCGCCAGGGTCAGGGCCAGGATCGCGGACAGGGGGGTTGGGCGCATAGGGCCTCCTTGCAGTTGAACGATGGCAAGACCCGCACCAGGCCCAGGCCGCCCATCACTGGGCCAGCCAGCCACCATCGACATTCCAGGCGGCGCCGCGGACCTGGCTTGCGGCCTCGCTGCACAGGAATAGTACCAGCTCGCCCAGGTGTTCAGGAGTGACGAAGGCCAATGAAGGTTGCTTCTCGGCCAGCAAATCCGCTTGCGCCTGCTGCGGGTCGACACCCTTGGCGGCGCGTTCGTCGATCTGCTTTTGCACCAGCGGGGTCAGCACCCAGCCCGGGCAGATGGCGTTGCAGGTGACATTGCCAGTCGCTGTTTCCAGCCCCACCACCTTGGTCAGGCCGACCACGCCGTGCTTGGCTGCCACATAGGCGGCTTTGCCGGTAGAACCGACCAACCCGTGCACCGAGGCGATATTGACGATTCGTCCCCAGTTGCGCTCACGCATGCCCGGCAGCGCCAGTCGCGTGCCATGGAACACCGCCGACAGGTTCAGGGCGATGATCTTGTCCCAGCTTTCCAGCGGAAACTGCTCGACCGGCGCCACATGCTGGATGCCCGCATTATTGACCAGGATGTCGACGCCGCCGAAGGTCTGCTCGGCAAACGCGAACAATGCTTCTATCTGGGCCACCTCGCCAAGGTCGGCCGGATGGTGCGCAGCCTTCACCCCATGCTGCGCAACCTCGGCCAGAGCCGGTGCCGGGTCGCCGAAACCGTTGAGCAGGATGTTGGCGCCGGCGCGGGCCAGCACCTGGGCGATGCCCAGGCCGATGCCGCTGGTGGAACCGGTGACGAGTGCAGTCTTGCCTTTGAGGGTCATGCAAAAGCTCCTTAGACGATGCCGGTGGCGTAGAACGTGGCGATGACCACGAAGACCGCCAGGGTCTTGATCAGGGTAATACCGAAAATGTCCTTGTAGGCCTCGCGGTGGGTCAAGCCGGTGACAGCCAGCAAGGTGATCACCGCACCGTTGTGCGGCAGGGTGTCCATGCCGCCACTGGCCATCGCGGCCACCCGGTGCAGCACCTCGAGCGGGATGTTGGCGGCGTTTGCCGCAGCGATGAAGCTGTCGCCCATGGCCGCCAGGGCAATGCTCATGCCGCCAGAGGCGGAGCCGGTGATGCCGGCCAGCAAGGTCACGGTGATCGCTTCATTGACCAGTGGGTTGGGGATGCCGCGCAGGGCGTCGGCCAGTACCAGAAAGCCTGGCAGCGAAGCGATCACAGCACCAAAACCGTACTCGGAGGCCGTGTTCATGGCGGCCAGCAAGGCGCCCCCGACGGCACTTTTGGTGCCTTCGGCCAGGCGCTCACGAATGGCGCCGAAGGCGCACACCAGCACCATCAGGATGCCCACCAGCAGCGCGGCCTGCACTGCCCAGATCGCCGTGAGCTTGGCCACGTCGCTGTTCACCGGCGCACTCATGCCCGGCAGTTGCAGGCTATGGCTGGCCCCATACCACTGCGGGATCCAGTGGGTGAACAGCAGGTTCATCACACCTACCAGTACCAGCGGCGAAAGCGCCAGCCATGGGTTGGGCAAGGTCAGATCGGCGGCGGTTTCCGGTTCGTTGCGCAGGTTGCTGCCATAGCCCTCGCCGGCGCGCTGGGCCTTGTTACGCTGGCGTTGCAGGTAAAGCATGCCGCTGCAGAACACGAACACCGTGCCAATCAGCCCCAACCAGGGCGCGGCCCAGGCGGTGGTGTTGAAGAAGGTGCTGGGGATGATGTTCTGGATCTGCGGGGTGCCGGGCAGGGCGTCCATGGTGAACGAGAAGGCGCCCAAGGCGATGGTTGCCGGGATCAGGCGCTTGGGAATATCACTTTGGCGGAACATTTCGGCGGCGAACGGGTACACCGCGAACACCACCACAAACAGCGATACCCCACCATAAGTGAGCAAAGCGCAAACGAGCACGATCACCAGCATGGCCTGGCGGGTGCCGAGCAGGCGGATGGCTGCGGCGACGATCGAGCGCGAGAAACCGGACAGTTCGATGAGCTTGCCGAACAGCGCGCCAAGCAGGAACACCGGGAAGTACAGCTTGATGAAGCCGACCATCTTTTCCATGAACACCCCGGTAAAGGCGGGCGCCACGGCGGCGGGGTCGGTCAGCAGCACCGCGCCGAGAGCGGCGATGGGAGCGAAGAGGATCACGCTGTAACCGCGGTAGGCGGCCAGCATCAGCAGGGCCAAAGCGGCGAGGGCGATGAGCACGGTCATCGGGTAGATCTCCTGGGTAGGTCTTTTTGTTATCGGTGACCGGGAGATAGCGGGAATCGTGCCAACAGTTAACTTATTGATTCTTAAAGCATTTTGTTGAATTAAAGATTGCTGTGTCTCTTATTTGAGATTAGCTGCGGTAGCTATTGCTCCCAACTACGTTTCAGGGCAAAGCGCCCGCAGCAGTCTCTATTTTGAAACATCAGTCTCCAATAAGAGACTCATACTCCCAATGCCACTTTCTTCTTGTAGAACGTCGAACGGCCCAAACCCAATGCTTTGGCTGCTTCCACCACATTGCCGGCGTGTTCGGCCAACGTGTCGGCAATCAGTTTGCGCTCGAATTGCGCACAGGCATCGCGGTAGCTTTGCCTACCGGTAGTCGTGGCAAGCGGCGCCACCGGCCCTAGTGCCTCGCGCAAGTCCAAGGCGGTAAGGCGCGGCTGGTCTGCCAGCAGGGTTGCCCGTTCCAGCACGTTGCGCAGCTCACGGATGTTCCCTGGCCAGGCATGGCGTGCCAGCAATTGCAGCGCATCGGGCTCCAGCTCGAACTGGCTGCCCAGTTCGGCCAGGATCGCCTCGCATAACGCGGGCAGGTCTTCGAGGCGCTCGCGCAGCGGCGGTGCCTGGATTGGCAGCACATTCAGGCGGTAATACAGATCGGCGCGAAACGCCCCGCGGGCCATGGCCGCCTGCAAATCGATTGACGTGGCAGCGATGATGCGCACGTCGCTGCGCAGCATCTGGTTCGAGCCCACCGGTTCGTATTCCTTCTCCTGCAATACGCGCAGCAGTTTGCTTTGCAGGGCCAGGGGCATGTCGCCGATTTCGTCGAGGAACAAGGTGCCACCCTCGGCCAACTGCAACTTGCCGCTGCGCCCCTTACGGTCAGCGCCGGTAAAGGCGCCCGGGGCCGTGCCAAAGAACTCGGCTTCCAGCAGCGCCTCGGGGATCGCTGCACTGTTGATGCTGACAAAGGCTTTGTGCGCACGTGCCGAGGCTGCGTGAATGGCATGGGCCAGCAGCTCCTTGCCGGTACCGGTTTCGCCGAGCAACAACACCGGCGACTCGCTGGCCGCGCCACGCCTGGCACGGCGTTTGGCCTCAAGGCTCGCCGCGCTGCTGCCGACGAACTGGGCAAAACTGTATTTGGCTTGGCGCGCGCGCAGTTGCGAACGTGTCGTGGCCAGTTCCTGCTGCATGCTCGAATAGCGCTTGAGCAGTGGCGACAGGCTGCGCAATTCGTCGAACAGGGCAAAGCCGATGGCACCGATAAGCGCCCCCTGGGCATCGTGGATCGGCAGGCGCATGACCACCAGTGGCTCCTTGGCGGTGTCGAGCATGTCCAGCAGGATCGGCCGGCCGTTACTCACCACCTCGCGCATCAGGCTGCCTGGGATCACCGTTTCGCATGGCTGGCCGATGGCACTGGCGGCATCGGCCAGGCCAAAACGGCGGGCATAGCGTTCGTTCATCCACACGATTCGCGCCTCGCGGTCGACGATCACCGTGCCCTCGCTGGACTGCTCGATGATTTCGAACAGCGAGCGGATCGCCAGTTGCCGTACCTGAGGATAGTCCTTGAGGGTATTGCTTTCTTGCATGGCAGTTCCCTGAAACCTGTGATGGCAGTACCAGCCTAAACTCTCGGGTCGAAGGCCTCGCGCAAGGCATCCCCGATAAACACCAGCAATGACAGCACCACCGCCAGCGCAAAGAACGCCGTGAAGCCCAGCCAAGGGGCCTCCAGGTGCTGCTTGCCCTGGGTGACCAGCTCACCCAGCGAAGCACTCCCGGCCGGCATGCCAAAGCCCAGAAAGTCCAGCGCGGTCAGTGTAGTGATGGCCCCGGTGAGCATGAACGGCACGTAGGTCAGCGTGGCGTTCATCGCATTGGGCAGGATGTGCCTCAGCATCACCTGGCTGTCAGGCAGGCCCAGCGCGCGGGCGGCCTTCACGTACTCCAGGTTGCGCCCACGCAGGAACTCGGCCCGCACCACATCCACAAGGGTCAACCACGAGAACAGCGCCATGATCCCCAGCAGCCACCAGAAGTCCGGCTCGACGAAACCGCTGAGGATGATCAGCAGGTACAGCACCGGCAACCCCGACCACACCTCCAGCACGCGTTGCCCGAGCAGGTCCACCCAACCACCGTGGTAGCCCTGCAAGGCCCCGGCGATCACGCCGATCAGCACGCTGACCACCGTCAGGGCAAAGGCGAACAGCAGCGATACCCGGGTGCCGTACAACACCCGCGCGAGCACGTCGCGGCCCTGGTCGTCGGTACCCAGCCAGTTGCTGCTGCTCGGTGGGCTTGGGGTGGGTACTTGCAGGTCGTAGTTGGGTGTGTCGGCACTGAACGGAATCGGTGCGAACAGCATCCAGCCGCCCTGGCCCTCGATCAGCTGGCGGACATACGCGCTACGGTAGTCCGGCTGGAACGGCAGTTGGCCGCCGAACTGCTGCTCGCTGTAGCGTTTGAGCGCAGGCATGTACAGCTCGCCCTTGTAGCCAAGCAGCAAGGGTTTGTCGTTGGCGACGAGCTCTGCACCAAGGCTGAGCAGCAGCAGGCCTGCGAACAGCCACAACGACACCCAGCCACGGCGGTTGCGGCGAAAGCGTTGCAGGCGGCGACGCGAAACCGGCGAGAGCATCAGTGCGCCCTCGCGTCAAAGTCGATGCGCGGATCGAGCAAGGTATACGACAAGTCGCCGATCAGGCGGATCAGCAGGCCGGCCAGGGTGAAGATGAACAGTGTGCCGAACACTACCGGGTAGTCACGCGACACCGCTGCCTCGTAGCTCATGCGCCCGAGGCCATCGAGTGAAAAAATCACCTCGATCAGCAGGGATCCTGCGAAGAACACCGTGATCAGCGCCTGCGGCAAGCCTGCCAGCACCACCAGCATGGCATTGCGCAGCACGTGGCCATACAGGACGCGACGCTCGCTCAGGCCCTTGGCGCGGGCCGTGACCACGTACTGACGGGAGATTTCATCGAGGAAGGCGTTCTTGGTCAGCAATGTCAGTGTGGCGAAGCCGCCGACCACCAGTGCCCCCACCGGCAGCACCAGGTGCCAGAAGTAGTCGGCGACCTTGCCCAGCAGGCTGAGCTGGTCGAAGTTCTCCGAGACCAGGCCGCGTACCGGGAACCAGTTCAGCGAGGTGCCACCGGCGAACAGCACGATCAGCAGCAAGGCGAACAGGAAGGAGGGCAGGGCGTAACCGATCACGATCAGCGCACTGCTCCAGGCATCGAAGCGGCTGCCGTGGCGCACCGCCTTGCGGATGCCCAGCGGGATCGACACCAGGTAGGTGATCAACGTGGCCCAGAACCCCAGTGAAAGGGTCACCGGCAGCTTGTCCAGAATCAGGTCGGTGACCTTGGCGCCGCGGAAGAAGCTCTGGCCGAAATCCAGCCGTGCATACTGGCCGAGCATCAGCCACAGGCGCTCAGGGGCCGACTTGTCGAAGCCGTACTGGCGCTTGATCTCCTCGATCAGTTTCGGGTCCAGGCCCCGGGTGGCGCGGGATTCGCCATGAACCACGTCGGCCCGGGCGCCCGGTGCCCCGCCGCCGATGCCCTGCAGCCTGGCCACCGCCTGCTCCACCGGGCCACCGGGGGCCGCCTGGACGATGGCGAAGTTGACCAGCAGGATCGCCAGCAGCGTGGGGATGATCAGCAGCAGGCGGCGCAGGATATAGGACGTCATGGCGCAGCCTTCTGGCGCTCGGCCATCTGCGCGCTGGTCAGGGCGTTCGGGCTGATTTCCCACCAGCTGTCCAGCCCTTCGTCATAAGCAGGCTGGACCTTGGGCAGGCCGAAGCGGTTCCACCACACGGTCGAACTGCCTGGCGGGTAGTAGTTGGGGATCCAGTAGTAGTTCCACTGCAGCACACGGTCCAGCGCATGGGCGTGGCGCAGCATGTCAGCCTGGGTGTCGGCGCGCACCAGCCCGTCGATCAGGCTGTCCACCGCGGGGTCCTTGAGCACCATCAGGTTGTTCGAGCCTGGGTCGTTGGCTGCTGCAGACCCGAAGTAATTGTAGAGTTCGGCACCCGGTGAGAGGGTGGCCGGGTAGCCGGTGACGAGCATGTCGTAGTCGCGGGCCATCAGACGATTGACGTACTGGGCCGAGTCGACATTGCGGATGTTCAGGGTAACGCCGATCTGTGCCAGGTTACGTTTCCACGGCAGCAGCAAACGCTCAAGGCCGGCCTGGCCGTTGAGGAAGGTAAATGTCAGCGGCTGGCCCTCGGCGTTGACCAGGTGATCACCCTTAGGGTGCCAACCCGCCTGCTGCAGCAGGGCCAGGGCCTGCAGTTGCTGCGTGCGGATAATCCCCGAACCGTCGGTTGTGGGGGCTGTGAACACCTGGCTGAAGACTTCGCCCGGTACCTTGCCGCGCAGCGGCTCAAGCAGTTTCAGTTCATCGGCATCCGGCAATTCGCGCGCCGCCAGCGGGGTGTTGGAAAAAATACTCTGCTGGCGGATGTACAGGTTGCGCATCATCTGGCGGTTGCTCCACTCGAAGTCCCATAGCATGGCCAGCGCCTGGCGCACGCGGCGGTCCTTGAACTGCGGCCGGTCGAGGTTGAACACGAACCCCTGGGCGGTCTGTGGCTTGGCCGGGCCCAGGTGGGCGCGTTGCAGGCGGCCGTCATCCAGTTGTGCACCGTTGTAACCGAGGGTGAAGGCTGTGGCCGAGAACTCACGGTTGTAGTCGTAGCCACCGCCCTTGAGTACCTGGCGCGCCACCTCGGTATCACCAAAGTACTCGACGCGAATGCGTTCGAAGTTGAAACGGCCGCGGCTGACGGGCAAGTCCTTGGCCCACCAGTGCCGGTCACGCTCGAAGGTGACGCTGCGGCCATTGTCGATCCGCCCGATGCGGTAGGGGCCGCTGCCGACCGGTGTGTCGAAGCCGGCGCCGTTGGCGAAGTCGCGGCTGTTCCAGTCGTGTTCGGGCAGGACCGGCAAACTGGCAAGGTCCAGGGGCAGGGTGCGGCCGTGGGGTTGCTTGAAATCGAAACGCACGCGGTGCGGGCCTTCGACAGTGACGCCCGCCACATCGGCGAACTGGGTCCGGTATTTGAGGCTGCCCTCGCTCATCAGCTTGTCGTAACTGAAGCGCACATCCTCGGCACGCACGGGTTTGCCATCGGCAAAGGTGGCCCTGGGGTCGATGTAAAAACGTAGCCAGGCGTCTTGCGGGCCGCGTTCCATGCGCCGGGCGATCAGGCCATAGACGGTGTAGGGCTCATCGAATGAACGCACGGCCAGAGGGGCGTACAGCCAGCCATCGACCTGGCTGACGCCGATACCTTTGTCGATGTACGGCAGGATGTGGTCGAACTGACCGATTTCGGTGGCCGAGCGGCGCAGGATACCGCCCTTGGGGGCATCGGGGTTGACGTAGTCGAAGTGGCGGAACGTTTGGGCGTAGCGCGGGGCTTCACCGTAAACGGTGAGGGCGTGGGTCGGTTCGGCCAGGGCGGTAAAACCCATGCAGGCCAGCACGATCCCCAGAAACATCTGTGGGAGCGGGCTTGCCCGCGAAGAGGCCCGGCCAGGCAACGGCGTTGCCTGCACGGGCGCATTCGCGGGCAAAGCCGCTCCCACAGAGGTGGTCATGGTCAGCGTGGACTTAGTCCTGGCGGCTGGTCACTTCCAGCAGGTGGTAGCCGAACTGGGTCTTGACCGGGCCCTGCACGGTGTTGATCGGGGCGCTGAACACAACGGTATCGAATTCCTTGACCATCTGGCCTGGGCCGAACGAGCCCAGGTCACCGCCCTGGCGGCTGGACGGGCAGGTGGAGTTGGCTTTGGCGATTTCAGCGAAGTCGGCACCGGCTTCGATCTGGGCTTTGAGTTCGTTGCACTTGTCTTCGCTGCTGACGAGGATGTGGCGGGCAGTGGCGCGTGCCATGGGTACTACTCCTTGGGTGAAAAGGGCAAGCCTAGCGCACTTGCTTGGGAAATGTCTCGCAAGGCTTGCTGTACGCTTCCTACATACGCGCTGCGGCCTCACGCAGCAGGGTTTGTGTCGCTTCCCAGCCCAGGCAGCCATCGGTGATCGACACGCCGTACTTCAGCGGGCCCTTGCCCAAGGCCTGGCAACCGTCGAACAGGTGGCCTTCAAGCATCACCCCGACAATCGATGTGTCGCCGGCCAGGCGCTGAGCCAGCACGTCCTCGAACACTGCGGGCTGCCGTGCCGGGTCCTTGCCGCTGTTGGCATGGCTGCAATCGACCATGATCCGCGCCTGCAGGCCCGCCTTGGCCAGCCCTTGGCGGGCTTGGGCAATGCTGGTGCTGTCGTGGTTCGGGCCCTTGTGGCCGCCGCGCAGCACCAGGTGGGTATCCGGGTTGCCCAAGGTCTCGATGATCGCCGGGTAGCCTTGCGCATCCATACCGAAATGGCGGTGCGCGGCGGCGGCGCTGCGCATCGCGTCGCACGCGATGGCGACACCGCCATCGGTACCGTTCTTGAACCCGACCGGTAACTCCAGGCCGCTGACCATCTCACGGTGAACCTGCGATTCGGTGGTACGCGCGCCAATCGCCGCCCAGCCCAGCAGGTCATCGAAGTAACCGGCGACCATCGGCTGCAGCAGCTCTGTGGCGATCGGCAGGCCGCGTTCGATCATGTTCAGCATCAAGCCACGGGACAGGGCGATGCCGCCATGCATGTCGTCGCTGCCATCGAGGTGCGGATCGTATGCCAGGCCTTTCCAGCCCACCGTGGTGCGCGGTTTCTCCACGTAGGCGCGCATCACCAACAGCAACTTGTCGTCGACTTCGCGGCTCAGGGCCGCCAGGCGGTCGGCATATTCAAGGGCCGAGCGTGGGTCGTGGATCGAGCAGGGGCCGACGACCACCAGCAGGCGCGGATCGCGGCCTTCGAGGATGGCGCGAATGGCCTGGCGCTGGGCCTGGACTTGCTGGGCGTGTTCGATTGAAAGCGGCATCTGCTGCTTGAGCAGGTGCGGGCTGGGCAGGCGACGGCTGACAGTGGTGTTGGCAGCGTTTGGCTGGGTCAGGGGCAGAGCGAGGTTCGAGGCTTGCATGGCGTAGGTTCCCTGGGCGGACGGCGGGTTCTGACCCGCGCAGTCGGCCCCTATCGAGGTGTTCGACTGATCGTTGAATTCAGATTGGCTGCAGCATTGCCACCGTGGACGGACCGGTCGGAGGCGGCAGGCTGGCCCGAGCGGGATTGGCTAAATCGCCAGGCGTAGGTGCTTGCGTAGTAATAGGTGGCGTAGTTCATGAAAGTGTCCTCAGTGTGAATCGGGAATGTTCAAAGGCCTGAAAAGCAAAACCCCCGGTCGGGGAGCCGACCGGGGGTTTGAGTATTCTCATGTTCGGCGGCCCCTCGAAGGTGGGCGCCGTGTAGGTATCAGCGGCGCCTAGTGGCTAAACCAATACCCAAAATAAAAGCAGGCAGCAGCCTTGCAGCCGGCAACGGCCAGCACAGGGCGCAGGTTGCGACCGGTGTGGTTGGCGTGGTTGCGGGTGTGTTTCGGCATGTTGCTCTCCAGTTGATGAGCCCGAGCTTACTTCAGGTGGCAGGCACCGTTCAATGAATAATTTGCCATGCACCTGATCAATTTCTTTTGCCTTGCAGAAAACGGATAGCGCTTTGCACCCAGCGGATATTGCCGCCCGCCGGCACGCCCTAACCTGAGCCGGTCTGAACAATAACAATGGAGACCCTGGCCATGTCCCTGGGATTCGACTACCTCAATGCCATGCTCGAGGACGACCGTGAAAAGGGCATCTACCGCTGCAAGCGCGAGATGTTCACCGACCCACGCCTGTTCGACCTGGAGATGAAACACATCTTCGAGGGCAACTGGATCTACCTGGCCCACGAAAGCCAGATCCCCGAGAAAAACGACTTCCTCACCCTGACCATGGGGCGCCAGCCGATCTTCATCGCGCGCAACAAGGACGGTGAGCTCAATGCCTTCCTCAATGCCTGCAGCCACCGCGGCGCCATGCTCTGCCGGCACAAGCGCGGAAACCGCGCGAGCTATACCTGCCCGTTCCATGGCTGGACCTTCAACAACAGCGGCAAGCTGCTCAAGGTCAAGGATCCGGGCAACGCCGGCTACCCCGACAGTTTCAACTGCGACGGCTCCCACGACCTGACCAAGGTTGCCCGGTTCGAATCCTACCGCGGCTTCCTGTTCGGCAGCCTCAACGCCGATGTCAAGCCGCTGGCCGAACACCTGGGCGAATCGGCCAAGATCATCGACATGATCGTTGACCAGTCCCCCGAGGGCCTGGAGGTACTGCGCGGGGCCAGTTCGTACATCTACGAAGGCAACTGGAAGCTGACCGCCGAGAACGGCGCCGACGGCTACCATGTCAGCTCCGTGCACTGGAACTACGCCGCCACCCAGAACCAGCGCAAGCAGCGCGAGGCGGGTGAAGAGATCAAGACCATGAGCGCTGGTGCATGGGCCAAGCAGGGGGGTGGTTTCTACTCCTTCGACCACGGCCACCTGCTGCTCTGGACCCGTTGGGCCAACCCCGAAGACCGCCCGGCCTTCGAACGCCGCGAACAACTCGCCGCAGACTTCGGCCAGGCTCGTGCCGACTGGATGATCGAGAACTCGCGCAACCTGTGCCTGTACCCCAACGTCTACCTGATGGACCAGTTCAGCTCGCAGATCCGCATCGCTCGGCCGATATCGGTGAACAAGACCGAGATCACCATCTACTGCATCGCGCCCAAGGGCGAGAGCGCCGAGGCCCGTGCCAGGCGCATTCGTCAGTACGAAGACTTCTTCAACGTCAGTGGCATGGCCACCCCCGACGATCTCGAGGAGTTTCGCTCCTGCCAGACCGGTTACGGCGGTGGTACCGGCTGGAACGACATGTCGCGCGGCGCGGCGCACTGGGTCGAGGGGGCCGACGAAGCCGCTCGCGAAATCGAGCTCAGCCCGCTGCTGTCTGGCGTGCGCACCGAGGACGAGGGCCTGTTCGTGCTGCAGCACAAGTACTGGCAGGACACCATGCTCAAGGCCCTTGAGGACGAGCAGCAACTGATCCCTGTGGAGGCCGTGCAATGAGCCTTCATGAGACCGTGCGCGACTTCCTGTACCGCGAAGCGCGCTACCTGGACGATGCACAGTGGGACCAGTGGCTGGAACTGTATGCCAGCGATGCAAGCTTCTGGATGCCCGCGTGGGATGACGACGACCGCCTCACCACCGACCCGCAAAGCGAGATCTCGCTGATCTGGTACGGCAACCGTGGCGGCCTCGAAGACCGGGTGTTCCGCATAAAGACCGAGCGTTCCAGTGCGACCGTGCCCGACACCCGCACCTCGCACAACATCAGCAACATCGAGATCGTCGAGCAGGGCGAAGGCTACTGCCAGGTGCGCTTCAACTGGCACACGCTGAGTTTTCGCTACAAGACCACCGACAGCTACTTCGGTACGAGCTTCTACACCCTGGACCTGCGCGGCGAACAGCCGCTTATCAAGGCCAAGAAGGTGGTGCTGAAGAACGACTACGTGCGCCAGGTCATCGACATCTACCACATCTGAACCGAGGTTACGCGAACGGCCCGGTGTGCCCCATGGCGCGCCGTGGCCAGGTTCGCCCGCGAGGTGCAACATGAGCTTCCAGATCGCGCTTAATTTCGAAGACGGGGTAACCCGCTTCATCGAGGCCAGCGGCCATGAAACCGTCGCCGACGCCGCCTACCGCCAGGGCATCAATATCCCGCTGGACTGCCGCGATGGCGCCTGCGGTACCTGCAAGTGCAAGGCTGAATCCGGCCGTTATGACCTGGGCGACAACTTCATCGAAGACGCCCTCAGTGCAGACGAAATCGCCGAAGGCTATGTACTGACCTGCCAGATGCGCGCCGAAAGCGACTGCGTGGTACGCATCCCGGCGTCTTCGCAACTGTGCAAGACCGAACAGGCCAGCTTCCAGGCCGCCATCAGTGATGTGCGCCAGCTGTCGGCCAGTACCATCGCCCTGTCGATCAAGGGTGAATCGCTCAACAGGCTGGCTTTCTTGCCTGGGCAGTACGTCAACCTCACGGTGCCCGGCAGCGACCAGAGCCGCGCCTACTCCTTCAGTTCGTTGCAGAAGGACGGTGAAGTCAGCTTCCTGATTCGCAACGTGCCGGGCGGGCTGATGAGCAGCTTCCTCACCAGCCTGGCCAAGGCCGGCGACAACATGAGCCTGGCCGGGCCCTTGGGCAGCTTCTACCTGCGCCCGATCCAGCGCCCTTTGCTGCTGCTGGCTGGTGGCACGGGCCTGGCCCCGTTCACGGCGATGCTTGAGAAGGTCGCCGAACAGGGTAGCGAGCACCCCCTGCACCTGATCTATGGGGTGACCAACGACTTCGACCTGGTCGAGCTGGACCGTTTGCACGCCCTGGCTGCGCGCATCCCCAACTTCACCTTCAGCGCCTGTGTGGCCAACCCCGAAAGCCATTACCCGCAAAAGGGTTACGTCACCCAGCACATCGAGCCGCGCCACCTCAATGATGGCGATGTCGACGTGTACCTGTGCGGCCCGCCACCGATGGTCGAGGCGGTCAGCCAGTACATCCGCGAGCAGGGCATCACCCCGGCCAACTTCTACTACGAGAAGTTCGCGGCAGCGGCGGCCTGAGTTTCCTTGGGGCCGCCCCATCGTGCGGGTGAAGGTGGCCTCCTTTTCTTCCAAAGCCGGCAGTTGGGCCTGAGAGCACCGCTGTACCTGTGGAAGCCGGCTTGCCGGCGATGGGGCCAGTGCAGGCCAGGCAAGGTTGTGCCTGATAACAGGATAAGGAAGTAGCAGATGAACAACCGATTCCATAACAAAGTAGCCCTGGTCACCGGCGCCGCCCAAGGCATCGGCCGTGGTGTGTGCTGGCGGCTCAAGGCCGAAGGCGCGCAGGTGGTGGCCGTGGACCGCTCCGAACTGGTCCACGAACTGGCCGGGGAGGGCGTGCTGACGCTGATCGCCGACCTTGAGCAGTACACCGACTGTGCCCGCGTCATGGCCTCGGCGGTAGAAGCGTTCGGTCGCATCGACATTCTGGTCAACAACGTTGGTGGCACCATCTGGGCCAAGCCGTTCGAACACTATGAAGTGGCGCAGATCGAGGCCGAAGTTCGCCGCTCGCTGTTCCCCACCCTGTGGTGCTGCCACGCGGCGCTCCCGTACATGCTCGAACGCGGCACCGGCGCCATCGTCAACGTCTCCTCGATTGCCACCCGCGGCGTCAACCGTGTGCCCTACGGCGCGGCCAAAGGCGGGGTCAATGCACTGACCGCGTGCCTTGCCTTCGAAACCGCCGGCCGCGGCATCCGGGTCAACGCTACCGCGCCCGGCGGCACCGAGGCACCACCCCGGCGGGTGCCACGCAATGAAGCCGAGCAGAGCGAACAAGACAAGCGCTGGTATCAGCAGATCGTCGACCAGACCCTGGACAGCAGCCTGATGCACCGCTACGGCAGCATTGACGAACAGGTTGGCGCGATCCTTTTCCTGGCCAGCGACGAGGCGTCCTACATCACCGGCGTGACCCTGCCGGTGGGGGGCGGCGACCTCGGCTGAGCAGCACCCCAAAGGCAGTTTTACTCCACAAAAAAAACAACAGAGACAGATGCCATGCGAACCCTTGACGTTCACCCGATCATCGACAACGCCCGTTTCACCGCCTTCCACTGGATGGTCATGGCCTGGTGCGGCCTGCTGCTGGTCTTTGACGGCTACGACCTGTTCATCTACGGCGTGGTACTGCCGGTGATCATGAAAGAATGGGGCCTGACCCCTTTGCAGGCCGGTGCCCTGGGCAGCTATGCGCTGTTCGGCATGATGTTCGGTGCCCTGGCTTTCGGCAGCCTGGCCGACCGGATCGGGCGCAAGAAAGGGATTGCCATCTGTTTCGCCCTGTTCTCGGGGGCGACCATCCTCAACGGCTTTGCCAGCAGCCCCAGCGAGTTCGGCATCTATCGCTTCATCGCCGGCCTTGGCTGCGGCGGTTTGATGCCCAATGCCGTGGCGCTGATGAACGAATACGCGCCCAAGCGCCTGCGCAGCACGCTGGTGGCAATCATGTTCAGCGGTTATTCGCTGGGTGGGATGCTTTCGGCGGGCGTGGGTATCTTCATGCTGCCACGCTTCGGTTGGGAGTCGATGTTCTTCGCCGCCGCAGTGCCGCTGCTGCTGTTGCCGGTGATCCTGTATTACCTGCCCGAGTCGATTGGCTTTCTGGTGCGCCAGGGCCGTACCGACGAGGCGCGCACGTTGCTCAAGCGCCTAGCCCCGCACTGCGATGTGCAGGCTGACGACCAATTGCTGGCGACTGACCGCAAAGGTAACGGCGGTTCAGTGCTGGACCTGTTCCGCAATGGCCTGGCCACCCGCACCCTGGCCCTGTGGCTGGCGTTCTTCTGCTGCCTGTTGATGGTCTACGCGCTCAGCTCGTGGCTGCCGAAACTGATGGCCAACGCCGGCTACAGCCTGGGCTCGAGCCTGTCCTTCCTGCTGGCACTGAACTTCGGCGGCATGGCCGGGGCAATTCTGGGTGGCTGGCTGGGCGATCGCTACAACCTGGTGAAAGTGAAAGTCGCGTTCTTCCTGGCAGCTGCCGTGTCGATCAGCCTGCTCGGGGTCAACAGCCCGATGCCGGTGCTGTACCTGCTGATCTTCATCGCCGGCGCCACCACCATCGGCACGCAGATCCTGCTGTACGCCGGTGCTGCGCAGCTTTACGGCCTTGCGGTGCGCTCCACCGGCCTGGGCTGGGCCTCGGGCATCGGCCGCAACGGCGCCATCGTCGGGCCATTGCTCGGCGGTGCGCTGATGGGGATCAACCTGCCGCTGCAACTCAATTTCATCGCCTTCGCCATCCCTGGTGCAATCGCCGCGCTGGCCATGGCCGTGCACCTGGCCAGCAGCCGGCGTCACGCCCTGGCCGCGACGGCCTGACCTTACTACTGACTGAACGGGAGCTTTTCATGACAAGCCCAACCATTGAACGGCTGGAGGCGATCATCGTCGACCTGCCCACCATCCGCCCGCACAAGCTGGCCATGCACACCATGCAGCAGCAAACCCTGGTAGTCCTGCGCCTGCGTTGCAGCGACGGTGTGGAAGGTATCGGCGAGGCCACCACCATCGGCGGCCTGGCTTACGGCTACGAAAGCCCCGAGGGCATCAAGGCCAATATCGACGCGCATCTGGCGCCGGCGCTGGTGGGCATGGCTGCCGACAACATCAATGCCGCCATGCTCAAGCTCGACAAGTTGGCCAAGGGCAACACCTTCGCCAAATCCGGTATCGAGAGCGCCTTGCTCGATGCCCAGGGCAAACGCCTGGGGCTGCCGGTCAGTGAGCTGCTGGGCGGGCGCGTGCGCGACAGCCTTGAGGTGGCCTGGACCCTGGCCAGCGGTGACACGGCATGTGACATCGCCGAGGCCGAGCACATGCTGGAGGTTCGCCGCCACCGGGTGTTCAAGCTGAAGATCGGCGCCAACCCCCTGGCACAGGACCTGAAACATGTGGTGGCGATCAAGCGTGAGCTGGGCGAGCGCGCCAGTGTGCGGGTCGACGTCAACCAGTACTGGGACGAATCCCAGGCCATTCGCGCCTGCCAGGTGCTGGGTGACAACGGTATCGACCTCATCGAACAGCCGATCTCACGCATCAACCGCAGCGGCCAGGTGCGCCTGAACCAGCGCAGCCCTGCGCCGATCATGGCCGACGAGTCCATCGAAAGCGTGGAGGACGCGTTCAGCCTGGCTGCGGACGGTGCCGCCAGCATCTTCGCCCTGAAAATCGCCAAGAACGGCGGCCCGCGTGCCGTGCTGCGCACCGCACAGATTGCCGAAGCGGCCGGCATCGCCCTGTACGGCGGCACCATGCTCGAAGGCTCTATCGGCACCTTGGCTTCGGCACACGCCTTCCTCACGGTACGCCAGTTGACCTGGGGTACCGAGCTGTTCGGGCCGCTGCTGCTGACCGAAGAGATCGTCAACGAGCCGCCGCAGTACCACGACTTCCAGCTGCACGTGCCACGTACCCCAGGCCTGGGCCTGACCCTCGACGAACACCGCCTGGCGCGCTTCGCCCGCCGCTGACATCAAAGGAGAACCCCCATGCTGTTCCACGTGAAGATGACCGTGAAGCTGCCGGTCGACATGGACCCGGCCAAGGCCAGGCAACTGAAGGCCGACGAGAAGGAACTTGCCCAGCGCCTGCAGCGCGAGGGCACCTGGCGTCACCTGTGGCGCATCGCCGGGCACTACGCCAACTACAGCGTGTTCGACGTGCCCAGCGTCGAGGCGCTGCACGACACGCTGATGTTGCTGCCGCTGTTTCCGTACATGGATATCGAGGTCGACGGCCTGTGCCGTCACCCGTCATCGATCCACGCCGACGACCGCTGAAACACGCCTTTCGCACAAGAACAAGACGAGATAACCATCATGACCGTGAAAATTTCCCACACTGCCGACGCCCAGAAGTTTTTCGAAGAAGCAGCAGGCTTTGGTAACGACAACGGCAGCCCACGCCTTAAACGCATCGTTCAGCGTGTGCTGCAGGACACCGCCCGCCTGATCGAAGACCTGGAAATCAGCGAAGACGAGTTCTGGCTGGCTGTGGACTACCTCAACCGCCTCGGCGGCCGTGGCGAGGCCGGGCTGCTGGTAGCGGGGCTGGGGATCGAGCACTTCCTCGACCTGCTGCAGGATGCCAAGGATGCCGAGGCAGGCCTGAGCGGTGGCACCCCGCGCACCATCGAAGGCCCGCTGTACGTTGCCGGCGCGCCCATCGCCCAAGGCGAGGTGCGTATGGATGACGGCAGCGAGGAGGGCGTGGCCACGGTCATGTTCCTCGAAGGCCAGGTGCTCGACCCCCACGGCCAGCCGCTGGCCGGTGCCACCGTTGACCTGTGGCATGCCAACACCCGTGGTACCTACTCGTTCTTCGACTCGAGCCAGTCCGAGTACAACCTGCGCCGACGCATCGTCACCGACGCCGAAGGCCGCTACCGCGCGCGCTCCATCGTGCCCTCGGGCTATGGCTGCGACCCGCAGGGGCCGACCCAGGAATGCCTGGACCTGCTGGGCCGCCATGGCCAGCGCCCGGCGCATGTGCACTTCTTCATCTCGGCGCCGGGGCACCGGCACCTGACCACACAGATCAACCTGTCTGGCGACAAGTACCTGTGGGATGACTTTGCCTATGCCACGCGCGATGGGCTGGTCGGTGAGGTGGTGTTCCGTGAGGGGGCCGACGGGCGCTATGCCGAACTCAAGTTCGACTTCCAGTTGCAGAAGGCGCTGCAAGGCGCGGATGAGCAGCGCAGCGGGCGGCCTCGGGCCTTGCAGGAAGGCTAAGTCTGGATCGCGGGCACGCCGGCGCCTGCAGGAACAGCGCAGGCACTGAACTCAGCGGTGTCTGGGGAGCGGCTTGCCGGCGATCAAGCGCAAAGCCCTTGTAACCCACTACTGCAGCGAGAGGCCCATGAAAAACCTGATCAAGGACTGCTCCCTTTCCGCCATCGTCGCAGGGTGCCTTGCGACGATGATTTCCTACGCCGGCCCGCTGGTGATCATCTTTCACGCCGCCGAAGCCGCCGGCTTGGCCCCGGGCCTGCTGTCTTCCTGGGTTTGGTCCATCTCCATGGGCAGCGCTGTACTCGGCGGTTTGTTGAGCCTGTACTACCGGGTACCCATAGTGATCGCCTGGTCCATCCCGGGCTCGGCACTGTTGGTCACGGCCTTGCCCCAACTGGGACTGGAGCAGGCAGTAGGGGCATATCTGGTGGCCAACCTGGTCCTGCTGCTGATCGGCATCAGCGGGGCCTTCGACCGCATCATCGCGCGCCTGCCGGGCTCGATCGCCGCCGGCATGCAGGCCGGCATTCTGTTCAGCTTCGGCACCGAGGTGTTCCGGGCATTGCCGGTGCAGCCGGGGCTGGTGCTGGCGATGTTCGTTGCCTATGTGCTGATGCGCAGGCTGCAACCGCGCTACGCCGTGGCCGCGGTGTTGTGTGTGGGTGCCGTTGTCACCTTTGCCAGTGGCGCACTGCGCAGCGAGGCACTGGTGTTGGAACTGGCCTCGGCGCAGTGGATCACACCGCAGTTCAGCCTTGCGGCGCTGTTCAGCCTGGCACTGCCGATGGTGCTGGTGGCGCTGACCGGGCAATTCATGCCGGGCATGGCGGTGCTGCGCAACGCAGGCTATGCAACGCCCGCCAGCCCGTTGATCAGCGCCAGTGCCATCGGCGGAGCCTTGTTGGCGCCGTTCGGTTGCCATGGCCTGAACCTCGCTGCCGTCACCGCCAGCCTGTGCACGGGCCACGAGGCCCATGACAACCCGCGCCGGCGCTATGTCGCGGCGGTCGCCGGCAGTGCGCTGTACCTGTTGCTGGGCATCGCCGGGGCGACACTGATGTCGCTGTTCGCCGCCTTTCCTGCTGCTTTGATAGCCGCGCTGGCCGGGCTTGCGCTGTATGGCGCGATCAGCGACGCCTTGGCCCGCAGCCTGGCTGAGCCGCAAGAGCGCGACGCCGGCTTGTTCACCTTCCTGGTCACCGCTTCGGGGGTGTCTTTCCTTGGCCTTTCGGCAGCGTTCTGGGGGCTGCTGTTCGGCCTGCTGGCACACGCGCTGCTCAGGCTGCGTCGCCCGCATGCCCAGGAGGCCCTGCGCCGTTCACCTTGAAACTCGTATTACCAACGCTTTACCCATAACAACAAGATCAAGAGAGCTTCGGAATGAACCAAACCCCTTGCGTCGCCATCGGGCTGACCCTGCTCAGCCAACCGTTATCCGCCGCCGAAGGCGGTTTCTTCGAGGATGCCAAAGCCAGCCTCAGCGCCCGCAACTACTACTTCAGCCGTGACTTTTCCGACATCGTCGGCGCCAATCAGCAGTCCAAGGCCCAGGAGTGGGCGCAGGGCTTCATCCTTGACTTCAAGTCCGGCTACACGCAAGGCACCGTAGGCGTTGGGGTCGACGCGCTGGGCGTGCTGGGCATCAAGCTCGACAGCAGCCCTGACCGGGCCAATACAGGGCTGCTGCCAGTGCACGGTGATGGCAGGGCCGGCGACGAATACAGCCGCCTGGCTCCTACGTTCAAGGCACGGGTATCCAAAACCGAATTGCGCGTCGGTGAACTGCAGCCCAACCTGCCGGTGCTGACCTTTAGCGATATCCGGCTGTTGCCGCCCACTTACCAGGGCGTCAGCCTCAGCACGTCCGAACTGGACGGCCTGACGGTGCAGGCCGGGCATCTCACCGGCTCGCACCTGCGTAACGAAGGCGGCGACGGCAAGATGAACGCCATGCTCGGCCATGTGCCCCAGCGCCAGGTCGAGAGCGACGCATTCAACTATGTCGGGGGCGACTACGCGTTCAACGGCAACCAGAGCAGCGCCAGCCTCTGGTACGGGCAACTGGAAGACGTCTATGCCCAGGGCTTTGTCGGGTTCAAGCACAGCAAGCCGCTAGGGGACTGGGTGCTCAGTGCCAACCTGGGCTATTTCACCGCCCGTGAGCAAGGTGATGCGTTGCTGGGCACCATCGACAACCAGGCATTCTTTTCGCTGCTCACTGCTAGGCGAGGGGGGCACAGCTTCCACGCGGGGTACCAGGCGATGTACGGCGACAGCCCGTTCCCTCGGGTGTTCGCCAACATTTCGCCGCTGGGCAATGAGGTGCCGACGTATGAGTTTGCCTACACCGATGAGCGCTCCTATCAGCTGCGCTATGACTACAACTTCGCAGCCATGGGCATCCCGGGGCTGACGGCGACGGTGCGCTACCTCACCGGTAACAACGTCGATACCGGCCAAGGGTACGAGGGCAAGGATCGCGAACGTGATATCGATCTGGGTTATGCGGTGCAGAGCGGTGTATTCAAAGGGCTGGGGATTAGGGTGAGGAATGCCATGGCGCGGTCCAATTACCGTAGCGATATCGATGAAAACCGGTTGATCCTGGTGTACACCTGGCAGCTGTTCTAAGCCCGTACCGGCCACGCGTTGTCACACAGCAGCAATTGCATCACCGGGGTTCGCAGGGTTAGGTTTCCTGTATTGCCCACTCAGGAAACCTTCCCTTGGACTCCATTACCCAAGCCGTACTCGGCGCCGCGCTGCAAGGCACAGTGCTTGGCCGTATCCAGGGCCGCCGCTCGTTGATCTACGGCGCCGCACTGGGCACCGTGCCGGACCTGGACGTGGTCATCCGCTACGCCGACCCGGTGTCGCAAATGACCTACCACCGCGGCTTCTCCCACTCGATCTTCGTGCTGACCGGCCTGGCCCTGTTGCTCGCCTGGCTGGTCAACCGGCTGGGCCGCACGCGCTGGCCTGACAAAGGCTACACCTTGCCCAGGCTGTTCCTGGCGTTCTGGCTGGTACTGGTGACCCACCCGATCCTCGATTCATTCACGGTATACGGCACGCAGCTGTTCTGGCCGTTGCAGTTCACCCCGCAAAGCTGGGCCAGCGTGTTCATCATTGACCCGGTGTACACCGTGCCGCTGCTGGCGGCCGTGCTCTACGCCGCTATCAGGGGCGCGAGCGGCAAGGCGTTGCGCCTGATGAGCCTGGCCCTGGTGTTCAGCACGGCTTACCTGGGGTTCGGCCTGGCCGGCCGCATGGCCGCCGAGCAGCGTTTCCAGGCTGCCCTCGAGCAGCAGGGGATTGTCGCAAACGAGGTGCGCGCGGTACCGATCGCGTTCAACAGCCTGGTCTGGCGCGTGCTGGCCAAGACCCCGGATGGCGATTATTACGAAGGCGTCAGTAGTGTTTTCGACCGTGCGCCACCGGAAATGCAGCGCCTGCCGCGTAACCTGCAGCTTGCCACCGCATTGGTCGATGCCCCCCTGCTGCAGCGCCTGCGCTGGTTTACCGATGACTGGTTACGCTATGACGAGGTGGACGGCGCGCTTGTCGTGACCGACCTGCGCATGGGTATCCCCGGCAACTACACCTTCCGCTTCAACATGGCCCATCGCGATGGGCAGGGTCACTGGATTGCCCACACGCCAAGCGTGTGGCGGGGCAGCGGGGTCGGTGGGATGTTCAACCGCCACGATCTGACGCTGATCTGGCGCCGCATCCTCGACCAGCAACCACCGTTGCCATTGGCCGCCTGGACCACCCAATACCTGCATCAGGCCGACGGCCCCGGGCGCTGAGGCGTGCGCTCAGCGGGGTTGGACCTGGTCAAGTGGACGGCCATCGTAACCATGGTTGCCGACCACGTACGTTTCCTCTGGCCGGCTGCCGAGGGGCTGTTCATTGTCGGTCGCCTGGCCTTCCCATTGTTCTGCCTGGCGATCGCAGTGAATGTCGGGCGCAGCACACCGGGCCGGCTGTTTACCCGTGCCAACCTGCGCTACCTGGGCTGGATGCTGGCTTTCATGGTGCTGTCTGAAGGGCCCTATCGTTGGCTGGACCCTGCTACCCAGACCTTCAGCGTGATCCCCACTCTGACCTTGGGGCTGCTGGTGGCCTGGGCTGTGCACCACCCCCCGGCGTCAGCGCGGCTAATCGGCCTTGGCGCCGTACTGATTGCAACCGGGTGCAGCGCGCAACTGATGTACGGGTTGCCCGGCGTACTGCTGCCTGCGGCCTGGCTGATGGCTCGCAGCCGAGGGGGAGTGGCCTGGCTGCTGCCGTGCCTGTTGGCTGTGGCGGGCAACCTGACCAACAGCTGGTTGTTCGAGCACCTGCTGGCACCGGTCACTTTGCTGACCATGGCCGCTGCGGCCCTGGCCATACCTGTCGGGTGCATGTTGCTGCGCCACGACCACTGGCCTGTGCCTGCGGTGGGGCGCTGGGGGTATCTGTTCTACCCGTTGCACTTGCTGGTCATCAAGGCACTGCAGTGGATGCTGTAACGAGGCCCTTGCAATACTGCAATACGCACCCATTTAAGCGGGTCTTCAGTATCCGCAGGAACCTGACATGGAACCCAACCGCTTCGGCGACATCACCGCTTTCGTCAGTGCGGCGAAGGCGGGCAGTTTTACCGCTGCAGCGGCGAGCCTGGGGCTGACCCGTTCAGCCGTGGGCAAGAGCATCGCGCGCCTGGAGGCGCGTATGGCGGTACGCCTGCTCAACCGTACCACGCGCAAATTGAGCCTGACCGATGAGGGTTTGGTGGCGTATGAGCGCTGGCGGCAGATTCTCGATGACCTGGACGAGGTGGAAAGCACCATGGCCCAGCGGCGTGGCAAGCCCACCGGCACGCTGCGCCTGACCGCCCCGCTGTCGTTGGGCCAGCGGCATGTGCTGCCGGTCCTCGATGCTTACCTCAAGCAGTGGCCGGAACTGCGCGCTGACATTCGTTTTACCGACCGTTTCGTCGATCTGGTCGAGGAGGGCGTGGACGTGGCCGTACGGATCGGCGCACCCAAGGAAGACTCACAGTTGCTCACTCGCACTGTGGCCTGGCAGCAGTTCGTCACCTGTGCTTCGCCCGATTATTTGCGCCAGCACGGGGTGCCGCAGGTGCCGGCAGACCTTTACGGGCATGACAAGATCGCCTTCCTGACAGGGGAAAAATCCATGCCCTGGCGCTTTCACACGCCAGAGGGCCTGCACCTGTGCGAGGAGCCCGGGCGGCTCAATATCGACAGCTCCGAAGCCATGCTCGATGGCGCACGGGCAGGGTTCGGGCTGATTCACCTGCCCACCTACATCACCGGGGAGGACCTTCGCGCGGGCACGCTGGTGGAAGTGTTGCACGCCTACAGGCCACCGGCGGACCCTATTCGCGTGGTGTACCCGAGCAAACGCCACCTGTCTCCGCGAGTACGGGGGTTCATCGACCTGCTGGTGGCGAGTTGGGAGCAGGGAGTGCCTTGGGAGCAGTGATCGCGAATGTCAGGCCCCTGATGCCGGGTTCATTCCCGGCACACCTACAGCGTCTGGTCCGCAGGCGCGGGGCCCGTCATGCCATCAAGCCTGTTTCAGGAACGGATAATCCGTATACCCCTCAGGCCCGTTTGCATAGTCGAACTGCGCCCGATGCTCATTCAGTGGCGCCTGAACCCGCAGGCGTTCCACCAGGTCCGGGTTGGCGATGAAGCTGCGCCCGAACGCCACGGCATCGATCAACCCACGCCCGATCAGGTCTTCGCCTTTCTCTGCGGTATAGGCACCTGCGGCAATGATTACCCCTGGGTAAGCCGCCCGAATAGCCTCACGGAACGTATCGCGCAGCGGCTTGCCACCAGCCCAGTCCGGCTCGGACAGGTGCAGGTAGGCCAGGTTGCGCTTGGCCAGTTCCTTGATCAGGTACAGCCCTGCTGCCTCTTGATCTTCGCCATTGTCCACGCCATTGAAACCACCCAACGGGAAAATGCGGATACCCACGCGCTCGGCGCTCCAACCGGCAATGGCGGCATCCACCGCTTCGAGCACAATACGGGCGCGGTTCTCGACACTGCCGCCATATCGGTCCTCGCGCTGGTTGGCGCTGGGGGTGAGGAACTGGTGCAACAGATAGCCGTGAGCGGCATGCAATTCGATGAAGTCGAAGTCGGCCTCGCGAGCATTGACCGCTGCCTGGCCGAAATCGGCGACGATGCCGGCGATCTCTTCCTCGCTCAGGGCACGCGGTACGGAGGTCTCAGTGCGCAGCAGGTTGCCTTGCTCGTCACGCAACGTGGTACGGGCATTGGCAGGTAGGGCGCAGGGCGCCACTGGCGCCTTGCCACCAGGCTGCAAGGTCGTGTGCGAAACACGGCCGGTGTGCCAGACCTGCACGGCGCTGTGGCCGCCTGCAGCATGAATGCCTTCGTTTACCAGGCGCCACGCGGCAATCTGCTCGGCGGTATGAATGCCTGGTGAACCCGAGTAGCCCTTGGCCTGGAAGGAGATTTGCGTAGCCTCGGTAATGATCAGGCCTGCACTGGCACGCTGGGCGTAGTACTCGGCCATCATCGGGGTGGGTACATCCCCAGGCTCCAGGCTGCGCAGGCGGGTGAGGGGCGCCATGAACACGCGGTTGGGCAACGTCAGTGGGCCGATCTGCAAGGGTTGGAAGAGTTTCATTGCCGCTCCGAAGGTGAAAGAACCAATGGCGCGCACGATACCGGGATGATTGGGGAATGGGGGGACCGGCACCCCGGCGGCAGGCTCCCCAATGGCTTTGATCACGCAGGTCAACACACTTTTCTGGGCCGAGGGAGCGGCTGGCACACCTGTGTCATGTCTGCAGCAGCTGTTTCATCGTTGCGCCAGTCCGTGCTGCCTGGCGATTGCCGGCAGTGCAGCGTCGAACCGCTCTGGCATGGCGGTTTGGCAAGCTCATTGTGCCAATGGCACAGCCGTTGCTCTGTGTGTTACCGACGCCTGATGCGGTGTCCATAACAAGAACGGAGAACCGAGCATGAATCGAACAGGCCCGCACCGTCGGCCTCTGCCGCACTTGCTGAGCTGCCTGGCCTTGAGCCTGGCGTGCAGCGCACCTGCCTTCGCCGCCGAAGTCGACGGCCAGCGCATCATCGACGCCGACAAGGAACCCGGCAACTGGATGAGCCACGGCCGTACCTATGACGAGCAGCGCTACAGCCCGCTCAAGGCGATCAACCAGGGCAACGTCAACCAGCTCGGCCTTGCCTGGAGCTACAAGCTCGACCTTGACCGTGGCGTGGAGGCTACACCGATCGTGGTTGACGGGGTGATGTACACCACCGGGCCGTTTTCGGTGGTGTACGCCCTGGACGCGCGCAATGGCACGCTGCTGTGGAAGTACGACCCGCAGTCTGACCGCCACCGCGCCGGTGAGGCCTGTTGTGACGCGGTCAACCGAGGGGTGGCGGTGTGGCAGGGCAAGGTCTACGTGGGTGTGCTCGATGGCCGCCTGGAGGCGATCGATGCCAAGACCGGCAAGCGCGTGTGGTCGGTGGACACCCGCGATGACGACAAACGCAGCTATACCATCACCGGGGCGCCGCGGGTGGTCAACGGCAAGGTGATCATCGGCAATGGCGGTGCCGAATTCGGTGTGCGCGGCTACGTGACCGCATATGACGCCGAAACCGGCAAACAGGCCTGGCGCTTCTTCACCGTGCCGGGCGACCCCAAGCTGCCGCCCGAGAACAAAGCCATGGAGATCGCCAGCAAGACCTGGCACGGCGACGCGTATGTCGAGTGGGGTGGCGGCGGTACGGCCTGGGATTCGTTCGCCTACGACCCGGAGCTCAACCTGTTGTATATCGGCGTGGGCAATGGCTCGATGTGGGACCCGAAATGGCGCAGCCAGGCCAAGGGCGACAACCTGTTCCTTTCCTCGATCGTCGCGGTCAATGCCGACACCGGCGAATACGCCTGGCACTACCAGACCACGCCAGGCGATGCCTGGGACTTCACCGCCACCCAGCACATGATCCTGGCCGAGCTGCCCATTGACGGCAAACCGCGCAAAGTGCTGATGCAGGCGCCGAAAAACGGCTTCTTCTATGTGCTGGACCGTGCCACCGGTGAGCTGCTGTCGGCGAAGAACATCGTGCCGGTCAACTGGGCCAAAGGCATCGACATGAAGACCGGGCGGCCGATCATCGACGATGAGGCGGCGGCCTACTGGAAGGACGGCAAGCGCAAGCTGGTGACCCCGGCTTTCTGGGGCGCCCATGATTGGCACCCAATGTCCTACAACCCCGACACGGGCCTGGTGTACATCCCGGCGCATATCATGTCGGCCTACTACGAGCACATCCCCGAGGCGCCCAAGCGCAACCCGTTCAAGAGCGTTTACCAGTTGGGGCTGCGCACCGGCATGATGCCTGAAGGCGCCGAAGGCCTGCTGGACATGGCCAAGAGCTGGTCGGGCAAGCTGATCGCCTGGGACCCGGTCAAGCAGGCGCCGGCGTGGGAGGTGCCGTACATCACCATCTTCAACGGCGGCACCCTGAGCACTGGCGGCAACCTGGTGTTCGAAGGCAGCGCCGATGGCCGGGTGATCGCCTATGCCGCCGATTCGGGCAAAAAGCTCTGGGAGTCGCCCGCCGCCAGCGGCGTGATGGCTGCCCCGATCACCTATTCGGTGGACGGCGAGCAGTACGTGACGTTCATGGCCGGCTGGGGCGGGGCGTTTTCCACCTTCGCCGGCGCGTTGTCGCTGCGCGCCGGGGTGCAGCCGTTCGCCCAGGTGCTGACCTACAAGATCGGCGGTACCGCCAAGTTGCGTGAGCCGGCGCCACCGGCCGACGCACCGGAGCCGCCCGCGTTGACCGCCGATGCGCAAACGGTCGCTGCCGGGGCCGCCCTGTATGACGGCAACTGCTCGCAATGCCACGGTATCCACGCCGTCAGTGGTGGTGTGCTGCCCGACCTGCGCAAGCTCACTGCCGAAAAGCACCAGATGTTCCTCGGCATCCTCTATGGCGGCAGGGTACCCGATGGCATGCCTTCGTTCGCCGACAACCTCAAACCCGAGCAGGTCGAGCAGGTGCACCAGTACCTGATCAAGCGCGCCCATGACTTGAAGGCCGAAGGCGATGCGTGGCAGCGGTTCAGCGCCAAGCCCGTCGCCCAACCGCCCCTGGCCGACAACACACCGCAGGAGTGACACGAGCATGACAGACACGACCTACCAGAACTTCATCGACAACGCGTTTGTACCCAGCGAGGCACTGATCGAGGTCTACAACCCGGCCAACGCCCAGTTGCTGGGGCGGGTGCCAGAAACACCGGCCGAACAGGTGGAGCGCGCCATCGCAGCAGCACGCAAGGCGCAAAAGGGCTGGGCGGCGAAGACAGCCATTGAACGGGCAGGCTACTTGCGCCAGATCGCCGCCAAGGTGCGGGCCAATGCCGACCGGCTGGCGCGGATCATTACCCAGGAGGGCGGCAAGGTGCCGGCGCTGGCCCAGGTCGAGGTCAACTTTACCGCTGACTACCTTGACTATATGGCCGAATGGGCGCGCCGCCTGGAGGGCGAGGTACTCAGCAGCGACCGCGCCCACGAACACATCTTCCTGATGCGCAAGCCACTGGGCGTGGTGGCGGGGATTCTGCCGTGGAACTTCCCGTTCTTCCTCATCGCACGCAAGATGGCGCCGGCGCTGCTCACCGGCAATACCATCGTGATCAAGCCCAGTGAGGAAACCCCCATCAATTGCTACGCGTTCGCCCAGTTGGTGGCCGAGACAGACTTGCCCGCAGGCGTGTTCAACGTGGTGGGCGGCAAAGGGGCGAGCGTCGGTCACGGGCTGTCGAGCCATGCTGGTGTCGACCTGGTGAGCTTCACCGGCAGCGTGGCTACCGGCGCGCGGATCATGGCCGCGGCCGCACCGAACATTACCAAGCTCAACCTCGAACTGGGCGGCAAGGCCCCGGCGATCGTGCTGGCTGACGCCGACCTGGACCTTGCGGTGAAAGCCATCGTCGCCTCGCGCGTGATCAACACCGGCCAGGTCTGCAACTGTGCCGAACGGGTGTATGTGGAGCGCAAGGTGGCCGACGCCTTCGTCGACAAGGTAGGCCAGGCCATGGCGGCCATCCGCTATGGCGACCCCTCGCGCCAGGCCGATCTGGACATGGGGCCGCTGATCAACCAGGCCGGCCTCGACAAGGTGGCGCAGATGGTGCGCACGGCCGTAGGGCAGGGCGCCCAGTTGGTGACCGGGGGGCAGGTCGCCGACCTCGGCGCCGGGTTCCATTATCAGCCGACTGTGCTCGCCGGCTGTGCTGCGGACATGGAGATCATGCGCAAGGAGATCTTCGGACCGGTATTGCCGATCCAGGTGGTCGACGATCTGGACGAAGCGATTGCCTTGGCCAATGACAGTGAGTATGGGCTGACCTCATCGCTCTATACCCGTGACCTGAATGCAGCGCTGAAGGCTTGCCGCGAGATCGACTTTGGCGAGACCTACATCAACCGCGAGAATTTCGAAGCCATGCAGGGCTTCCACGCCGGTGCGCGCAAGTCCGGCATCGGCGGGGCGGATGGCAAGCATGGGCTGTATGAGTACACGCGCACCCAGGTGGTGTACATCCAGGGGTAAGTCTTCACCCCAGCGTCCCTGTCTTGCCGGCGATGCAGACGCTGGGGTGCATGGCACCGGCCTGCCGGCGATAGAGGCGCACCGGTCACCCCAACAGGTTTGGCTGCACGATCGCGTACCGCTTCATCTTGCGGTACAGCGTCGAGCGCGAAATGCCCAACGCCTGCGCCGCTGCGCTCATGTTCCAGTGCTCACGCTTCAAAACCTCCAGCAAATGCCGCGCCTGAAGGTCTTCCACCTGTTGCTCGAGCGCTGCAGGCTGGGCAGGCGCTGCACCGTCCAGCAACTCCTGGGGCAAGTCGGCCAGTTCGATCACACCGCCCTCGGCCAGCGCTACCGCCTGGCGCAGGGCGTTGAGCAGTTGGCGCACATTCCCCGGCCACGCATGGCCCAGCAGGCAACGATGCGCCTCGGCGCTCAAACGCAACCCCGACCCGGCCGACAAGCCAGAGAGCAGCGCATCGATCAGCTCGCGGCGGTCGCTGCGCTCACGCAGGGCCGGTAACCTCATGCGCATCCCGCACAGGCGATAGTAAAGGTCTTCGCGAAAACGCTTTTCGCCAATCATGGCCTGCAGGTCCTGGTGCGTCGCCGATATCACCTGGATATCAAGCGCCACTGGCGTTTCTGCACCCAGTGGTACCAGTTCACGTTCGGCCAGCACCCGTAGCAGGCGCGTTTGCAGGTGTGCAGGCATATCACCGATTTCATCGAGAAACAGCGTGCCGCCATTGGCGTGCTCCAGCTTGCCCTTCATGCCTTTGCGGCTGGCACCTGTGAAACTGCCGGCGCGGTAGCCGAACAGTTCGCTTTCGATCAATGACTCGGGTATCGCTGCGCAATTGAGCGCCACAAACGGCTTGGCATGGCGCTGGCTGGCCTGGTGCAGGGCGCGGGCGAAAGCTTCCTTGCCGGTACCGGTTTCGCCGTCGAGGAGGATGGCGATGTCCTTGTCCAGCACCTTGCGCAGCCGACGCACGCTTTGTTGCAGTTGCGCGTCCTGGCCTGCCAATTGTTCGAGGCCGGGGTGGCGAGCCCGTGCGGGCATCGGCGGTACAGCCGGCAGCGGGCGATAGCCGGCGGGGACGCGCAGGCCGACGTCCAGCAAAAGCGCTTGAGCATGGGCGCGCAACTGGGTACCGCGGGCGCCGCCACGGGTGAGGTCGAGCAGTTGGTCGATATCGGCGTGCAGCAGTTGCTCGACAGGCGCCCCCAGCAACTTGCCGCTGTGCGCAAGGAAGGCCGCCCGATTGGCACCGATCACCCGGCCACCTTCATCCAGCGCAAGCAACTGCTCGGCCGCCAGGTCCGAGAACTCGTCACGCGGTTTCAGCGCCAGGGTCAGGCGGTCGCGAAAGCGCTCGCGGAAATGGCTGTTCTCGATCAGCCGTGCGTACAGGGTCACCAACTGCAAGGTCAGGTGCTGTGCTTGCTTGGGACCGTCGTTGTACAGGCAGGTGGCATTCAGGCAACCGAGCAGTTGATTGTGGGCATCGAAGATCGGCGACACCGAGCAGCTCAGGCGGGCGTTGGCTGCCAGGAAGTGCTCCTGACGGTGGATGGTCAGGGCCTGCCGGCTAGCCAGAGCGGTGCCGATGCCGTTGGTGCCGGCCACCGACTCGTCCCAGCGCGCGCCAACGATCAGCCCGGAACGGGTATAGCGTTGCGGGTCGGCCGGCAAGCGGGAATCGAGGGTAATACCCTCGGCGTCACTGAGCAGCACGGCGAAGCCTGCATCCACAACGCGCCGCGCCAGGCCGCTGACACCCTGGCTGGCGATGGCCAGGTAGGCCTCATGCTGGGCCTGGTGCTGGCGGATTTCGGCGGCGCTGAGGATATTGTCGACGTGACGCAGTTCAGGGTCCAGGTGATGCTGGTTGATGCTGCGGTACCAGGATTCGGCGATCACAGGCTCGGGCATCAGGCCACGTTCGGCGAAATGGCAATCGACGAATGCGGCCAGCTCACTGGCATGGGGTGAGGCGGTGTGCGCGGCCATGGGCGCTCCACGAAATTCTTGTTATTTGAGGTGGAGAAAACCATAGCTGATTTTTGCATGATCGGCAGCCGGCCTGGTGCGGGGCGAATGCGTTCAGCCGATCAACTCAAGCGCCTGAGCCAGGCTCAGTGACCGCTTCATACGCTGCGACAACTGCGCCATGGCATCCGAATAGCCTTTGGCGATCACAGCCTCCACCCGCTCACCTGCACATTGCAAGGCAATGAAATCGCCTTGCTCCGGCGCCCCGACAAACTCGATGCGGTCCCAGTCGCGCGCATGCCCCAGTACTTCATAGGTACGCCCATGCTGATAAGTCCAGAAGAACGGCACGTCTTCATACCGGCGTTGCTCGCCCAGCATGTTGGCGGCAGCTATGACACCGTGTTGCTGGGCCAGGCGCCAGTGCTCGATGCGCACCGGGCGGCCGGTGAGGGGGAAGGTCGCGATATCACCGGCCGCCCACAGCCGGTCGGCGGCCTGCAGCTCGGCGTCGACCGCTATGGAGTGGTCCTCGGCCAATTGCACGCCCTGCACGAAGGCAGTGGCCGGCGTGACGCCGGTGCCGAGCAAGACCAGTGATGTTTCGATCTTATCGCCATTGCTCAGCAGCACGGCTTCGACGTGTTGCGCACCGATGAACCGCTCGACGTCGGTCGGGCCATGGAACATCACGCCCTCGCGCTCATGCAGCGCACGAATCGAGCGGCCAATGCGTTCACCCAACTGCATGCGTAACGGAACCTCGTGGCGGGTCACCACGTGGACCTGTGCGCCGTACGTGTGCAATGCCGATGCGGCCTCCAGGCCGATGAACCCGTCACCGACGATCACCACGGGCTGGCCGGGTTCGGCGGCATCGAGCAGGCGCGCCGCATCTTCGCGCGAGCGCAGCGTCACGATGCCTGCCAGGCTTGCACCGGGCAGGTCAGGGCGTTGCGGCTTGCCGCCAGTGGCCAATAAGGCTGCGTCATAATCGATACGCTGGCCGTCGGCGAGGGTGATCTGGCGCTTTTTGGCATCCAGCAGGCGCACCTTGCCCGAGCGCCGCTCCAGTTGGCCTGTGCGCAACTGGTCAGCTTCAAGCAGCGCTGGCACTTCGTCAGGCGGCATTTCGCCGGCAATCACGAATTTGCTCAGCGCAGTACGGTCATACGCCGGTTGCCGCTCCTGGTCGAGCCACACCAGGCGACCGCCGAACCCATGGGCCAGCAGCGTGGCAACCGCCGCCGAGCCTGCGGCACCGGCGCCGATGACGACGAAGCAGCGCGCATCGCTGTGACGCGGTGGCTCGGGATGCGGCAGAGGCTGGTCATCGACCCAGATTTCGCCATCCTTGACCCATGCGCGGTAACGGCGCAGGTCTGCCAGGGCCGGCGGCTCGCAGACCACGCCTTCGTCAACGGCGAAAGCGGCCTTGTGCCAGGGGCAGACCAGCAGGCCGTTGCATACCACGCCCTCTTCCAGCGGCGCTCCGGCGTGCGGGCAATTGGCCTGATAGGCGCGGACCTGCCCGGCACTGCGAATCAGGATCACTTCTTCGCTGCCGGCTTGTACGCGAAGGGGGCGCTTGGGGTCGAGTTGCTCGAGGCGAGCCACGGCGTGCTGAGTCATGAATATTCTCCAAAGGGGGCCTTGGAACCATTTGACGCCTGGGATGACAGGGTGATGCAGTGATCTGACGGCCGGAAGGAGCGCCATGCTTCATGAGGGGCGTGTTCGGCCTTGGTCAGCGATAGAGCCGTGTGCCATGATCGGGCTTCTTGCGCCAAGGTAGCCTGTGCCGCGCCTGCTCGCGACCAACCCAATACCCTCAAGGACCACCGAATGTTCGAACTGGACCATGACCTGGCGCAGGATATTGTCGATCGGGCAATGGCCATTCTGCCGTGCAATGTCAATGTCATGGACAGCCAGGGGCTTATCCTGGGCAGTGGTGAGCCAGGGCGCATCAACACCCGCCACGAAGGTGCGCAGCTGGTATTGGCCAATGGCCGGATCGTCGAGCTGGATGCAGACGCCGCCAAGTGTCTCAAAGGCGTGCAGCCGGGGGTCAACCTGCCGCTGATGCTCGATGGGCGGCTGATCGGCGTGCTGGGGCTGACGGGTGACCCACAGCAACTGCGCACCTACGGCGAGCTGGTGCGCATGACCGCCGAAATGCTGCTGGCCCAGCGCCATTTGCAGGTTGAACAGCAATGGCGGCGCCAGCGTTGTGATGACCTGCTGGCGTTGCTGCTCGGTGGTACGGGCGACTCGCCGCGGCTGCTGGACGAAGCGCAGCAACTGGGCCTGAAGCCGCAGTTGCCACGGGTGCCGTGTTTGTTCGAACTGCGTGCCGGCCCGGCGGCCGAGGCCTTGGCTGGCTGGCTGGTTGATGAGCCGTTACCCGGACAGTTGGTGCGTGAGCCCGGCACGCGATTCCTTGCTGTGGTGCCGCCCGGCCGGGGTGGTGCTGGATGAGGAGCGCCTGCTCGAGCGCGTGCAGCGCAGCGGCTGGCAGATCCAGCGCATGGCGCTGGGTAGCCCGGCGCAGAGCCTTGAGCAGTTGCGCCGCGGTTACCGGCGGGTTCGTGACCTGCTCGCCTATGGCCGCGAAGTGTTGCCAGGCGAGCAGTTGTTGAGCCTTGCGCGTTACCGTCTGCCGGCGTTGTTGTGGCGCCACCGCAATGAAGATGCGCTGGATGAGCTGCTTGAGCCGCTGCACCGCGTGCGTGCCAAGGATGCCAGCGGGCAGTTGCTCGCCACCCTGCGTGCCTGGTGCGCGCATGATGGCCAGAGCCAGGCCTGCGCCGATGCCCTGGGGATTCACCGCAACAGCCTGCGCTACCGCCTGGAGCGCATTGCCGAGCTGGGCGAGGTCGACCCGTTGCGCCTGGAGGGCATGTTGAGCCTGTATCTGGGGTTGCAGCTGTTGCCAGCGGATTGACCTGGGCAAAAAGGCATTTGCCCAAACAACCTGTCGGCCGGTTTGTGCATCCGACCGAGGCCCCGACGCCGGACAACTGTCAGCATGCGGCCATCTGGACAGGAGAATCCCCATGAAAATCGTCATCGCCCCCGATTCGTTCAAGGACAGCCTTGATGCTGCCGGTGTCGCCCGTGCCATCGCCGCCGGCCTGGCAGAGGCGCTGCCGACCGCTGAGCTGCTCGAGTGCCCCATGGCCGATGGTGGCGAAGGCACCATGCAGGCGATTGTCGCTGCCAGCCACGGCGAACTGCGCCGGCAGACCGTTCGCGGGCCGCTCGGCCAGCGGGTGCAGGCCGGTTGGGGCTGGCTGGCCGAAAGCCGCACAGCGATCATCGAGATGGCCCAGGCCAGTGGTATCCAACTGGTGCCAAGTGCGCAGCGTGATGCCTGCCGCAGCAGCACCTGGGGCACCGGCGAACTGATCGACGCCGCGCTCAGCGCAGGGGCACAGCGCATCGTCCTGGCAATCGGCGGCAGTGCTACCAACGATGGCGGCAGCGGCATGCTGCGTGCCCTTGGCCTGCGTTTGCTGGACACCGATGGCCAGCCACTGGAAGAGGGCGGCCTGGCCCTGGCCGGGCTGGCACGTATCGATGCCAGCGGCCTTGACCCGCGCCTGGCGCAGGTTCAGGTCGAAGTGGCGGCCGACGTCGACAATCCCCTGTGTGGGCCCAATGGTGCTTCGGCGATCTTCGGGCCACAAAAGGGTGCCAGCCCCGAGCAGGTCCAGGCCCTGGACAAAGCGCTGGGCCACTTTGCCGACCATTGTGCGCAGGTGCTGGGCCAAGATGTTCGGGAACAGCCAGGGTGTGGTGCGGCCGGCGGCATGGGGTTCGCGGCCAAAGCCTTCATGGGGGCGCAGTTCCGCCCGGGCGTGGAAGTGGTGGCGGAGTTGGCCGGCCTCGATGCGTTGGTGAAAGGTGCCGACCTTATGATTACCGGTGAGGGCCGCTTCGATGCCCAGACCCTGCGGGGCAAGACGCCGATGGGGGTGGCGCGTGTCGCCAAGCGCCATGGGGTGCCGGTGGTGGTGCTGGCGGGCACCTTGGGTGAAGGCTATCAGCAGCTGTATGCGCACGGTATCGATGCGGCATTCGCCCTGGCCAGCGGGCCGATGACCCTGGAGCAGGCCTGCGCCGATGCCGCGCACTTGTTGCGGGCCCGGGCCAGTGATGTTGCGCGGGTATGGCGTTGCGCCAACGGGCGCTGAAGCGTCTGCGGCAAACCCATGGCGATGCGCCGCGTGTGCGGCGCTCGGTCTCAAGGTTGCTGAAAAAAGCCCGTGGCATGCCCCGGAAATACCCAAAACATCTTTGTCTGATATCCCACCGGATCCACGGCGCGAGGAATGAATAGCGCTCGGAAAAATCGCACTTGCTGATCAGGTTTTACCCGCTGAAGTTGCTGAATAATACCTCGTGACTATCACCGGCGGTTTCAAATAAGTATTTTACTTGAGCCGGACGCTCGCCAATTCTCTGCGCTGTTTATTCGAGAGGGCGAGTCGATGTTAGTTCACAGCGACCAGGATTACGGCGTGCTGAAGGCCGCGGAACGCGAGCTTCAGCTGCAGGCGGGGCATGTCCCCGACGCCGCATTTTATGAACGCAAGTTGCAAGCAATTTGGACGCGAGCACAACACAGCGCCCATTACGCAAACATAGGTCCTTACAGTTTCCCGGCCTTCCAGCAGTTGCCTGTAACCGCCAAGGCATTGCTCAAAGGCCAGCCGCTCGAGTTCTGCACGGTGGAACTGGGCGAGGCGGCCAAGTATTACGCCACCACCGGCACGACTGGCGAGCCGACCCCGACCCCGCGTTTGAAAGAAGACATCATCTGGAATGCTGTCAGTGTCGCCAGCTATTGGCGGGCAGTGCTGCGCCCGGGTTCGCGGGTGGCCAACCTGATGCCATCGGACATCGTGCCGGTAGGTGACCTGATCGCCAACGTCTGCGAGTACCTGGACGTTTCCCACGTGCGCCTCTATCCCTTCACCACCGGTATTACCGACTGGGAGCGGGTGTGCAACACCTTCGACACGTATCGGCCTACGGTCCTGTTCATTGCCCCGGGTGTGCTGGTGCAACTGACCCGCT
This sequence comes from Pseudomonas sp. TR47, assembly GCF_044143025.1. Classification (NCBI taxonomy): domain Bacteria; kingdom Pseudomonadati; phylum Pseudomonadota; class Gammaproteobacteria; order Pseudomonadales; family Pseudomonadaceae; genus Pseudomonas; species Pseudomonas sp. TR47. The sequence continues at coordinate 30,459 of NZ_JBHFCS010000002.1, read as the reverse complement.
ACCTGAAACAGCGCGGATTGCTGCACAGCTTCGCCGAGTCGGTGCGCTCGATCATGCTGCTTGGCGAGGTCAACACCCAGCCGTTGCGCGAACGCCTGGCGCGCTGGTGGCAATGCGATGTTTTCGATGCCAGCTACGGCAGTACCGAAACCGGCACGTTGGCCGCAGTGGGCCAGGACCTGCAGATGCGCCTGGCCACTGCCACCAACTATTTCGAACTGCTGTTGCCCGACGGCAAGCTGGTCACCCCGGCCGAGGGGCTCACGGGCCGCCTCGTCGTTACGCCGCTCAACCTGTATGCACGCCCGCTGTTGCGTCTGGACACCGGTGACAGCGTGACCATCACCTCGCCTTGGCAGCCAGGCCAGGTCAGCCCGGCCTTGCTGATCAATGGGCGTGACAGCGATAGCGTCCGCGTGGCTGGCGTAGGCCTTGAGATCCGCGCAGTCGAGGAGGTGGTGTACGGCAGTTGCGATGCCACAGGTTATGTCATCGAAGTGGACCGCCAGGCTGACAGCGCCGCGCTTATCCTCGAGCGTGACGTCGTCTGGGACAGCAGCCAGGAAGCGCGCCTGCAAGCGCAGTTGCTGGAGCGCTGCGAGCAGCACATGGGGCTGCGCTGGAGCCGCGTACTGTTCGTCAACAACCTGTCGGCGCTGAACAAGAGTGGCGGGTCGCAAAAGAGCTGGAAGAAGACCAACCTGCGCTTTGTCGGTGGCCAGCAATGACGCCGCCACGATTCCCTCTGGGGCAGGGCCTGGGCAACGGCCAACCGGACTTGTGGTGCACCTATGCGGCCATACGCAGCCTGGCCTGGGTTGGGCGCCTTGAGCAGGTTGATGTACCGGTATTACAGGCCTACATCCTGTCTCGGCGCAACCGCGATGGCGGCTTTGCCTGGAGCAAGGGGATGCCCTCCGATGCCTGGGCCACGTTTTATTGCACCGAAACCCTGCACGACCTGGGCGTTGGCGTTGAACGGTGCGACGAAACAGCGGCCTGGATCGCTACGCTGTTCGATGGCGACGCCTATGCCATGTGCCCGGGCCAGACGGCGGACGTGTGGGCCAGCCACTATGCGCTGCGCACCTTGATCGAAGTGTGCCATGGCCAGGTGCGGGACACCGAGCCCCTGTATGCCTGGCTCGAGGGGTTGCAGTGTGCCAATGGTGGCCTGAGCTGGTCGGCGGATTTCGCCCGACGCAACCTGGCCGACACCCGTGCCTGCTTCTACGGCGTGATGGCTGCGCGAGCGCTGGCTCGCCAGGGCTTGCCGGCGCCGCAATGGAACCTGCCACGCCTGATCGGCTGGCTGCAGGCACAGCAGATGGATTGCGGTGGCTTCCGCTTCAGCGAAGCGGCGGCTGTGCCGTGCCTGTGGGCGACCTATCGCGCCACCGCCAGCCTTGCGGCATTGCAGGCGCAACCGCTGGACCGTAAGCGCTGCGCTGAATGGATCGATGCCTTGCGCGGCCCGACCGGTGCCTTCGTGCGCTGGGCGGGTTATGACGGTGAGGATGTCTGGGCGGCGTTCTGCGCACTGGGTTCGCTAAAAGCACTGGGAGAGCCGGTGGCGCACCTGGCCGATGGCGTGGCAGCGTTCATCGCCACGTTGTCGATGCCCCAGGGCGGCTATTCGTATCGCCGGGCCGATACCGCCGCCGACGTGCTGACCACCGCGGCTGCCGTGCTGGGCGATAGCCTGGCGCAGCAGCCGCGCGATGCGGTCCTGCGCTGGATCGAAGGCTGCCAGATGCCCAACGAGCCTGGGATCATGTACATGCCAGGCCGTGGTGCCGAGGTGCGTTGCACCAATTGGGGCCTTGCAGCAGGTGCCTTCGCTGGCCAGCCAGGGCCCCGCCAGGCGATCGGCCGCTGGCTGGCCTCGCTGCAGAACCCTGACGGCGGCTTCGGTTTCTGGGAGGGGCGCGGCTCGGACATGGTGTCCACCGCATCGGCCGTGTCGATCTTGCGGCAATTGGGCGATGACAGCGGCGTAGACCTCGCGGCCATCGAACGCTACGTCGTCAGCTGCCGGCAGGCCCATGGCTACGCATCGTTCCCCCGTGGCGAAGTGTCATTGCGCGCCGGTTTGCAGGCACTGGCCTGCCTGGCCCATATCGGCAACGACGTCACTGAGGCTGCCGCCCGGTTACTGGCTGCGCACAAAGTGCGCCAGGGCGGCTTCGCCAACCAGGGGCAGCGCATTCCTGACCTGCTCAGCACCTACCAGGCCGTGGCACTGGCTGCCGACCTGGGCCTGCCGGTGGACCTTGCCCACCTGCGCTTTTTCCTCGACAAGGTGCGCGGCGCTGCCGGCCATGCCTGGTCGCCTTTGTTCCTGCAAGGGGTCGATGCGCTGTCCACCTGCCTGGGCCGCCTGCTTGACGCCTTCGCCCAAGGCCAGCGCCAGCAACTGCCCAGCTTGCAGCTGTCGTAAGGAGCCGCCATGCCCACCCTCACTGTTTGCTGTGCACCGCTGCAAGCGCTGGAGCGCAAGCGCCTGGCGCTGGCCTTTACCCGCCAGCTCAAGCAACTGGGCGCCGACACCGCCCATTGCATGGTGTTCTTCAACCCGTTACCTGAGGCCAGTGTGTTCAGCGCCGGCATGCCGATGCCCGTTGCCGACCGCGACGGTGCACCGGCGCAGTTCCATGTGCGCATCACCCTGTCACAGGCCCGCGACCGGCAGGCTCACCAGGCGCTGGCTGAAGGCCTGCACGGCTGCCTGCGCACGCATTACCCGAATGCCTTCATCTACCTGCACTTCGACCCGATCCTGCCCGAGCACGTGTTCTTCAGTGCCGGAGCGGAATTGACCAACGCTGCCCATCAACAAGGAAAGACCGGCTCGTGAACGACCTCAGCATTGAACAGCGTATCCGCCACACCCTCGGCCAGCTGCTTGGCGAGCACGTCGACGCCATCGATAAACGCGACAGTTTTCGTGACTTTCTCGGCGAACGCTTCGACAGCCTCATGGCTGTGGAAGTGATCACCGCCATCGAAGGCTGCTTCGCCATCGAAGTGGACTACCTCAGCGATGATGTGCGCTTCTGGTTCGAAACCCTGGAAAAGATGGAGCAATTCGTCGGGCAAAAACTGGAAGACCAACTGACCCTGCAGGCCACCGAGTGAGCGCCGAGCATCTGTTTACCACCTCCGGCTCAACCGGTGCGCCCCGGCAATGGCTGCGCAGCCAGGTGCAGATGGAGCGCGAGGCAACGCTGATTCTCGGCCGTTGGGCGCCCGATGCACGGGAGATATTCTCGTTTGCGCCAGTCAGCCACAGCTACGGCATGATCCTTGGCCAGGTCGGTGCGCGGGTTTTGAACGCGCAGCTGCACCCTTGTTCGCTGGAGCAGCAGCGCCTGCCAGCGCTCGATGGCGACGGGCCGTGCGTGATTCTCGCCATTGCCAGTACCTGGCGCGTGCTGCCGGCGCTGCTGGCCCGGCTGAGCGCCCAGCGTGCGGTACTGGTGGTGCACAGCGCCTCGTTGCTGCCGCCGGGGGCTCTGGCCACGGTGCAGCGCCATGCCGGGCCACAGGTGCGTTTCGTCGAACTGCTCGGTTCCACCGAAACCGGCGCCATGGCTTACCGCGCGCTGGATGCGCACAGTGATGCAGAGCAGCCCTGGACGCTGCTGAGCGATGTGACACTGCTCAGCCCCCCGGGCCAGCCCTGTGCGCTGAACGTGGCCAGCCCGCGCATCGCCCGCCAGCCGTGCCAGGCGCACGCCGCAGCCACGCATTGCTGCGATGACCAGGTACTGGCGCTGGACGCACAGCGCTTCCAGTGGCTGGGCAGGGCCAGCAGCCTGATCAAGGTCAATGGGCTGCGCGTCGACCTGGCCCGTCTGGCCAGTGACCTTGCTCAGCGCCTGGATTGCCCGGCGCTGGCCTGCGTTGCTGTGGCCGATGCGCTGCGCGGCGAAGCGTTCGAGGTGTTGTACAGCTGCGACACCCTCACCGAGCACGTGGTACTGGAGGCATTGCGCCAACTATCGCCGGGCCATCCATGGCCGGTTGCAGTACGCCGTGTCACCGAGCTGCCTTTATCCGCCACCGGCAAGCCTCTGCCGTGGGCGGCTTCCACTTCTGTCAAGGAATACACCCATGAACCACGTTGACACTCAAGATGCCATCGCCCACTACCTCAGCAACTGCGGCGCTAACGCCACCCACGGCCGTGTGCAGCCCGAATACCTCGGCCTGAGCCTGCGCAAACGCCATGAACTGCTGCAGCGCAGCCCCGCCCTGGCAGCGGACTGGGCAGCGCAGTACGCACAATGGTCCGTGCATGCCGACAGCCACTACCGTTGCCTGACCAGCACCCGTGAGGTCGAGGCACCGTGGTACCGCCTGGGCGTGAAGGACACTGTCGACGTGCAAGGTTTGCCGACCCGTCTGGGCCTGCGCAGCTACCGCCACTACCCGCAGCGCAGCGCCGAGGCGCTGGCCTTCCTTGACCCGCGCATCGCGCTGACCTGCAAGGTCGCCACTACCGAGCTGAACATTGCCTTTGGCGCCGGCTGTCGTAACCCACATTTCCCGACCATCGATCCGTCTGGCTCCAGCACAGGTTCGGCGGTGTCGGTGGCAGCGGGGCTGTGCGATATCTCGTTGGGCACCGATGTGCTCGGCTCGGTGCGCTGGCCTGCCTCGCACTGCGGCATGGTCGGCCTGCGCATGACCCAGAAGGCCGAGAGCCTGGCCGGGGTGTTTCCGTTATCACCGCGCATGGACGCACTGGGCTGGGTCGCCCGCAGCGCCGATGACCTCGACCTACTGTTCCCGTTGCTGGGCCTGGAGCCACTGCTCGGCCAGCAACAGCCACTCAAAGAGCACTATCGGGTCGCCATGCTGGAGCACGCGCTGGACCCGGCGCTGACCAGTGCGGCCATGCTCGACATGCTGGGCCAGGCACGCAGCGCACTGGCAGACCTGGGCATGGCGCCCGCTGAGGTTGCCATGCCGGACCTGTGGGCCTGCCGTGGCGACGCCTGGCAGCTGTGCGCACGGGATGCGTGGCTGGCCTCGGCTGCCTGGGCCCGGCGCTTCGACTGCGAGCTGCATTGGTCGACACTCAGCGCCCTGAAAGTGGGTGAGGGCGTCAGCGACGCTGACTACCGGCGCATCCACCAGCGCATGGACAAGATCCGTTCGGGTATCGACGCCTGGTTCGACAACGCCCAAGTGGATTTCGTGGTATTCCCCATGGACCCCAACCGGCCATTCGACCGGCGCAACCCGCAGCCAGGGGACTCGACCATCCCTTCGCCCGCAGACGAAGGTTATGAGCAGAAGATCAGCTTCACCCCGCTGGCCAGTTTCAGCGGCCTGCCGGCCATTACCGTGCCGATTTGCCTGAGTGCCGACGGCAAGGCGCCGCTGGCCGTGCAGATCATGGGCCGGCGTGACAGCGAGCGGCAGTTGCTGGGTATCGCCAAGCGCCTGCAGGCCCTGACCGGCCTGCTTCCAACCCGTCGTCTTCAGGTGTAAGGAGCACAGCATGTGCGCAATCACAGGCTGGGTGGACTACACCCGCAACCTGACCCAAGCTGGCGAGGTTATCGGCGCCATGACCGATACGCTGGCACTGCGCGGGCCGGATGCCAGTGGCAGCTGGCAGCATCGTAATGCCCTGCTGGGCCACCGGCGGCTGGCGATCATCGACCTCAGCGGTGGCGTACAGCCGATGACCTACCGCTGCGCCAGTGGCGAGGAAGTCGCGCTGATCTACACCGGCGAGGTCTACAACCACGACGCTCTGCGTGAGCGCCTGCGCAAGGCGGGCCACCAGTTCCATACCCGCAGCGACACCGAAGTGGTGCTGCACGCTTACCTGGAATGGGGCGAACAGTGCTGTGAGCACCTGAGCGGCATGTTCGCCTTCGCCGTGTTCGACGGGCGCGACGGCCACTTCCTGCTGGTGCGTGACCGGCTGGGGGTCAAGCCGCTGTACTACGCCCACCACCAGCAGGGGCTGCTGTTCGGTTCGGAAATCAAGGCAATCCTGGCGCACCCGGAGTTCGCCAGTGCGCTGGATGTGGTCGGGCTGGTGGACGCGCTGAGCCTGTCGCGCGGCACGGCGCGCACGGCCTTGCGTGGGGTCAGCGAACTGCCGCCGGGGCATCGCTTGTCCTGGCGCCCAAACGGGCGCCCCAAACTCAGCCGCTACTGGCAGTTGCAGCGGCGCGAGCACCAGGATGACCTGCCCAGCACCGTGGCGCGCACCCGAGCGCTACTTGGCAAAGCGCTGGGCGAGCAGTTGCACGCCGATGTGCCGGTCTGTTCGCTGCTCTCCGGCGGGCTGGACTCGACCATCCTCACGGCCATGGCGCAACAGCGCCTGACGGCGGAGCAGGGGGGCAGGGTCAATTCGTTCTCGGTGGATTTCGTTGGCCAGGCCGAGCAGTTCCAGAGCGACACCTTCCGCCCGGAACGCGATCAGCCCTACGCGCTGGCAGCTGCCGAACACATTGGCAGCCACCACCAGACCATCCTCATCGACAACGGCGAACTGGTGGCCGACCCTGCGCGCAGCGCGGTGTACCGGGCCAACGATTCGGCGGCCACCTTCGGCGATGTGGACACCTCGTTGTACTTGCTGTTCAAGGCCATCGGCCGCCATTCAACAGTGGCCATTTCCGGCGAGGCAGCCGATGAAGTGTTTGGCGGCTACGCCTGGTTCCGCGACCCGCAGGCGCTGGCGGCGCAGCGTTTCCCGTGGCTTTCGCGCATGCAGTTGCTGCAGCCCGAGCTGATCAACCCGGACTTTAACAGGCTGTGCGACTTTGCCAGTTACCAGGACGGTTGCTATCACCAGGCGCTGGACAGCGTCGAGCACTTGCCGGGCGACAGCCCGCAAGAGCGGCGCATGCGTGAAATCTGCCACATGCACCTGCAGCGATGGCTGCCGATTCTGCTCGACCGCAAGGACCGCCTGAGCATGGCCGCCAGCCTGGAAGTGCGCGTGCCGTTCACCGACCATGAGCTGGTCGAGTACGTGTACAACGTGCCGTGGTCGATCAAGGGCAAGGATGGTGTGGAGAAGTGGCTGCTCAAGCAGGCCTGCGCCGATATCCTGCCAGCGGCCGTACTGCAGCGACGCAAGAGCCCTTATCCGACTTCGGCGAACCTTGCCTATGAACGGTTCCTGCGTGAGCGGGCCCGGCACCTGCTGGCGCAGGCGGGCAGCCCGGTGTTCCAGGTGATCGACCGTGTTCGGCTGGGCGCTGAGCTGCGCCAGCCCGAGGGGTATTTCAATTCACAGTTGCGCCGTAACAACCTGGAGACCGCTCTGGCACTGGATGCCTGGCTGCGCGAATACCGCCTAGCGGTGTAGTTCGTGCTTGTCGCTGCCATCCAGAATCAACGGTTGCTGGATGGTATCGACAAACCGCCGTGGCGCCCCCAGGTCGAGCATGGATATGAAACTGCCCAGGGCTGGGGAGGCGTTCTGTATGTTCCAGTTCATGTACAGCCCCATGGTCGGCGTGGGCTGGTCCTTGATAGGCCGCAGAGGGCGAAACTGCACGCGCTCGCGCAGCGTCGAGTAGGCAATCGATTCAGGCACCAGGGCAACGCCGAAACCGCAGGCCACCAGCCCGATCAGGGTATGGATCTGCGCCGCTTCCTGCACCACCTTGGGGTAGAAGCCTGCCGATTCGCACAGCGCAATCAACTGGCTGTGGTAACCGCTGCCAAGCGCTTGCGGGGTGAAGACGAAGTCCTCTTCGGCAAAATCCCGCAGGTCGACCACAGGTTGATGCACCTTGGCGTGGCTGGCGGGCAGCGCCATGACGATCTGCTCGTTGAGCAGCAATCTCGATTCGATGGTGTCTGGGGGCATCGGCAGCTTGCGCATGAAACCGATGTCCGCTTCACCGGCCATCAATGCCTTGGCCTGGGAGGCCGAAGGCATTTCGCGAATGGTCAGCCGCACGTTCGGGTAGATTTCGCGGAATTTCTTCAGGGTATTGAGCAGCGACTCGTAGTAAGCGATGGAAATGGCGGTGATGGTCAGCTTGCCGCAGATGCCCTCGGACACATTGCGGGCGTATTCGATGCCTTGTTCCAGCTCCTTGAGGGTACGGTAGGCGGTCTCCAGGAAGGCCATGCCTGCGGCAGTGAGCTTGACCCCGCGCTTGTTGCGCAGGAACAGGCTGAAGCCCAGCTTCTCTTCGAGTCGGTTGATCGCCTGGCTCAGGGGCGGCTGTGCCATGTGCAGGCGGATGGCTGCCTTGTGAAAGTGCAGCTCCTCGGCCACGGCAATGAACTGCCTGAGCAAACGTGTCTCGATCATTCTACGTTCCTTCATCGAGTCGAACGGGGGCCGGGAAAGCGTTCTCCGGCGGCCGACCCTGCAAGGCGGCCATGATAGTGCGTGGCATCGCGGCGACAAAGCCTCTGCTGTAAACGGCTCATCCGGGCTTGACACTGACGGTCGGGGTGCATCGGAAGGTGGCGGGTCTCAGGTGATATCCAGCAGATATCAAAGTTGCATGCTTTTAATATTAAGTCATTGATTTTTTTATTGTTATCGTAAAAAAGGAGAATCGGAAGGGCTCTACAATGCCAAGCACAGACCCATTCAAAGATAAAGTCGCCATCGTCACCGGTGCCGCCCAGGGCCTGGGCCTGGATTACGCCATGGCGCTGGCCGCGCGGGGAGCGCGGGTAGTCATCAGCGACCTGGGCACTGACCGCTCGGGCGAAGGTCAGAACCCGGCGGCGGTCAGCGTCGCACTCGAAACCCTGCGGGGCCAGGGTTTCGATGTGGTCGCTCATGTCGGCCACCTGGAAAACGAAGAAGAATGCCGCGAACTGGTGGAGCTGGCCATCGCGCATTTCGGCGCGCTGGATATTCTCATCCACAACGCCGGTTGGGTCGATTACCAAGGCATCGAGACACAGGAACAGGCGTTTCTCGATCGCGCACTGGGCATCAGCGTGCACGCCCCGGTGTGGCTCGCCAAGCATGCCTGGAAGCACCTCAAGCAAGCCGAGGCACCACGCATAGTCCTCACCACCTCGGACCGCGCCATGTATCAACGCTATGCCCAGCCAGGCCTGGTCGCCTACTCGGCGGGCAAGATGGCCCAGGTGGGCATCATGAACGCCTTGAGCATGGAAGGGCTGGAACACGGCATCCTGGTCAATGCGGTCTCGCCGGTGGCCAAAACCCGGATGTGGGGCGTGACCCAGCCGCCGGAAGAGCTCAAGCCGCAATGGGTGACACCGGGCGTTCTGTACCTGGCCAGCCCGCTTTGCCGGGATACCGGGTACATCCTGCGTGCCAGCAATGGCCAGTTCACCGCCACGCGTTTCAGCGAGAACAGCGGGGTGAGCTACCCGCGTGACCTGGCGCGGGTAGAGGCTTCCAGCCTGGGCGAAGTGGCCGAACGCTGGAGCCTCATCAAGGAATGTCACTACGTGCCGACCAAGGTCGCCAACACCCGTGCCGACCTGGGTGAAAGCCCTGTGTGGGACGCGCGCACGGGCGCGTTGTATTTCGTCGATATCACCGGCGGGCGGATTCACCGGCTGCTACCGGATGGCGAGGTCGAGAACCTCTATGAATCCGCTGCACGTATCGGTGCCTTGGCACTGACCGACCAGGGCAACCTGATCTTCACCGAAGATGCCAGCGTTGCCATTCTGGATATGTCGTCTTGCAAGGTGCGCCAGTACTCGGCGCCGGTGCATCACCGCCCGAGTTACCGCTTCAACGACGGTACCTGCGACCCGCAGGGGCGCTTCGTCACCGGGCTGATGGATGAGGGGCCAAGTGGCAAGACCGGTGCGCTGCTGCGTTTCGACGGCGAACTGCACGATGTGGTGATCCATGACGGCATGGCGCTGCCCAATGGCATTGCCTGGTCGGCCGATGGCCAGACCGTGTTCTTCGTCGACTCCGCTGCACGCTCGATCTACCGCGCCGAGTATCTGCCCGAAGGGCGCCTGGAGCAAGTCAGCCTGTTCGCCGAGACGCCTGCCGAACTGGGGCGCCCTGACGGTATCGCGCTGGATCGTGAAGGCGGGTTATGGGTGTGTCAGTTCAATGGCAGCTGCCTGCTGCGCTATGACCGCGACGGCCATTTGACCGAACAGGTGGTGATGCCGGTGCCGCGCCCGACCAGTTGCTGTTTCGGTGGCGATGGTATGAGTACGCTGTACATCACCACGGCACGGGTCGGCATGTCGCCGACTGAACTGCGCCACTACCCGGACGCTGGCGACCTGTATGCGATTCGCCCGGAAGTGGGCGGCATTCCCCGCTATGCGTTCAAGGAATGAGCACTTGCCCCTGGCTGGCCGGTAATACGGCCAGTTCGCCAAAACGCTGAGCCGAGTCGATATAGCGCAACGCCGATTTGGCATCCTTCCAGCCCACGTAACTCATCAGCGACTTCAACTCCCAGCCGTTGGCCGTGGCCCAGGTGGCAAAACCGCGGCGCAGGGAGTGGCCGGTGTACAGCGCCGCCGGCACGCCGGCCCGTTCGAGCATGCGCCGCAACAGGCCGGCCAGGCTGTTGCTGTTGAGCGCTGTGTCGCTCAGGTTGCCCCAGCGGTCGAGCTTGCGAAACACCGGGCCGTGGGCAATGCCCGCCACTTCGAGCCACTGCAGGTAGGCTGCGACCGGGCACAGCGCCTTGAGTGCCGGGGTGCGGTGCTGTACGCCAAGCGCTTCACGGTCACCTTTGCTGCGCGGCAGGAACAGGCTAATACCCACGCCGGCTTCGGCCTTGATGTGCTCCACGCGCAGGCGCGCCAGTTCGTCACCGCGAAACCCACGCCAGAAGCCCAGCAGCAACAGTGCAGTGTCACGCCGGGCGCGGCGCAGTGCTGGCAGGTCATGCTGCTCGTGGGCCAGCCTGGCCTCTTCTTCAAAACGCTCGACAGCCGTCTGCAGGTGCTGCAACAGCAGCGGTGCGGCCTGTTTCGGCGGCGTCGGGTGCAAGGTGCGGATACCGCGCAGTACCTGGCGTACCAGCGGTGCCTTGGTCGGGTCGGGGAAGCCTTGGCTGATGTGCCATTGGCTGAGGGCCGCAAGGCGCTGGCGCAGGGTGCTGACCGCATGCTGCCCGGCGTGATCGGCCAGGTAGCGGGCAATGCTGTCGGCAGTGGCCGGGAGAAACCCGCCCCAGTGGGCTTCGAAATGCTCGATGGCAGCCTGATAACTGCGCCGGGTGTTGTCACGGGTGGCGGCGCGGACGTAGCGCTCGATGTCAGTCATGTGAGGGGGTGTCAGCGTGTGTTGCCGACACAATAAACCCTAATGACTGATCTGTCCTCTGACTCAGCGCGGTATCGCGGCATCCATCATCTGGCGCAGCGGCGCGTACTGGGCCTGGCTCACCGGCACCAGCCCACTGGCACCCTGGGCGGTAACGAAGGCCGCCAGGGCTTCGGGGTCATCCAGCATCGCCTTGCGGATTCGGCTTTTCAGGGCCGGGCACAGGCGGGCCCTGAACACGTATGGGTCGTAGTAGATCGGCTGCGACCGCCACTGCACCGTGAGCCTGTCTGGTGCCAACCCATGCCGGGCCAGATAGGCATCGGCCCGCTCGCTTGCAACGAACGCGGCATCGACACGGCCCTGCAGCAACGCGTCCAGCGCTTTGTCATGAGTACCGGCATACACCAGCGAGCCAAAGAACTGTTGCAATGGCGCCCCCACCTGGCCTGCAAATTCGACGCTGGGCACCAGGCTGCCTGAGGTGCTGGCCGGGTCGCTGAGGGCCACACGCTTGCCACGCAAAGGCTCGACCCCCTCAAGGCTGCCGGCCCGGGTCAGCAGCAGTGCCTGGTAATGGCTGCCTGCAGCGGTGTAAGGCCCGCCACTCAAGGTGAAGGTGGCAAAGGGTTCTATACGTGGGTCGCGGCGTTGGGCAAGCAAATAGGACGCAGGGCCGAGGCGGGCGATGTCGGCACCGCCGGAAACGATGGCATCGACCACGCTTTCGTAGGACGCGGCGATCACCAGTTCCACCGGCACCCCCGCTGCGTGGCTCAGTCGTTGCAGCAACACTTGATGCTCGCGCATCATGTCTTCGCTGCTTTTGATCGGAATGACGGCCAGGCGCAAGCTGTGGGGCGTGCAGTCGGCCAGCACGCTGGTTGCCAGCAACTGGGCAAACAACAGGCCGGCGAGGGCCGTCAGAGCACGCATGGCTTTTCCTCCCTGTTGTTGAAGGGTGGGTAGTCGCGCAGTTGGGCCGGCGACAACGGTCGGCTGAAGTGGTAGCCCTGGGCGATATCGCAGCCGGCGAGTTTCAGGCACACCACCTGTTCGCGGGTTTCTACGCCTTCTGCGACAACCTCCAGGCCCAAGCGCTTGGCCAGAATGATGGTTGATGAGACGAACGGGCTGTCGTCGTAGCTGTTGGACAACGGTGCGATCAGCGAGCGGTCTATCTTGAGCTTGCTCAGTGGCAGTGATTGCAGGTGGGCGAAGCCGGCGTAGCCGCGGCCAAAATCGTCAAGGCTGATGCCCAGACCTGCTGCGCGCAAACGGTGCAGGTGACCGACAGCCGTTCCTTCAGGGTCGAGAATGGTGGTCTCGGTTATCTCCAGCTCCAATTGTTGCGGGGCGATGCCGTAGAGCTGCAGCTTGGCCAGCAGGCGGGTACTGAAATCGCCTTGGCGCAGCTGCAATGCCGACACATTCACCGCAAGGCGGTTATCGCGACCGTGAGCATCCCAGCGCGCCAGTTCTTCGCAGGCCAGGCGCAATACTTCCCAGCCCAGTTCGATGATGAAGCCACTGCGCTCGGCCAGGTCTATGAAACGGTCCGGGTAGAGCAGGCCGAATTCCGGGTGCTCCCAGCGTACCAAGGCTTCGTACCCCAGCACGCGCTGGGTATCCAGGCGAATCTGCGGCTGGTAGTGCAGCACGAACTGGCGCTCGGTCAAGGCGCAGCCAAAAGCCTGTTCCAGGGCAAAGGCCTGGATGTCGGAGAGGTTCAACGATGGGTCGAAGAAGCGGTACTGGGCGCGCCCGGCCTGCTTGGCCGAATACATGGCCGCATCGGCACAGCGGATCAGGCTGTCGATGTCCTGACCGTCGCGCGGGCAGATGCTGACGCCCACGCTGGGGCTGGTATTGACTTCCTGGCCATCGAGGGCGTAGGTAGCCGACAGTTTCAGCACCAGTTCGCGTACCCAAACATTGATCTGCTCCTCGCTGCGCTCACCGGCCAGCAGCACCACGAATTCGTCTCCCCCGAAGCGCGAGGCCTCATCACCAGGCTCAAGCAGGCGCTGGATGCGCCCGGCCACGGCCTGCAGCAGCAAGTCGCCGATCTTGTGGCCGAGCGAATCGTTGATCGACTTGAAACGGTCCATGTCGATGAACAGGATCGCCATCAGCCGGCGCTTGCCACGTTGGTGGGTCAGTGCAAGGCCTGCTATTTCGACGAACTGGCGGCGGTTATGCAACCCGCTGAGATGGTCGGTGGCGGCTGCATGGCTGCTACGCCGGTGTTCGTCTTCCAGGCGCCCGATCAGTTGCTGGTTGACCTGTTGTGCGTGCTCAAGGGCACTGAAGGCTTCCTGGCGCTTGCGCAGCAGGCGCAAGGTCCAGGCCAGGCTGGCAAGGATCATCAGGGTCATGCTCAGGTTCAGCCAGAACTGGCGCGAATACGCCAGGGCAGAGGCCGCGAGGATTTCGTCGATGCGCTGGCTGACGATGATGCTGAAACCGCGCTCGTCGATACGGCGGTAAAGGCTCTGAAACGAGTGGCCTGCGGCAAATTGCACCAGCCGGCCCGTCTCGCTGCCCGGTGCTGGCAGGCCGGGTTCGAAATCGTCGCCGGCCACGACCACACCGCTGGTATCGATACGCAAGCGTTCCTGGCCATCGTCCTGCTGCAGGCGCATCAGCCCGGTATCGCCCAGGTCGATGTGCTGGAACAGCACGGCGAGATAGCCAATGTCGAGCTGCACTACCAGAATGTTGTCGATTTCTCGGCCTGGTACATTGGGCAGCGGCAAGAGGAAGGGCAGGCGCCAGCTCGGCATGGCGGGCGGGGTGAAGCCCGGTTCGACGCGTGGCAGGAAGGGTTTGAAGCCGTAATGCGCGACGTGCAGCTTCAGCTGCTGCAACCACTCTTCCGGCAGGTGGGGAGCTTCATCGGTATGGCTCGCTGACAACAATTGACCGTGCCTGTCATACAGGCTCATGCGTTTGAATACCGGGTCTTCGGCCAGCACCCGGGCCAGGCTCAGGCTGCCTTGGCGCATCATTTTCATGTCGTCCTGGGTGACACGGCCTACGGCCTGGGCACGATCGACCAGTTGGCGCAGGCTTTCAGCGACAATGTTGGCGAGGTTCTGGTGCTCGGCCGCCTTGGCCGTCAGCGCATCCTGGCGTGCGGCGGTCTTCTGGCTGAAGTGCAACCCCCAGAGAAAGGTCAGGGTGGCTGCGCAGAGCATCAGGATCAAAAGGCGCAGAAGGCCTGCTGACGAGAGAAAACGGCGTATCACGACTGGTATTCCCGACCCTGGGTGAAGCCCGAAAATACGACAGTAAAATGACAGGCTAATGACTGGTGGCTATTGGCCTCTATGATTTTCCCTGTTGCGCGTTGGCGTTTGCAGCCAAGCCATTCGGGCTGACTGTGCGAGCCAGAATGGCTCCAGCCCAGGCGTTTTGCCTCGTGACAATGCCCTTGAAGGTGCGGTATACCTGCTCACCACCAAGGGGAGCCCGGCAACGGGCTGAGAAACCGCTGGCATTGCAGCGCGGTGACCCTTAGAACCTGATCCGGATCATGCCGGCGAAGGGATGGGACTGCCGACCTGCCTTTTTGCCGGCCTCACTGCGAGGCCGCTCCATGCCCCACCGTAACGGCCTCGCTGTCACCCTATGGAGGGCAGCATCATGACTGAACGTTTTTCCCAAACCTTGCGCCGCCAGAACGAGGCGACCTGGTCGGCTGCAGTCGGCCACCGCTTCGTCACTGAACTGTGCAACGGCAGTGTGGCGGACCCGGTCATGGTCCGCTACCTGGTACAGGACCACCGTTTTCTCGACAGCTTCCTGACCTTGCTCGGCGCCGCCATCGCCACTGCCGATACCTTCGAGGCACGCCTGCGTTTCGGCCGTTTTGCCGGGATGATCAGTAGCGATGAAAATACCTATTTCCTGCGTGCCTTCCAGGCGCTGGATGTAAGCCCGCAGCAGCGCGCCGAACTCAAGGACACCGTGCCGACCGCAGGCTTCAAGGCCATCCTGCGCGAAGCCGCAGCGACCCGTTCCTATGCGGCGGCGCTGGCAGTGCTCAACGTTGCCGAAGGCCTGTATCTGGATTGGGCGCTGAAGGCACCAAAACCAATGCCGGACAACTTCGTCCACGCCGAGTGGATCACCCTGCATGACAACGCGGCATTCCAGGACTTCGTCGCCTTCCTCCAGGCCGAACTGGACCGCGTAGGCCCGCAGGAGCCGGCACTGGCCAGTGACTTCTACCAGCGCACCGTGGCGCTTGAGCTGGCCTTCTTCGACGCCATCTACGATCAAAAGGCCTGAGCATGGATATCTTCGAGCGCCTGAAGGCCGCCACTGCGCCCCAGTGGTCGAGCTATGTAGACCACGCCTTCGTTCGGCAGATGGGTGAGGGCACTTTGAGCGAAGACGCGTTCCGGACTTACCTGGTGCAGGACTACCTGTTCCTCATCCAGTTCGCCCGTGCCTGGGCGCTTGCTGCTTATAAAAGCAGGCTGCCGGCCGACATCCGCGCGGCTCAGGCTGGCCTGGCTGCCATCCTCGACGAAACCGAACTGCACCTGCGCCTGTGTGCCCGCTGGGGGTTGTCGCAGGCCGATATCGAGGCCGCGCCGGAGCACCAGGCCACGGTCGCCTACACCCGTTACGTGCTTGATTGCGGCGCCGCCGGTGACCTGCTCGAACTGCATGTGGCGTTGGCGCCCTGCGTGATCGGCTACGCCGAAATCGGCCGCACGCTGGCTGCGCACATCGGTGACCTGAGTGATCACCCTTACCGTGAGTGGATTGGCGAATACGCCGGCGAGGGTTACCAGAGCGTGGCATCCGCAGCACGCAAGCACCTTGATGAACTGGCAGCGCGCAGCATGACCGAGCAACGGTTCGTGGAACTGGCGGCAATTTTTGGCCAGGCTTCGCGGCTGGAGGCCGACTTCTGGCAGATGGGGCTGGATGGGGCTGCCTGAGCCAGTTCAGGTTTTGTGCCGGTTCAATCGGGGCCGGCACAATGTGACCGGCAGGTCGTTCAGAGGATGTGCCAGGACGGTCCTGGAATAGGGGCTACTGTTTCGGTCACAGGATAATCACGGGGCCTTCAGCGCGGCCGCCCCGGTTATTGCGCAGGCATCGCTAGCAATTACAACAACAAAAGCCTGCAGCAAAACTGAAAAGGGCCCATCGATGGCAACGCAAGAGAACGTTGAAACACCGCCGCTCGGCGTCACCGACCCGTCCAAGACTGCTGAGGCCAGGCAGGACCGCCACCTTGAAGGCAAGCTCGACTGGACGGTGTTCGGCGTCACCAGCCTGCTGGCGATCGCCTTCATCACCTGGGGTGTTGTCAACCAAGCCAGCCTCGCCGCGAGCGCTACCTCTGCGCAATCCTGGGTCATCGTCAACTTCGGCTGGTTTTTCGTCCTGACCTCTACCGTGTTCGTCATCTTCGTGCTGTGGCTGGCTGCCAGCCGCTACGGCAGAATCCCGCTGGGGCGCGACGGCGAAGCACCGGAATTTCGCACGGTCTCCTGGGTTGCCATGATGTTCAGCGCGGGCATGGGCATCGGCCTGATGTTCTTCGGCGTCGCCGAACCGCTGTCACACTACGTTTCACCACCGCCCGGCACTGCCGCTGGCCAATCTGACGAGGCACTGCAGGTGGCGATGGCGACCACGCTGTTCCACTGGTCGCTGCACCCTTGGGCGATGTACGCCATCGTCGGCCTGGCAATCGCTTATGGCACGTTCCGCCGTGGCCGCTCGCAGTTGATTTCCACCGCGTTCCGGCCCTTGATCGGCAAGCATGCCAACGGCCCTGTCGGGCGGGTGATCGACATGATGGCCATCTTCGCCACCCTGTTCGGTTCAGCGGCTTCGCTGGGGCTCGGCGCCCTGCAGATTGCGGGTGGGCTGGAATACAACGGCTGGATCGATCACCCGGGCAAGCTGTTCTACATCGCCATCATCACCTTGCTGACCATTGCCTTCGTCGCTTCGGCCGTGTCCGGCATCGGCAAAGGTATTCAGTGGCTGTCCAATACCAACATGGTGCTGGCCTTGGCACTGGCGCTGTTCGTCTTCCTGGTAGGGCCGACGCTGTTGATGCTCAACCTGTTGCCAACATCGATCGGGGTCTACATCAAGTTACTGCCCGAGATGATGGCGCGTACCAGCGCCAGTGGCGGTGATGCGATGGACAGCTGGCTGGCCGGCTGGACCGTGTTCTACTGGGCCTGGTGGATTTCCTGGACGCCCTTTGTCGGCATGTTCATCGCTCGCATCAGCCGCGGGCGCAGCATCCGCCAGTTCGTCAGCGGCGTGTTGCTGGTACCAGGCCTGGTCAGCCTGGTGTGGTTCAGCGTTTTCGGCGGCGCCGGCATCGATGCACTGCGCGAAGGCAGTTTCGCTCTCATCGACGGTGCAGTGAACAGCAACCATGCCCTGTATCAGTTGCTCGACAGCTACCCCTGGGCTTGGGGCACTTCGGTGCTGGTCATGATCCTGGTGGCGATCTTCTTCGTCTCCGGGGCCGATGCAGCATCGCTGGTGATGGGTACCTTGTCCGAGCACGGCACCACGCAACCGTCCCGTGCGACAGTGATTTTCTGGGGGGCACTGACCGGCACCGTCGCGGCCATCATGCTCGCGCTGGGTGACCCCGGTAACCCCGGGGAGGCGCTTACAGGCCTGCAGAACCTGACCATCGTCGTGGCCTTGCCGTTTGTGGTGATCATGGTGCTGCTGTGCCTGGCGCTGTACCGTGACCTGCGCAAGGACCCGATGATGCTACGCCACCTGCGCGGCAGCGAGCTGATCGAAAAGGCGGTGCTGTACGGCGCCGTCAAGCACGGCGAGGAGTTCTACATCGTGGTGCAAGAGAAGAAATCCTCGCTCAAGCCGGCCTCCAGGAAGGCCCAGGTGACGGAGCCATGATTGACCGGGATCGGCTACGTACATCAACCCGCGGTGAGGGACGCCAACACGCAGCTTGAGATCTGCGCGTCCTGCACGGCAACCCCGGTCAGGTCGGCCAGCGTGATCTGTTCGTCATGCTCACGGCCGGTGGCGCGGCCCTCAAGCAGGGCACCAAGCTCGGCCAGTTGCTGCTCCTTGATCAGGCCGGCCTTCAGCGCATGGGAGACTTCGCCGTACTGGCTGCACTGGTAGAGGGAGTCGACGATGATAAGGTCGGCCCGTGCAACCAGCGCGGGGTCGAGCTCCTGCTTGCCCGGCGCATCGGCGCCAACGGCGGTGATATGGGTGCCAGGTTGCAGCCATTCACGCTGCAACAGCGGCTCACGTGAAGGTGTTGCGCAGACGATCAGGTTGGCGGCGCGTGCAACCTCTTCGGCGTTACGCGTTACCCGCACCTCATAACCCAGGCCGTTGGCGAAGGCTTTGTAGGCAGCCAGTTCAGCATCACCGCGCCCCCACACCACCACGCTGCGACAGGGGGTGACTGCACCCAGTTGCTCCAGCTGCATGCGCGCTTGGGTGCCGGTGCCCAGAATACCAATCGCTTTCACGGTGGCAGGGGCCAGCAGGCGGGCGGCGATGCGCCCGGCCAGCGCAGTGCGGATGCAGGTCAGCCAGCCCTCATCCTGCAACAAGGCAAGGGGTTGCCCGGTACTGGCCGAGGCCACCAGCATCAAGCCATCGTTGCTTGGCAGCCCCTTTGATGGATTGTCGTAAAAGCCGGTCGACAGCTTCACCGTGAACGTGGCGCTACCCTCGACATGCGCTGACTTGATACAGCAGTCACCGTTGGCCTGGGGGAAAGCGAATGCCTGTACCGGTGGCACCTGGACCTTGCCTTGGGAGAACGCGATGAAACCTTGCTCCAGGCATTGCACTGCCAGCTCCATATCGAGCCGGGCGGTGATCTGTTGCTTGCTGAACACTTTCATTGAACAGCCTCGAGGAATTTATCGAGCACGATGTTGCGACCGCAAATGACGACCGCGACGCGCTTGCCGCGGTATGCCTTGGCCATCTTCTGCATGCCGGCCACCGCCACACCGGCAGCACCCTCGATGATCCAGCGCTCATGGTTGGCGACATCGCGCATCGCCGCCTTTATCTCTTCTTCGCTGACCAGCACGGTACGCGACAGCAGCGTCTGGCAGAGGGGGAAGGTGATGCAGCCTGGCTCGACCCCACCGGCTGTGCCGTCGGAGATCGTGTCCTGCTCTTGCATGTCGATGATTTCCCCGGCTTCGAGCGAGCGCTGCAGGGTAGGGGCATTCGCCGGCCAGCAGCCAATGATCTCGATGCCCGGGTTGAGAGCCCGCAGTGCCGCGCCGATACCCGAAACCATGCCGCCGCCGCCGACCGCCACGAACACTGCGTCCAGGTCCGGTGCCTGCTCAAAGAGCTCCATCCCGATGGTGCCTTGGCCGGCGATCACTTCAAGGTCGTTGTAAGGCGATACAAAAGGCTTGCCTTGGAGGGCAGCCTGGCGCGCCGCTTCCAGTTCCACACCCAAAGGGTCCAGGTCGAGGCTTACCACTTCGGCGCCGAGCGCGCGAATTGCACCCAGCTTGTAGGCAGACGCCGAAGTGGTGGTGTAAACGGTGACTGGCACTCCCATCACCTTGCCAGCAAGCGCAAGCGCTTGCCCATGGTTGCCGGAGGAGGCCGTGATGACGCCCAGTTTGCGCTGCTCGGCTGGCAGCAGGCGAAGCTTGTTACTGGCACCGCGGAATTTGAACGAACCTGTGTGTTGCAGGTGCTCGCATTTCAGATACACGCTGCATTCGGTCATTGCCGAAAGCCCGACGCTGAAATTGAGCGGGGTGACATTCACCTCAGGGCGCAGTGCCTGGTGTGCATCAGCGATCGCTTGGTAGAGGGAAGACAGGTTCGTGGCATCGGCAGGCATCGTGGCAGTGTCCATTCGTAGATTTGCGCTCCACAATAGACTCAATATCCATAAACGACAAGCGCTGACCATTCATTCAGGCGGGGTGGTCCCTCAGTTCCTTGAGGTACTTGTAAACAGTCGCTCGGCCCATGCTCAGCACATTGGCGACATAGTCCGCCCCGCTGCGCCCCTCGAATGCCCCTTCGGTATGCAGCGCCTCCACCAACGCGCGCTTTTCTTTCATCTTCAGCGTTCGCAGCGACAAGTTGCGCTCCTTCAGCCAAGCGTGCAGGAAGGTATTGATGCGTTCCTGCCAGTCATCCTTGAACAGCGCATCGGGCTGCGGCACCAGGCGGCTTATCTGGAAAAACGCATCCAGCGCCTCGCGTGCCTGTTCCAGTACCGAGAAATTCAGGTTGATGCAAAGCAGGTGTTCGGCTTCACCGTTCTGGTTGTAAAGCACCGTGGTAATGGAGCGGATCTTTTGGCCGTTCCAGTTGAGCTTTTCGTAAGGGCCGAGCTTGGCGGCGTTGCGAAAATCGCCCAGCTCCAGGTCCAGTGCCGAGTCATCGCCAATCTTGCGTTTGGAAAAATTATTGGCGATGTGCACGACCGTCTGACTTTGTACCTCGTGGACGATCACTTCGGCGTGGGGGAAGAGCAGCAGCGCGATGCTGTCGGCGATTGCCTTGTAGTTTTCGATGTTCATCTTGAGCCGGGCGTGGGTACTTGATTTGGCAGATAGCCGTTTTGTCCATGGTGGACTCAAGCGCTATCCAACTTCAAGGCACCTTCAGGAATCACTTTTCAGCACCTTTCGTACTGCCAGTTCAGCGCCAGCCCACTTAAAACCCGCTTCGCACTCCCTCTCATGCGATAAGCCGTGATTATTACGCCTTAGAAATACCTTGAGTCAGCGTCTTAAAAAAGACAAAATTCATACGTAAATACATGGTACGTACCATGACATGAAATAGTAGGAGCAATCATGGCCCGGGGCGGAATAAACAAGGCGGTAGTGCAGCAGGCAAGGCAAGTGCTGATAGCCCGGGGCGAGTACCCCAGCATCGATGCTGTACGTATCGAACTGGGCAATACGGGCTCCAAAACCACCATTCATCGTTACCTGAAAGAGCTGGAAGGCCAAAAGCCTGCGGCGCTTCAAGGCGCGCCGGCACTGAGCGATACACTGGCCAAGCTGGTCGCGCAGCTGGCAGAGCAGCTTCAGGAAGAGGCCGATGCGCGTATCGAACAAATTGAAGCGACCTTCAAAGAGCAACAGGAGCAGCTCCAGAGCCAGCTGCAACTGGCTCAGCAGGCGTTGGCCGCAGCGCATCAGCAACAACAGATCCAGGCCGCAGCGCTGGCCGCCGAGTCGGAGCGGCTCAGTGCCACCCAGAGCACGCTGCAAGCCGAGCAATTGCGTGGCGCCAGCCTGAACCAGTCGCTGGGTGAACTGCAGCTGCGTTTGGCCGACAAGGACGAACAGGTGCGCTCGCTGGAAGAAAAACATCAGCATGCAAGGGATGCTCTGGAACATTACCGAAGCGCCAGCCGCGAGCAGCGCGAGCAGGACCTGCGTCGCCATGAGGCACAGGTGCAACAGTTGCAGCTCGAACTGCGCCAGCTTCAACAAGGCATGATCGTCAAGCAGGATGAACTGACGCGCCTGCATCGGGACAACGAACGATTGCTTGGCGAGCACCGCCAGGCCAGCAGCGAGCGCAAGGCGCTGGACGAATTGCTGGAGCAGCGTGATACGCAGATCCAGGGCTTGCGCACGATCCTGGCGCAAGCGCAGGGGGCCAGTGACGAAATGCGCAGGCAATTGCAGGCGCAGGGCCAAAGCCTGGAAGACAAACGTGCGCTTTGTGCAGAGCAGGGCAGGCAATTGCAGTTTCTGGAAGAGGAACTGCTCAGGCGCGATGAAGCGCTGAAGGTGCTTCGGGAGGGTCAAACCACACGCTAAAAGAAGCGTTGCGGGTTTCGGCAAGCCGGCTCCCGCAACGCACGCTCAAAGGATCGAAAGATGGGGCGCTAGAGTTGGTTAGCCTTCCACCCGCTTGGCAGCCTCGACACCCGCAGCAGAAAGCTTGATCGGATAGCTGACGCTGAACTGCTGGTTACTGTCGACCGTTACGCTGCCATCGTGGATCAGGCCATGTTCCTGCAGCGTCTTGAGTGCATCGGCAACGGCATTTTCACCGCGGTAATTGTCCAGCACTTCCTTGCCCAAGCCCTGTGGGTGGGCGTGCAGCAGACGCGTCAGTATTTCGCTACGCAAAGTATCGTTAGTCATGTGTGTCCTCCGATCACTTGCCATGCTTGGCCTGGAGCGCTTTGGCCTGCTCCAGGTGCTTCTCGAGCGTTGGCAGGGTTTCACTGGCGAAAGCCTTCAGTTCCGGCTTGTCAGACGATGCGGCTTCCTTCTTGAACAGCTCCACGGTTTTTTCGTGGGCATCGACCTGGTTGTTGACATAGGACTTGTCGAACGACTCCTCGCGCCATTCGAGGATCATTTTCTTGACCTTGTCGGTCAGCGCCGCTTCATCGGGCACGCTGATGTCCAGCTTGCGGGCGATGTCGCCGAGTTGCTGGTTGGCTTTGGTGTGATCGGTGACCACATGCTGGGCGAAGGTCTTGATGTCGGCGTTCTGGCTCTTTTCCAGGGCCAGATTACCGGTGACCACCTCGGCGATACCAGCCTCTGTGGCTGCATCGACGAAGTCATCGGAGGAAGCCGCCAGTGCCTGCAGCGATGCCATGCCCAGCACCAGCGACAGACCTGCGCGTTTTATGAACAGATTGCTCATGTTTCACTCCTTGCTATCGGTGGCGCGACCTCAGTGTCGCGTACGGTTGAGCCTGGGGCGTGGGTATAGGTTTAATTTTTTTCAGGCCTTTTTGTCAGGCAAGGTGACCACCGCGACCCCAAGGTTGAACGATGCGCAGCAGTTGCGCTCACACATTCAAAGGTTGCCGCGAAGGAGCAGGGCATGAGCATCGAACGCAGCATTCCCGAACTTGAGGCCTGGTACGCGCAATATGACGATGGCAGCTACCGCCGCGAGTCCCCGGATGCCTATCATCACGAACTGCTGCGCACCGCCCAAGCGCTGCGCGATGACGGGGCCATCGACTGGGATGACTGGCTGGCCCTCAAGTCTCTGGCAGACGAGGCCCATGTGGGGGCGCTGCAGGAGGCGGTACAAAGCCATGTGGATGACCCTGGCACATGAAGCCATTGCGCATCGCCACGTTCAACATCAACGGCATCGGCAGCCGGCTGCCGGCGCTGCTCGCCTGGCTGGAGCGGGAAAAGCCCGATGTCGCCTGCCTTCAGGAGCTCAAGGCAGCCGACACGAAGTTTCCCCGTGAGGCCATCGAAGCGGCAGGCTATGGCTGCCTGTACATGGGGCAGCCCTCGTGGAACGGGGTGGCCATCCTGGCGCGCGACTGCCAGCCGCTGGAAGTCCGGCGCGGCCTGCCAGGCATGGAAGGTGACAGCCAGAGCCGCTATCTGGAAGCCGCGGTACAAGGCGTGCTGGTAGGTTGCCTGTACCTGCCTAATGGCAACCCGCAACCGGGGCCGAAATTCGAGTACAAACTGCGCTGGTTCGAATGCCTGGTAGCGCATGCGCGCGACTTGCTGGGCCGTGGCCATCCTACTGTGCTGGCCGGTGATTTCAATGTCGTGCCGACTGACTTCGACATCTACAACCCCAAATCCTGGCTCAAGGATGCTTTGCTTCAACCCGAGTCCCGCAACTGCTACCAGGCCTTGCTCGAGCAGGGCTGGACCGATGCCATTCGCCAGCTGTATCCCGATGAGCGCATCTACACCTTTTGGGACTACTTCCGTAATCACTGGGCACGCAATGCCGGATTGCGTATCGACCACCTGTTGCTCAGCCCGGACATCGCTTCGCACCTAAAGGCCGGCGGCGTAGACGCGTGGGTGCGCAACGAGCCCAAGCCCAGCGACCATGCACCGGCATGGATCGAACTGGGTACGCGAAAGCAGCAGTGATCTATAGTGACAGGCGGCAAACGCTTGAGGGCAAGGACTTCCATGGGTGCGGCCGGTAAGCACGACGAAGACGGGCTATTCACCGTAACCGGTGAAGGGCGCGCCGTGGCGCTGTTTCGCCTGGTGCTGTCGTTCATGGCGGTTGTGCTGCTGACCTTCGTGTCTATCGAAGGGTGGCGGATCTGGCGCGACTACAGGCAAGCTTTCACCAATGCCGAAAACATGGTCAGCAACCTGGCCAGGGCTACGGCGCAGCACGCCGAAGATGCCATTCGCCAAGTGGACGCGATTACCGCTGTGCTGGCGGAGCGCCTTGAAGGCGATGGTTTCGATCATCTCGATCGCACACGCTTGCACGCCCTGTTGGCACAACAGAAAACGATCATGCCGCAACTGCACGGTTTGTTCGTGTACGGGCCCGATGGCAGCTGGATCGTCACCGACCAGGCTTCCATCCCCGCAAAGGCCAACAATGCCGACCGTGACTACTTCGCTTACCACCAGGCCCACACTGACCGTGAGGTGCGTATCGGTTCGGTGGTACGCAGCCGCTCCACCGGTGACCTGATCATTCCAATCTCGCGCAGGCTGGAGAATCGCGATGGCAGCTTTGCCGGGGTGTTGCTTGGCACCATCAAGGTGGACTGGTTCGTGCGCTATTACGGTGATTTCAAGATCGACGAGCGAGGCGCCCTGGTGCTGGCCAAGCGAGACGGCACCATCCTGGTACGGCGGCCGTTCGTGGAACACGTAGTCGGCCACAGCCTGGCAAACAGCGAAGTCTTCCGACATCACCTGCCTCATGCGAGCGAAGGGCTGGTTGAAGCGGTGGCGGTCGTTGATGGTACGCCCCGCCTGTACGCCTATCGCGCCCTGGCGCGATATCCATTGGTGGTAGAGGCGGGCTTGTCGCGTGAGTCGATCATTGCGCCCTGGCGGCACGATGTCATCAAGTCAGCCGCGATCCTGCTGCTTTTGCTGGTTGGATTGAGTGGCTTCGGCTGGGTGGTATTGCGCCAATTGCGTGAGCGGATCGCTATCGAAAGGGCGCTGCACCAGGCCCACCAGACCCTCAGGTCGCTGGCCCTGACCGACAGCCTGACCGGGCTGGGCAACCGCCGCAGGCTGGATGCGGTGCTGGATGCGGAAATCCGCCGGGCTCGGCGGCTGGGGCATGCGGTGGCGCTGGTGATGGTCGATCTTGATTTCTTCAAGCTGTACAACGACCGCTATGGCCACCCTGCGGGGGATCAATGCTTGCGCCGCTTTGCCGAATTGCTGCAGCAGGTGTTGAAGCGCCCGGCGGATCTGGCGGTGCGGTACGGTGGCGAGGAGTTCACGGTTTTACTTCCTGACACTGACGTACAGGGCGCCGAACAGGTGGTCGCAGAAATTCTGCAACTGTTGCGCCGCCTGATGATCGAGCATGCCGGCAGCCCGCTAGGCCGTGTATCTGCCAGTGCCGGGATTGCTGTGGGGCATCCGGCAGTGGACGCAAGCAGCCCCGAAAGCCTGATGTCTGCGGCTGACGGGGCGTTGTACCAGGCCAAGCGCCAAGGGCGCGATGGCTATGCCGTTGCCGGTGGCATGGCGATGAGTGCCGGTAACTAAGCCAGGACGCGCTCAATCGGTGGCCATGACTTGTGCCTGTAGCTGCCAGCGTACCGAACTGACGCCTTTTTCCAGGCTTACCCGGCTGACCAGGCGCTCCAGTTGTGCCGGTGCCTGTGGGTTACCGAGCAACTCTGCACGTACTTCCAGGCGCGCGGGGTTGGGCAAGTCTTCGCTGTGCAGCGACTGCAGGCGCAGTTCCGGGTCGCCCAGGCTGTGCAGCATCAGGCTGCGTACCTGAATTTCATCTTCGGCACGGCAAACCACGCGCACCTCGAAGCGTTGTTCGGCCTCGCTGGCCGGCACCACGCCCTGGCGGTCCAGGCGTTGGGCGATATCGCGCAGCAGTATGTTGGCACACAGCACCACCAGGCTACCCAGCGTGGCCTCCAGCAGCAGGCCAAGGCTGCACAGCACACCAACAGCCGCCGTGCACCACAGTGTGGCTGCAGTGTTCAGGCCGCGCACCGTGAAACCGTCGCGCATGATCACACCGCCCCCCAGAAAGCCGATCCCCGATACCACATAGGCGGCAACCCTTGAGGCATCGGTGGGGGCCATACCCGGTACTGCCTGGGTCATCAGCACGAACAGGCAGGCGCCAGTGCTGACCAGCGCATTGGTGCGCAGCCCGGTCAGGCGCTGGCGCAATTGGCGCTCGGCACCGATCAGGGCGCCGAGCAGCAAGGCGATGCTGACACGCAGCAGAAATACTTTCCAATCCATAGCGAACCTCTTGCGCGGGCACATGCCCGCTCTGACGCCAACGAAAATGGCGCGGCTTAAAAACCAGAAATGCGCAGGACCACAAGAGGAGGAACGAGGAGGGCTCAAGCTGCAGGGGCTGAGAAATCCACCGTCTGGCCAATAGCGAGACAGTGGCAGGAAGCTGCCGGACTAGCTCGCCGTGTGGGCCTGTCGCAAGCGACTGGGGCTACTGTCCAATGCAGGACTCCTGTTCAGGGATGCGAAATTGCGGGTGGACCATACGCCGCAGCTTGTACAGGGTCAAGGGCGAAAACATGACAATGGCTTCATAAGGAAATGCCCTACAGCAAGTCACGGCCGCATGGAAAAAAACACCGGTACTCGTTACCCTTGCGCCACTTTTAGTCATCCCCCGGACCGTTACATGCTGCTCAATTTTGTTGTGCTGATCGGCACTCTGGTGGCCATGGAAGGTGTCGGCACGCTGGCACACAAGTACATCATGCATGGCTGGGGCTGGTGGCTGCACCGTTCGCACCATGAGCCCCAGCTGGGCATGCTGGAAACCAACGACCTCTATCTGCTGGCCCTGGGCATCATCGCTGCGGTATTGGTGGCCCTGGGCAAGGCCGGGCACGCACCGTTGCAGTGGGTGGGCGGCGGTGTGGCGAGTTACGGAGTATTGTACGTGCTGGCCCACGACGGGTTTTTCCATCGGCATTGGCCGCGCAAGTCGCGGCCGATCAACCGCTACCTCAAGCACCTGCATCGTGCCCATCGCCTGCACCATGCGGTCAAGGGGCGCACGGGCAGCGTGTCGTTCGGCTTTTTCTACGCACCTCCCCTCAAGGTGCTCAAACGCCAGTTACAGGCCCGGCGCAATCGCCGCTGAAGGCGTCAATTCACAGTTTCGCCCTGCACTGTGCCATGGCCACGGCTGACCCACCAGCCAAACCCCGCCGCCGTGAAAAACATGATCAGACTATAGAGCGCCGCTGGCACCGCCATGGTGGCGTTGTTCAGCAGCGATGGGCTCAAGGCGACGGCGATCGCCAGTGTGCCATTGTGGATACCGATCTCCATGCCGATGGCAATGGCCTGGCGCTTGGGAATGCTCAACAGGCGCGGCACCCAGTAGCCGACGGCCAGGCTGATCACGTTGAACAGCAATGCAGCCAGGCCAACCACCGGGGCGTACGCAACCACGGTCTGCCAATCCTTGGCCAGGGCCAGCACAATGGTGAATGCCAGAAACAGTGCTGCCACCAGTTTCATGGGCTTTTCCATGCGTGAGGCAAAGCCTGGCGCCCAGCGGCGGATCATCATGCCCAGGGCAACCGGCAGCAGGACGATGGCGAACACCTGCATGACCTTGGCAAATTGCAGCGGGATGGCCTGGTCTGACGCCATGAACCACATCAGCGACAGGTTGACCAGCAACGGCATGGTCAGAATGGCGATCAGGGAGTTGACCGCGGTGAGGGTAATATTCAAGGCCACGTCACCATGGGCCAGGTGGCTGAACAGGTTGGCGGTGGTGCCGCCCGGGGACGCGGCCAGCAGCATCAGGCCGACCGCCAGGGCCGCTTCCAGCCCAAGACCGTTGGCGATCAGGAAACACACCAACGGCAGTAGAAGAATCTGGCAGGCCAGGCCGATGACCACCGGCTTTGGGTACTTCACCACGCGAGCGAAGTCGGCCAATGTGAGCGACAAACCCAGGCCAAGCATGATGATGCCCAGGGCCAAAGGCAGGAAGGCGGTAAGCAAGGGCGAGGCGGTCATGGCGGCTACTCGGGCAAGGGATCAAGCCAGTCTAGGCTCGGCCTGAACGATCGCTAATTGCAATGAGCCACCACTTGGTAACCTTTTGTTACGGCAGCGCCACGATGCCAGCTGGCAAGTGACTGCATCGCGCGTTGCGACGGGCCGCTGCGCGCAGTAGCATTCGCGCTTTTACCGAGGATTCGCCTGTCATGCCGTTCCAGCAAGGTCTGCTTGCCACCCCGGTGCCGGCCCAAGCCCGCCACCTGTTCTTCACGCTACAATCGCCCGAGGCACTGCCAGCAGCCCTGGATGCGCTGCTGCCCCATGTGGATGGCCAGCGCCTGATCGTGGGGGTAGGCGCGCCTCTGGCAAAGGCCTTGGGCCGTGAAGTGCCTGGCCTGCGCGCATTCCCTCAGTTGGATGCAGCGGTGGAAAACCCGAGCACCCAGCATGCCTTGTGGCTGTGGCTGCGTGGCAACGAGCGTGGTGACCTGCTGCTGCAGGCCCAGGCGTTGGAGCAGGCCTTGGCACCGGCACTGCGCCTGGCCGACAGCATCGACGGCTTCCTGCACCGTGGCGGCCATGACCTGACTGGTTACGAGGACGGTACTGAAAACCCGGTTGATCAGGATGCCGTCGACGCGGCGATTGTCGCGGGCGAGCAGCCGGGCCTGGCAGGCTCCAGTTTTGCTGCTTTCCAGTTGTGGAAGCATGACTTGGGGTACTTCAAGTCGCTGCCCCAGGCAGACCAGGACAACATCATGGGCCGTCGCCTGAGCGATAACGAAGAGCTCGACGATGCGCCAGCCTCAGCCCACGTCAAGCGCACTGCCCAGGAAAGCTTCGCACCTGAGGCATTCATGGTGCGTCGCTCCGTGTCCTGGGCCGACCACCGTGGCGCAGGCCTGGCGTTTGTCGCTTTGGGTCGAAGCTTCGATGCCTTCGAAGTGCAACTGCGGCGTATGAGCGGGCTGGAAGACGGCATTATCGATGGCCTGTACCGCTTCAGCCGGCCGCTGACGGGTGGTTACTACTGGTGCCCACCGATGACCGACGTCGGCCTGGACCTGAGCCTTCTGCTGAAGGCCTGAACACTAAACATCCAGAAACAGAATCACCTGCAATCGGGGGGTAGGGCGACTAGCCTTGAAAGTTTCCGACTTATGACGGGAGCTTTGCCATGTATGCACGTCGCGATGTCCTACGCGCCAGCGCGGCTTTGGGGCTGTTGGCCAGCAGCCCTTGGTTGCGGGCTGCGCCCAGCACTGGCTTGCTGACCCGCAAGGTGCCGTCCACAGGCGAGGCCTTGCCGGTCATTGGCGCAGGTACCTCCGGCAGTTTCGAAGTCGAGGCCGGCTCGGCCGATTACCAGCAGCTGAAGGCCGTACTGAAGGCGTTTTTCGAGGGCGGCGGCAAAGTCATCGACACCTCGCCCAACTATGGCGGGGCAGACCGTATTCTTGGCCAATTGCTGGAGGAGGGGGGCTGGCACCAGCAGTGCTTCATCGCCACCAAAATCGCGGCCGACAGCCGGGCCGACGCCGAGGCACAATGGGCGGGTACCCTGAAAAGCCTACGCACTGACAAGGTCGACCTGCTGCAGATCCACAACCTGCGAGACTGGAAGACACAGTTGCCCTATGCCCGCGAACTCAAGCAGCAGGGCAAGACCCGCTACATAGGCATTACCCATTACCTGAACAGCGGTCATGACGAAGTCGCCCGCCTGGTGCGCAGCGAACCGCTGGACTTCATCCAGATCAACTATTCGGTCAACGCGCCGCAAGCGGCAAGTGAGTTGTTGCCGTTGTGCCAGGACAAGGGCGTGGCGGTGCTGATCAACCGCGCATTCGATGACGGCCGTCTGTTCGCCAAGGTCAAGGACAAACCACTGCCTGCCTGGGCCGCAGAAGCGGGAGTCAGCAGTTGGGCCCAAGTGTTCCTCAAGTTCGCCTTCAGCCATCCGGCTGTTACAACGGTCATCCCGGCAACCGGCCGTCCTGACCGCCAACTCGATCAGCTTAAGGCCGGCCACGAGCCTTTGTTCACCCAGGCGCAGCAGAAAGCGCTGATCGAGCAGTTCGCCTGACACCATGGCCAGCTGGCGCAAGGGGCTGGACCAAGGGTTGAACATCCAGCCCGGCGAGGGGCCGGCTGTGGCCGGCGGTCTGGCGTTGTTCTACCTGCTGTTCACCGGTTACTTCATGCTGCGCCCGGTGCGCGAGACCATGGGCGTGGCAGGGGGCGTGG